>NZ_JH597773.1:1667549-1995588 GCF_000243335.1 Leptonema illini DSM 21528 | reverse complement strand
AGCGTAGCATGAGCCTGGCGAACGGCCGCTACGTCGATGGCGTCGACGTCGGCCAGTTGAAGCGAATGACCGCGACGATCGGGAAGAAAAAAGACCTCGCGCAGCTTGCGCTGGGCGATCGTTTCGGGGCGGTCGTTGCGTCGCTGAATGGCCGTGCGCATCGAGCTCTGAATAACGGGAAGGATGGCCTCGTCGAAGCGAGGACGCAGCAGCACGTCTTCGAGAATCTGCATCGCCGCGGGGAAGTCGCCTTTCAGGGCGCTTAACTGCACGATAAAGGTATCTTCAGAGGCGCCGATCTCAAGCGAGGCGCCAAGCGTGGCAAGGGCGTCGGCTATCTCTTCGCCCGAGCGATCCCCGGCTCCGCCCAGCTTCATATACGAGGCAAGGGCCGAGGTGACTCCGAACGCCTTCTCTTCGGATGACGTGCCGCCTTCGAACACAAGCCGCAGATTGATCAGCGGCAGCGTATCGTCGGCAAGCATATAGAGCCGTGCCTGTGCGTCGATCTGCACCGTTTTCACGGCCGGATTCGTATACGATAGCGGCTTGATCTTCATGCCTTCAAGCACGTTTCCATCTCTTTGCAGCAGATCCAGCGTCTGCGCTCCTGCACTGTTCGTCATGAAAGCTCCGGTAATCAAGAATAGTAAGAGCATCTGCCTGAAGCCGCGAGCGGATTTCGGGAGAAGCTTCTGTTTGAAGTGGCGTCGCATCAGCGTGCCTCCTTCTCGCCGTTGGCGGGCGCTTCATTGTTTTGCGCAGGAGGCGGAAGCAGGCGACCCATCATGCGGATGTCGCGCTTCAGATACTGCGCGGCGACCGCCTTCACGTCAGCCGCTGTAATCGTGTTCAGCTTATCGTAATTCAGGAATGTATCGCGGTAATCGCCCGTAATCGTCTCGTAGTAAGTGAGAGAATCGGCCAGATTTCCGTTGGATTGAAATCCCTGCACAAGCTCGGTAGCGATACCTTTCTTAACTCGCGAAACCTCTTCGTCGGTGACGCCTTCGCGGACGATGCGTTCGATCTCTTCGAAGACGGCCATCTCGATGCGATCATAGCCCTGCGCGACGGCCGCTTCATCGCTCATCGCCTGCGGAGGCAGAACGGGAACGGCCGAAAGAAAGAACATGTTTGTATAACGCTCGCCCGGAAATCCAGAGTAGATATTCACGGCGGCGGCGATTTTATCTTTAAGAACAAGGCGTCGGTAGAGACGGGTCTCTTCGCTGCCGGCGAGGATGCGGGCCAGCACCTCGAGCTTCAAATCGTCGGTATGCGGAAAAGGCGGCTTGAACCACGCCATAAACATCGCAGGCGAACCGGGATGACGCACATCGACATCGACCCTGCGCAGCTGCGGCTTTGCTTCGGGAATCGTATCGTGCTTGCTCCCGGGTTTTTCTGAGCCGTGTTTTTTTCGCGGCTGCCAGTCGCCGAAGTACTTCTCGATCAGGCCTTTAACCTCCGCCTCGTCGAAGCGGCCTACGACGGCGATGACGGCGTTATCCGGACCGTAATGCTCCTGATAGAAGCGTGCGGCCTGCGGACGGTTAAAATAAAGGATCTTCTCCATAGGTCCGATGAGAGACGGGCCATACGGATGATCGCCGTAGACCTCTTCGAGAAACTTCTCCATTAAAAGAGAAGATCCGACGTTTTCGACGCGCATGCGTCTCTCTTCAGAGACGACGTCGCGCTCCGTGTAGAACTCGCGTAGAACGGGATTCTTAAAGCGGTCGGATTCGATGCGCGCCCAGACCTCGATACGATTCGAAGGCAGCTCGACAAGATAACTTGTAAGATCGCGGTTGGTGTAGGCGTTATACCCGCGCTCGCCGTTCAGAGAATAGAGCAGGGAGTCTTCGTCGGGCACGCGGAACTTCGCCACATCGGACTGGATCAGATCCATGCGGTTGCGCCATTTCTCGACGCGTCGGGTCAGCTCTTCGATCTTCTCAGGAGCCGCACGGTCTGCCTGTGCCGCCTCAAGCTCGCGCCGGCTGCGATCGTACTTCATGGCCCAGCGATCGATGATCTCAAGGTATCGAGCCTCGGCCTCATAGTCGAGCGTGCCCTGGATCTTCGTGCCCTTGAAAAGCATATGTTCGAGCATGTGGGCGATGCCCGTATCTTCGGGCGATTCGTCTGATCCGCCTGCGCGAATCTTCAGATAGAGAGCGGCCACCGGAGCATCCCCTCTCTGCAAGAAGACGACGCGCAGTCCGTTGGGCAGCGTGAAGCGTCGGGATCGATCAAGCAGAGTTTGAAAGGTAGGGGTCATCTTCTTCTCCGGAAGGATGGTGGCCGGAAGCAGAAGCAGCAGCGCTGCCAGTGCAAGTCGGCCGGTGAGATTGGGGAATGCAGAACGCATACGGACAGCTTTGTCATCGGGCAGGGCGGCGGCAACCGTTATTGCATCGCTAAAACCATACGGTAGCGAGCTCTGTTGTCGCGCACCTTCTGCACCGCTTCGTTGACCGAGGCAAGCGGCATCACCTCGGTCTGCGCCTTGATGCCGTTCAGAGCGGCGAAGTGAAGCATTTCAAGCATGTCGTTGCGTCCGCCGATATTGCTGCCGCTGATGCTGCGTCGTCCGTCGAGGATCAGATGCACGGGCAGGCTCAGCGGCTTATCGGGCACTCCGACAAAGCAGAGGCGTCCGTCGCTGCGCAGCGTCTGGATAACGGCATGCCAGTCCATCTCCACCATCGCCGTATTCAGAATGAAATCCTGGGAACGACGCAGCGAGCGCAGATTCTGCTTCGTCATCTGCACGAAGTGATGCGCTCCGAACGATTTCGCCTCGGCCTCTTTATCAGGGCTTGAAGAGAAGGCGGTGACCTCGCATCCCATTGCTCGCGCAAACTGAAGCGCCAGATGGCCGAGCCCGCCGATGCCGATAACGCCTACGCGCTGACCGGGCTTCACGGCAAAGTGACGCATGGGCGTGTAAACGGTGACGCCGGCGCAGAGCAGAGGAGCGGCATTCTCGGAACTGAGAGCGTCGGGCACGGGAAAGGCAAAGCGTGAGTCAACGACGATACGTTCGGCAAAGCCGCCGAAGTGTTTGTTGCAGGTAGCCTCGTGTTTGATGCACAGATTCTCGCGGCCTGAAACGCATTCTTCGCATTCAAGGCAAGACGAGCGCTGCCAGCCGACGCCGACGCGCGTACCTGGCTTCAGCGAAACGTCGGTGCCCGCCTTCGTAATATGCCCGATAATCTCATGCCCGGGCACAAGCGGATACTTACTCACGCCCCAGTCGTTGTCGATCAGATGTAGATCGCTGCGGCAGATTCCGCAGTGCGTGATCTCGATCTCCACCTCATGCGGAGCCGGATCGGCCGATGTATAACGAAACGGTGTAAGAGAAGCGCCTTTAGCAAGGGCGGCCTGTGCGTTGATTTCCATAATGAGAGCTGGTACAGTAAAGCCAGACACCGCCCCGGTGTCCGCTAAAAAAACCGACTGCCGCATCGGTCGAGTGGTGGTCGACGAAAAGCACAAAAGGGCACGAAAAGGTCTTGCGTTCAGGAAAATCTTACTGCTGTTCTCTTTCTTGGTTTCTAATCGCTTGACTCTATTAAGTTAAGGAAAATGAAGATTCCGATTTTCGCGATTTTCGTGGACGCTGAATGTTTTGCGTCTTGAATTCCCGAGGCATAGTGCTTTTATCCGGAGGCCTGTCGTTTCAGGATACTACCCTTCAAACAGATTTTGAAGGATGCCTTTTGTGATTGGTTTTTTGGCTTTTTTTATTGTCCACGAAAAGCGCGAACGACACGAAAAGGTTTTCTCTTCCGGAAATCTTACTGCTATTCTTTCTTAGCCCCTTCGATCGCCTGCGCTTATAAAGGCTGGGGGTTGTGAATTTCGATTTTCGCGATTTTCGTGCCTTTCGTGGACGCTAAATGTTTTTAGTCCTGAATTCCCGAGGCATAGTGCTCTTTTTCTGAGGCCTGTTGTTACAGGGAATTAGCATAGCAAGTATATTTTGTGAATTTCTTTCTGCGTTTTGTGGTCCACAAAATAGGCGAAAGAAATCCACGGCAGATGATTTTCTGTCAAGGTTTTATCTCAGCGTCCTCAGTGCCCTCTGCGGTTAACCATTATCCAGAGATCAATTCGCAGCCGTCGTCATGCAGGGGCGGCGGATGATATCCATCGGTCGGACGACATCGGGGATGGGGCGATCGAATTGCAGCCGGGCCATCGCCTCGTTCTTTGTCGCCGCCACGGTGTTGCCTTCTTCATCTAAGACAGCGGTGATCGTAAAAAGATCGGTCTCGATGCCCTTGCTCAAGAACTGGATCTGCTCGCCCGGGCGCAGCACCGTGCGCGGAGCAAGCAGGATCTGTTCGGCACTGCGCTCGCGAACGATGCCGCCGAAGTCGTGCGTCTTGCGGTCGATGCGAGCCTCGTCGTGATGATAGTCTTTATCGGGGTGCGGGCCGAAGAACATACCCGTCGTATAACCCCGGCTTGAAAACATTCCCAGCTCTTCGATCCAGCGCGGATCAACGGTACGATCGCCGCGGGCGGCCGCATCAAGCGCCTCGCGATAGACTTTGACGACGCCGGCGGCATAGTTCACGCCCTTGCCGCGTCCTTCTATCTTGAAAGAAGTCACGCCGGCCTCAAGCAGCTCGGGAATATGCTCGATCATGCAGAGATCTTTTGCGCTCATCAGATACGTGCCGCGATCGTTCTCGAAGACGGGCATGTACTCGTCGGGGCGCTTCTCTTCGCGAAGAAAGTAGGTCGGTTCTTCTTCATCTCTCTGTACGGGGGCAGTCATTTCGCCCTCGCCGGACTTCTTCTCAAGCAGAGTATAATTCCAGCGGCAGGAGTTCGCGCATTCGCCGTCGTTAGCCGAGCGATTTGTCATGAAGCTCGATATATAGCATCGCCCCGAATAGGCCATGCAGATCGAGCCGTGCACAAAGGCCTCGATCTCGATATCGACGGCGTCGCGGATCTGCTTGATCTCTTCGATGCTCACCTCTCGCGCAAGAACGATGCGCGCCGCTCCCATGCGTTTCCAGAACTTCGCCGAGGCGGCGTTTGTGATATTCGCCTGCGTGCTGATATGCAGATCAGAGTCGGGCAGCAGCTCGGCGGCCATCTCGAAGACGCCGGGATCAGAGACGATGACGCCATCGGGCCGATGCGGTGCAAGGCGCTGCAGATGTTCGCGCAGCGCCTCAAGGTCGCGGTTATGCGGCAGGATGTTTAGAGTGATGAAGGCCTTACGACCGAGCGAGCGCGCCAGCTTGATCGCCTCGAATACCTCATCCTCTGAGAAGCCGCGACTCATCGAGCGCAGCGAGAAATCGGCCAGCCCCAGGTAGACGGCATCCGCTCCGTAATGCAGAGCGACGCGCATCTTTTCCATGTTTCCGGCAGGGGCAAGCAGTTCCATGACATTCGGTTTTTTCAACATGGGCGAGCGGTCAAGCGGGATGGGAGGGGGAATCCCCCATCTGCGATCGAATAAAGGGAATCTTCGGAGCGAGAAAGTATCCGGTCAGGCTGGCAAAGAGGATCGGAACAAAATGGCCGAATCCCGTCAGCGTCGCAAGCAAGATGGTCGTGCTCATCGGCGTGCGCGTCACGCATGCGTTGACGGCAGCCATGCAGCTGACGATGGCCAGCGTCAGGTTGATCGCCGGAAGCAGCTGATGCAGGATCAATCCAAGCGTCGCCCCGACAAAGAAGAGCGGAATAATGAATCCGCCTCGCCATCCCGAAGAAACGGTCACGGCAATGGCGATGATCTTAAAGGCAAGAATGGCAAACAGAAACGAGAGCGACAGGTTACCCGTGAGAAGATCGTTGATCTGGTGATGGCCGAAGTATCGCGTAATCGGCAGATAGAACGAAATCACGCCGAGTATAACGCCACCGACAAACGTTTTCACATAGATGGGCAGCGTCCGCCATTCAAAGGCCGATTTCATGAATTTAGCGCAGTAAATGAAGGCCCATCCTGCAGCTGCTCCGACAACGGCAAAAAGAGCGGCATAGGCGAAATCGAAGATACCCGAATACTGATAGGTCGCCAGATGCCAGATCGGCCCGAGCCCCAGATGCACGATGACGGCGAAGACAAGATAGCTGAAGCAACTTGCCACAAGGGCGGGGATGATCGCCTCGTAATAGGCGACGGCATGCTTGTGATGCAGGATCTCAGATGCAAACAGGCTGCCTCCAAGTGGAGCCCCGAAAAGCGCCGTGAAGCCCGCTGCCATACCGGCGATGGTTAACGTTCGCAGCTCTTCTCCCTTCAGCTTGAACAGCTTCCCAAGATAGGTTCCCGTCGAGCCCGTCACCTGCACAAGCGGCGCTTCGGGACCAAGGCTGCCGCCCGAGGCGACGCAGAGAAGTGACGACAGGATCATCGAGGGGTTATTCTTAGGATCAAGCCGGCCATGATTGAAGCGGATGTTGTTCACGATAAGATGAATCTCACCCGGATCGCCGATGAAATGGATGATCAGTCCGGCAAGCAGTCCACACAGGGCCATCACGGGGATTACATACCATCCGCCAAAGCTCGACAGCGCATGCGTCAGGTATTCGAGACCGATCCAGTAAAGGCCAGCGATACTGCCTCCTGTTAACCCAAGAAAGGCCCAGAGAAGAAAGGTGCGGCTGAAAACAAAGGGATTAAAGCGAACGGGCTGATCGAGGATGTCAAGATAGCGTTTGAATCGATTTCTCTTTATGTGTTTCATGGGTTAACCTGGCGAACTCAAGGCGGGCGAACGGCTGCCGTTTGAGGCATCGTATGCTGCCCGTATGACCAGATTCTCGCAGGAGACTCAGGGCGTCAATGAGCACGTTCGTTGATCCTATTTTCTGGCGGGTCAGGTACAGGTGATCTCAGGAACAGACAAATACTTTACAAGGCGGATAGCATCGAAATAGAAGGCATGTCATGAACTGGAAACTTATCTTTTTCATTCTCGCAATCGCCTTACCCGGATCGTTCGCCATCTCGTATCTTGCGCTTCCGCAAATGATCGAAGACAGCGGGCCGGTGCCTCTTAAAACAATTCAGCTCGCAACGGCCATCCAGAATACGATTCTCGTTTGTATTGCAACGTTTACGGGTACGTATTTAGCGAAGAAGGTCGGATTGCTTGCTCCGGTCCTGTCTGCGCTCATAAGTCGGCAGCCGGTCGTCGCCGTGCTGCGTTCTCAGCTGATTCCTGGTTTTCTGGGTGGATTGGCGGGCATGTCTGTCATTCTGCTTTTTTATTCGTTTCTGCCCGCCGAACTCGGCCCTTCCAATCAGCAAAGACCCGTGCCCATCCTGGCTCGTGTTCTTTATGGGGGTATCACCGAAGAGGTGCTTCTGAGATGGGGCATAATGACGCTCATTGTGTGGCTTGCGTGGAAGATCATCCGAACGGAAGCTCCATCTGCCGGGGCCTTCTGGTCTGGCATCATTGTAAGCGCTTTGCTCTTTGGCTATCGCATATTCCGGCGGCGCTTGCCGCAGCCGGCACGCTCACGACATTCTCCATGATCTATATTGCAGCAGGCAATGCAATGTTCGGCCTTGTAGCAGGATTCCTGTTCTGGCGCTATGGCCTTGAGGCGGCCATTCTGGCTCATATACTTGCTCATATTCTGGCCTATGCGATCCGAGGGTGATGGGGGATCGGTTGGATTGGATAAGAAGAGGCGCCCGGTTGGTGATAAAACAGAAATGATCTGGCAAGGCTTTGCCGGCCCTGATCGACAACATGCCTCGAAGCCTTACGGGCCTTTTGTTTTTGCCTCAGCCTGCTTTCGGCCCATATCAAAGATGTCGCTCGTTTTCTTTTCAGGCCAGAGGCTTCTTTGCCACTCCGCATAATCGAAGGAATCTCTTCGTAGCAGAAGAATAAATCTCTCGACCTCTACGGGGTCGAGGGCTCCTTTCAGAGCGGCCATGCCTTCTGCCTTGATTTCGGTGTCAGTCCTCATAACGTCCCTCCAGTAAAGTCAGGAATTCTATAGGATTCAGAGTTTTCAACTCAGTAACGATCATGATCAATACTGATAATCTGATTTGCACAGAGAGTTACCTGTAAAATGAATCCGTCCCTAACGATAGTTCAGAATTAGACTTGCTAATATAAAACGTGGCAATTGAGCTGGCCTTGAAGCTCTGGGAATTGCTGGCGGACGGGAACACTGATGCTGTCAGGGAGCTGTTTGTAAGCGAGGGAGAGGAGTAGGGATATGCTTTCTCCAGAAATGAGAGCAGCTGTAAGAGAAGAATGGAGAAAGCTCGGCTTTTTCTACGATCGAGATGACGACACGAAAACATGGAAAATCGTTGGCGATCGCAAAGGAATTGAAAGATTTATTCAAGAAGTGACCAGGTTCACTTCTGATCCCCGCAATGAGCGACCATCTGAGCATGAACACCTCGGGCCCTATCTGTATCTCAAGCTGATGTCATGGCCAGAAAATCGGATAGACGAGCAGGGTATAGCCGGACCATTGTCAGAACTACAGCGTATGGCATTCACTATTCGGGAAGGGCTTCTTCGGACAGCCCGTGCGCAGAAGATCTTTCTACGCCAGTCCTATGCTCCGAACTCCGAGTATGAGCTGTGTCTAGAGCTCAGGCCCGATCCATTTGATCCAGCTGGCGAAGATGCGGGTTGCTGGTGATATAGCACGAGCACTATGGTTTTTCTGATCCTTTCTAAGTCGGCATCCTCCGTCCCCCAAAAAAACCTTGCTCCGGTTATTCCTGTGACTGTACTGTCTCCACTGTGTCACACGACTTTGAACCTCTGTTAACGTTTCTTGAAAAGCTGCCTGCCATAAAACTGCCCGCCGGTCGCAAATCTATCGGTGCCGGTAGCTATGACAGCGGCAACTGGTGGGTTAAGTTTTCCTTGAATACCGACCATCCGCTTGCCTGGCGCCACGTACAGGAGCTCGGCCATGTTCTGAACCTTCTATCAATCGAAGAAAGGCTGCCGACCGTTTTCAAGCCCGTATCGCCCCCTCCGTATATGAACGGCGGCGTGCAGTTTCTCTCGTGGGTCATTGAGTCGACTTCGAGTGAGTTCACGCCGGCTCTCTGCGCGAAATGGCTCGAAGGCCGCCTTCCACGTCCGGTTTCGGATCTGGAGCTGTGGAAGACGGATGACGACGAATGAGCTGTGGCCAGACGCACTTGATCTAACCGAAATACTCTAACCCACCGACACCATCCCATGTCATCCCCACTTCCCATACAGGCCTTCAAAGATCGAGACGAGCTGCGACGCTGGTTGGAGCGGAATGCCTCCACCTCAGCGGGCCAGCGTGTACGCCTTTACAAGAAAGGATCGCAGACGCCTTCGATCAGCTTTCACGATCTGCTTGAAGAAGGCCTCTGCTTTGGCTGGAGCGAGAGCAAGCGCCAGGCGTATGATGAGTCCTCCTATCTACAGTTCTTCACACCGAGAAAGACGAAGGGGACCACTTCGACAAGAAACCGCGAACTGGCGGAGCGTTTAATAAGAGAAGGAAAGATGACTGAGTCCGGCTCAAAAGCGCTTGATTGGAAGTGACCGGTTTCTTATTTTCGAGGTTAACTATGAAACCGAAGGCATCTGACACATCGCTTATGGTATCCGAATACATAGACGGTCTCGAGCCCGACCGAAAAGAGAAGATCGAGCGGCTTGTCTCCCTTTTCAAGAAGCATTTGCCGAAGGGCTTTGCGCTCGATTTTCAATATCGCATGATCGCCTTTGTCGTGCCGCAAACGCTGTATCCGAGAGGGTATCATGTGGACCCGAAGCTGCCGTTGCCTTTTATAAACATCGCCTCTCAGAAAAGCCATATCGCCGTCTATCACATGGGCCTGTATGCTTCGCCTGATCTATTGCGCTGGTTCACGGACGAACTGAATAAGCGCAATCTCACCGTAGACATGGGCAAGAGCTGCCTGCGCTTTAAGGCGAAGCAGGAGTTGCCCTACGATCTGCTTGCAGAGCTGGCGACGAGGATGACGCCCGCTGAGTGGATTCAGATCTATGAACAGGCAAGGAAGTGATGCGCAATGACCGGATTTACCGGAATTCCAGTAAATACTCTTTGCAACGGATACCTTGAATCCTTTACTTGCTTTTTTTACCGTAATAGCAGTATAAAATGCTTGTAATCAGGGGAAATATCGCCTTGAATGATGAACAGCGGTGATTTTTGCCGTTTTTGCAGTAAAATGATCAACCTTCTCGAAAAGCCAGAGCTTCTTGGAGCGTTCATTGCCGAACATCGTCGCCAGGCCGGACTTTCCCGCGTGGAGCTGGCACTGCGTGCGGACGTCGGCAAGACGATCCTCTACGATCTGGAGCATGGACGCACAAGCGTTCGCCTTGATCTTCTGATGCGCATTCTTACCGTTCTGGGTATGCAGCTTCATCTTTCTGGTCCGTTTGTCCGGGGCATCGATCGTCTCGCCGAGGGTGACGATGAGTCGTAGTCTGGATGTCTATTATCGCGAGAAGTATGCCGGCACGCTTGAAGAGCTTTCTGCAAGACGCCGCTACAGGTTCTCTTACAGAGCGGATTATTCCGGTCCGCCCGTATCGTTAACCATGCCGACGGACCGTAGCGTCTATGAGTATGATCATTTTCCGCCTTTTTTTGACGGGCTCTTACCTGAAGGCGTTTTACTCGAAGCGCTTCTTCGCACAAAGAAGATCGATCGTGACGACTGGATGTCGCAGCTCGCCGCAGTCGGATCAGATCTGGTTGGAGCGGTATCCGTGCGTGAGCGGGAGAAGCCATGAATCGTTGTCCCGTCACCTACGAGGCGTTAGTCGGGGAGGAAACGCACTACAGCCGGGCCGGTCTGCATCGTATTGCCCGCGGATTTGCCCGACTGGAGCCGCTTCCCTATGATAGCGAGGCACTTCTGCGCGAGGCGATGGATCGAGCTCCTCGCATGTCGATTCAGGGAGTTCAGCCGAAGCTGAGCGCCGTTTTGAGAATCAAGCAAGGCCGCTTTGACATCGTCGATACGGGAGGTCGTTATATCATCAAACCTGCTCATCCTCTCTATAAAGAGCTTCCCGAGAACGAAGATCTGACGATGCATCTGGCGTTGCTTGCCGGTCTTGAGGTGCCGTTTCATACGCTTCTCTATTTAAGAGATGGATCGCTTGCTTATTGTGTGCGTCGGTTTGATCGGCGCGGTCATTCGGAGCGCGTCCATATCGAGGATTTTGCGCAGCTCGCAGGCCGCAGCCGCGAGACGAAGTATGACAGCAGCATGGAAAAGGTAGCGTCGCTTGTGGATCGTTTCTGTACGTTTCCCGTGCTGGAAAAAGAGCGACTATTTCGCATGACGCTTTTCGCATATCTTACCGGCAACGAAGATATGCATCTGAAGAATTTCTCAGTCATCATACAGGACGGCGTTGTTCGTCTCTCACCTGTCTATGATCAACTCAGCACGACGCTTGTATTAAAAGATGCGGAACAGATGGCGTTACCTCTGAACGGAAAAAAAAGAAATCTAACCAGGGCCGATCTGTTACGCTATTTTCCGCTCGAAAGACTTCGCCTGCAACCGGTGATCGTCCGGCGCATCGTCGAAAGTATGCGAAACGCCTTACCCGCAATGCATGACTGGATCGCTCGATCCTTTTTATCTGAAGAGAGTCGCTTGCTCTACGCCGCTCTTCTGAACGAGAGAGCGGCGATGCTTACGCTGGATTAGCCGGGGGATCAGGCTTCGAAGCGTTCGCCCCGAACGAGCTCGTCAATATTAGGTGGTCGACGCGACGCCAGAGTCAATCCACCCAGTGCTTCGAACGCTCGACGCCTTTCTGCCAGAGCTTGAGCTCGCGGCTGCGCTTCTCTTCGCTCATCTCGGGGTTGAAGATCGAATAATCGCGCAAAAGCGAGCGCAGCTCGTCGGCATCTTTCCAGACGCCGGCGCCGATGCCGGCAAGATAGGCCGTGCCTGTGGCCGTCGTATCGACGTTAGCCGGACGCTCGACCCGCCGGTTCAGGATGTCGGCCTGGAACTGCATCAGGTAGTTATTCGCCGCTGCGCCGCCGTCGACGCGAAGAAAGGGAAGGGACTGGCCTGTGTCGGCTTCCATCGCCTTAACAAGATCGGCCGATTGCAGTGCGATCGATTTCAGAGCGGCGCGCGTGATGCGAGCGGGCGAGGTGTCGCGGGTGATGCCGAAGATGGCGCCGCGGGCCTTCATATCCCAGTGCGGAGCGCCGAGTCCCACAAAGGCCGGAACAAAGACGAGTTCATCTTCTTCGCGATCGATGTCTTCGACTAACTGCTGCGTTTCGCGGGCGCTGGCGAAGAACTTCATATAATCGCGCAGCCACTGAACGACCGCTCCGCCGATGAAGACCGAGCCTTCAAGTGCGTAAGCCGGTCCGCCCTTTTTGTCGATGGCAAGCGTGGTGAGCAGTCCCGAGCGGCTGATCAGGAACTGATTGCCCGTATGAAATAGAAGAAAGCAGCCGGTGCCGTAGGTGTTCTTTGCCTGTCCGGGTTCGGTGCAGAGCTGACCGAACAGGGCGGCCTGCTGATCGCCGGCCATGGCGAGCACGGGAATGCCGTCGGGAAGAACCCCGGTGTTTTTCGTGATGCCGAAGGGCGAGCAGCTGGGCAGCGCCTCGGGCAGGATCGAGGCGGGTACACGCAGGATGCTCAGCAGCTCGTCATCCCACGTGCGCTTCTCGATATTAAAAAGCATCGTGCGGCTGGCGTTTGTATAATCGGTTTTATGTTCGCCGGTCAGCTTGTGAAGCAGCCAGGTATCCATCGTGCCGGCGGCAAGGCGACCACGATCGGCAAGCGTGCGGGCCGACGGAACGTTATCCAGAAGCCAGGCAAGCTTGGTGCCCGAGAAGTAGGCGTCGATGACCAGGCCGGTCTTCGCGCGGATCGTATTCTCATGCCCGGCCTTCTTCAACTCGTCGCAGATATCGGCCGTGCGGCGGCACTGCCAGACGATGGCCTTATGAACGGGTTTACCGGTCGTCTTTTCCCAGAGCACGACGGTTTCACGCTGATTTGTGATGCCGATGGCGATGGCGTCTTTCGCGTCGAGATCGGCTTTGTCGATAGCGTCTTGTAGAAGAAACTTTACGCCGGCCCATATCTCTTCGGCGTCGTGCTCCACCCAGCCGGGTTTTGGAAAATGCTGCGTGAACTCTCTGTAGGCGCTGGAAAGGGTCTTGCCCTTTTCATCGAAGCAGAATACACGTGAACCGGTCGTACCGTGATCGATAGATAATACGAATTTCTTTCCCACATCTTCCCCCGTTTTCGCAACTGGTTTCGAAATAGCAGATCGGATCTTCGCGTAAAGAGGAAAACGGGAGACGGGTCATTTTTTGCCGGCCTCAAAAGCGGCATGCTCTGAGGCCGGCGAAACGAGGTCAGGCCTGGAGGACGCGGGCAATCTCGGCCAGCGTATCGCCGACGGCATAGCTGCGCACCTGAATACCCAGCTGTCGGGCGATCTGGTTCAACGAGAAGATGCCGCGAATCGTTCGCTTGTTGCTGAAGCCCTGGTAGTCGACGACAAGCGCATGCTGGCGCTTCTTCGATTTCAGGGTTTCGACGATATCGCCGACGCGAGCGGTACTCACATCCTTGATCTGGAAGCAGTCGATCTGATCGACCGGAGTCATGATATCCTGCACGGTGATGTCGCTATGTTTCTTCTGATCCTGCTGGGCGATGCGCACGGGCTTCTCGCCGAGGATGTCGTTGGCCGTGATAAGACCGATCACCTCGTCAGAGATGTTTACGACAAAGAGCATTCGAATACGGTTCTGAATCATCTTCTGATTCGCCGTCTCGATGGACTCTTTCGGGAAGATGGTACGCGCACTGACCTTCTTAAGATCGGTCATCGCCTTGATGGCAGGATCCGTCGGCGTGAGCGGTTCGAAGACCGGTACTTCCGGACGGTGGAATCCCACCCCTGTGCCGAGTGAATCTGTACTGATCGTTGTATAGGCCATATCGCTCCTCTTCAATTCTAACTTTTTCTGATCTTTCTCAGTCTTACTCTTGTCTCTTTAGCTCGTCTCGCACTGCATGATGCGGCATACGTTTCGAGACGTCAGCAACTCTGCCTGGTGAGATAATAAAAAGGCGCAGAGAAAGAACAAGCAAAAATAAAGAAATTATACTATCGGATTTTGAAAAACGGATTCAGAAAATTCGACCGCGGTTCAGAATGTTCTCCGGATCAAAGGCCATTTTTATGCTGCGCATCAATTCGATCTCGCGCTCGGATCGGCTGTAAGAAAGGTATTTCTTCTTTAAACGACCGATACCATGCTCGGCGCTGATCGATCCGCCGACCGAAGAAAGAAAGGTATAACTACGCAGATCGAAATCCGCCGCCTGTGTGCGAAAGGCCGTCTCGTCCTTATCAGTGGGAGCGACCACATTGATATGAAGATTGCCGTCGGCCAGGTGTCCGAAGATGAAAAGCGTGCCGGGCAGGCTGTCGGATTGGATCTGACGCAGTGCATCGACCGCTTCAGCAGCCCTGGCGATGGGCACAGAGATGTCGTTTTTATGCACAGGGCCCGATAGCGAAAGCGCCTCGCTGATGCCTTCGCGATAGATCCAGAAGCGACGACGCTGTGCCTCGTCTGAGGCAAGGCGGATGTCCTGGGCCGGTACGGTCATGAGCACCTCATCGGTCGTACCGGGTACGTATTCAACAAGGGCGGTAAAGGCTGGTATCTCGGCGAAGGGGCAGGGAAGGTCTCGATGCTCGCAGATCAAACGCAGGCAGGCATCGTCAAAGATCTCAAATGCATGCAGATCCAGAGGACGCAGAATCGAGAGGGCCTCAAGAAGCGACGGAAAATCATGAAAGGCCATCAGAACAAGATCCGTGGCCGGTGGTTCGGGTACAAGCTGTAGCGTCGCCTCGGTGATCAGGGCAAGCGTGCCTTCTGATCCGATCAGAAGCTCTTTCAGGTCGTAGCCCGTGTTATTCTTGAGCAGATCGGGAAAGCGCAGGATCTCGCCTCGTCCGTCGACGGCCGTCAGTCCGATGGCATAGCGACGGATCGTTCCATACTTTAGAACGCGAATGCCGCCGGCATGTGTGGCGAGGTTGCCTCCGATGTGCGAGGCAGAGGCCGAGGCAAAGTCAACGGGAAAGAAGTGCCCCCGGGAGGCGGCCTCCTGTTGCACCGATCGCGTCGTCATACCCGCTTGCACATGAAGCGCCGGCAGATACGGATCATAGCTCAGCAGGCGGTTCATCCTTTCAAACGATACGATGGCTTCATCTGGGGCGGCGATGGCTCCGCCGACATAGCCC
This sequence comes from Leptonema illini DSM 21528, assembly GCF_000243335.1. Lineage (NCBI taxonomy): Bacteria > Pseudomonadati > Spirochaetota > Leptospiria > Leptospirales > Leptospiraceae > Leptonema > Leptonema illini. The sequence goes on along the minus strand of NZ_JH597773.1, from coordinate 1,980,247 downwards.
GTGCGGCCGCCCGACACAGTAAGAGGCTGCCTGTATTCAAAGGCCGTGCGAACGATGGTCGCCACCTCTTCGGTCGTTTCGGGAAACAGAACAAAGGCCGGCGATAGGTTCTGTTTTACCGTGCGATCGCGCGAATAGGGTTCCAGCTCGTCGGCTTCTGCAAAGCGGATGCGTTCGGGCATCAGCCCCTGCAATCGCTTGATGAAGTCAGACGAGCTCATGTGTGTAACCCGGTTAAGCGAAGGCTTTCAATCTTTCACAGGAGGCTCTGGGTCTCCGAGTTTGCTGGAAAGCCGCTCAAGAATAAATAAGAGAATCGCACCCGCTCCGGCAATACCGGCGAAGACGCCATAATCGATCGTTTGCGGGGAGGCATCGAGATAGAGGAAGGGCCAGATCTTGCCCAGCGAACCGACAAGGAATCCGGTGAGGGCGGCCATCGTCACGGAGTGATAATGTTTCAGAAGATATTTGAGCAGATGCACAAAGGTCAGGATGCCTGTGGCGACTCCGAAGACGAATACGCCGATGACGGCGATGTCGCGTTCGTGCAGACTTTGCAGAATAAACTTGTATTCTCCCAGAAGAACAAGGATGTAGGCGCCCGATATGCCGGGCAGGATCATCGCACAGATAGCAAGAGCGCCTGTAAACCAGATCCATGCATAATCGCCGACTGAGAACGTATGCGATTGGCGGGCCGATAGATAACCCTTGATGGCGATTGAGTCGTCTTTTGGTTTTGGCTCTCGCAGCAGTAGATCAAGCTCCGTCGTATTGGATTCGATCCTGTATTCCTTCTTGATCTCATCGCCCTGGCCTGTTGTGACGAGTGTGGCCGTTATCTCGCCCTGCCGTTCCGGAAGGCGCAGTGTCAGATGCTCGGGAGCCTCAGGCATCTCAACGAGGAACGATCCGCTTGAGTCGGTATGAACAAGGGCGGTTTTCGTTTCGATGGAATCGGCGCTCTCCTGCCATTCGACCTGAACGGGAATCTTCTCAAACGGAGATATGGTCACCAGCCAGAACGTGCCGAGTGTGAAAGCAATGAGAAGCGACCATTCCTTCCAGCCGTGATTCATCATCTTGTAGGGGATCGTGATCGAGAACACGATGAGGCCGAAAAAGAACGAGTAGGTTTGAAACGGATAATGATCCATGAAGAACGGAATCATGCGCGACATCGACAGAATACCGAGCAGAATACCGGTTCCCAGAAAGATGAGAAAGAGATAGGGGATCTCGGCGAGCGTCTGGCCGTTGCGTTTTCTTTTTTCGGCGTTAGTAATCCAGAAGGGGAAGGTAAGCAGGGCGATGATATGCCGCGGTGCCGGCGTGGAAAGAGCGGTGATGAGATGCTCGTAGATGCCGCTGATGAGGGCGATCGTTCCGCCTGAAACGCCGGGAATGATGTCGGCGGCGCCCATCGTGAAGCCTTTTGCGGTCAGGATGAGGCGCTGCGTCCACGTGCGATACTGTTCGTGTGCGAACTCAGTTTTTTGCATACAGGGCGAGATTTTCGCTTTAAGGGCTGCTGTAAAGCCATCTGAAACGAGGCGGTAGCGACCAGGCCAGAGGAGAATTTCGGTGCGAGCGGGATCAGCGGGAAGGAAAAATCCCCGGTGAACACGCGTGCTTTGTAAACAGGCCTTCAGGCAAAAAAATGCTTTGCCCTTTGCCCTTTCTGCGAAGATATGCCGTATGTCATTGCTATCCGGGCAGAGCCCGCTTTCCTTTTTGCTTGTTCCTTTCTTTATCCTGAATCTTTCCCAGTGCCAGTCGGCCGATCCGGCGCAGGGGCAATCCGTCGGTTCCGTTGTTCAGACCGTCTCTGATCTTGAAGACGAGTTCGGCAAGGGCGTGAAAGACAGGGCCCGCTTCGACGAGGCCTTTGCGGTTCGATCCGTTGACGTGATCAAGCAGAAGGCGAAGCTGTTTGCCGATCATTACCCTTCATCGAATGAACGACGGATCGATCTTTTCAGGCCGCACGTGGAGCGCATCGGCGGCGCCTATGTCGGCGTCGGTACCGATCAGAACTTCACCTTTATCGCGTGGGCCCGTTCACCTGTCGCCTATCTGATGGACTTTGATTCCGTCATCGTCTATGTGAACCGCCTGCACTTTCTTTTTCTGAAAGAATCGCCCGACTACGCCGCATTCAAGAAAATGTGGGATCGCGCCAGCCGCAAGGAAACGGCCGAGCTGATTCGCCAGCGCCTGGGTAACGCTCCGGACTATGCAAAGTACGTCGAGGCCTACGACGTCGCCCTGCGCGGATATTCAGGCGTTCCCGATCGCCTGAAAGAGCTGGAATGGATGTCGTCGCATTTCAATTTTCGCAGCTTTCATAACGATGACGCCGATTATCAGTACATCCGTCAGATGGCCGTCGACGGACGCATCCAGGCGGTGCTCGGCGACATGAACGGTGAGACGACCTTTCGCGAGGTCTCGGCCTCGGCAAAGCGCCTGAATGTGCCCATCCGACTTGTGTATCTGTCGAATGCCGAAGAGTATTTTCGTTATCCGCAGCCCTTTCGCGTGACGATTCAGGAGCTTTTTACTGACGAAAAAGGAATGATCATTCGCACGGTAACGGCCGGAGCAAAGGAATTCGGTTATCCCGAAGGCGAGAAGTTCGTCGAGACGCATCCGTTTCATTACAATCTGCAGAATATCAAAAAGATGGCCGTCTGGATGAAGGACGCTCCGCATCCTCTGTGGGTGTACGATATGCTTAAAAAACGCACCGATGTGCAGAAGGGATTTTCGGTTTTGCATCAAGATCCATACGAATGTGGATTCTTGCCTGCAAAACCGTCCGTTCCGTAATGCGCGAGATTGAAAGTGACGTAGGCCGAAACCAGTTAAGACTTCGAGAGATTTCCTGAGCCAGATCTCAGATGGAAAAGTGAAAAAGATGCAAAATAGATTGCCGTTTATTCAGAGTCGCCTGCTGCCCGTTCTCTGTCTTACTCTGAGCGTGGCCTGCGCGGAAGAGCTGCCCGCCGAGAAGATCCGCTTTTCGACTGTGGGCGATATTATGAGTCATCAGGCGCAGATCGATTCGGCCTACGATGCAAGCTGTGATTGCTGGAAATACGACGAGGTATTCGTCGACGTGAAGCCGATCATCGAAAAGGCGGACTACGCGATCGGTAACCTCGAAACGACGCTGCCCGGCGAAAAATCGAAGTACAGCGGTTATCCGCAGTTCGGAACGCCCGATTCTCTCATTGATTCTTTAAAATGGGCCGGCTTTGACATGCTTGCCCTTACGAATAACCATACGGTCGACAAGTACCGCGAAGGCGTCCTGCGAACGAAAAAGATCGTGCGCGAGAAAGGCCTTGATGTCGTCGGTACATACGCCGACGAGCAGGAGTTCGTAAAAGAGCGTGTCTTTGTTCGTAAGATTCGCGGCGTGCGCTTCGCTTTTTTAAACTATAGCTATGGAACAAACGGCCTTCCCGTACCTCCGGGAACGTTCGTCAACGGCTTCGATTACGTGCAGATCCGACGTGAGATCGCCATGGCGCGCGAACAGGCCGATGCCGTCATCGTCATCTATCATTATGGTACCGAATATCGACGTGATCCCGATCCGTATCAGCGTTATGCGGTAGACCTGGCATTTCAGGAAGGGGCCGATATCGTCATCGGCGGACATCCGCACGTTCTTCAGCCCTACGAAAAGCGTACGGTGACGGATCGTTATGGCGATACCAAAGAGCGCCTCGTCATCTGGTCGCTCGGCAACTTTGTGTCTAACCAGCAGAAGCGTCATACGGATGGCGGCATGATCTTTGAATTCACGGTCGAGAAGAACTCGGATGGCAAGGGCCTGAAGATCAGCGATCTGGCTTATATTCCCGTCTGGGTGCATATCGATCATACGTCGGGATCACCGGTCTTTCGCGTTCTACCGTGTCGGGACTACGTAGCTCTTCGTCGTGCCCGCGAGGGGGAGAGGGCGACGGTTACGGTGAAAGGCGTGCCGGTCGTGCTGGAACAGCGACGCAAGTCTGCTCGATCCGTGCCCGAGATACCACGACAGCGCATCCAGCAGTTCTATCTCGATACAATCGAGCTGCTTGGCGAATTCCCTGTTCTGCATAACGAAGATAGTATTTGAGGTGATGAGCGGAGCGGTTGCTCGAGATTGCAGATCCGCCGAAAATTTTTTAGCAATTTGCCTCTTCTTATACCTTACCTCTTCATGAACGAACAGACTTGCGTGGATGGGGAGCCTTACTACCGATCGCGCTCCACATTGCTGATCCCAGAGGTTTATTTTAAACGATTCTTCTGGCGGAGCCCCTATATAAAAATCAGCCACTGGGCGCTTGGTGCCTATCTGGCCAGTCTTATGGATGATCCCGGGCTGGATTTCAAGCTTGGTTTCCTTGAGAGAACAGGGAAGTGGAAAAAGCAGTATCAGGATGAGGGGCAGAACCTGGTGCGTGTGAATTTCTATCCGGATGACCGGGACTGGGGGCGTTTGTCGGCGATTGCGAATGCTACTGGGTTTTCTCGCTGTTACATTTTCGTCTTCTTGATGCTAATCGCTATGGGGGTGATCACTCTGGAGGATGGAGGAACTGACCCAGTTTGGGTGGAGGCTCATTGGAATCCGGTAGTCATCTGCACCATTTGTGTCGATGCTGCCGCCAGAAAACTCACGAGAGTCTTTCAAACATAGCCACCAACCCGCCCGGACACGCATGAACCAGTGACTTGCCCGATGAGGACTGATTCGTCGCGCCCAAAGACAAAAAAATGGCGGGCCGGAGCCCGCCGCAGTCTGACAGGACGTTATTGTCTTAGCCTGAGCCTTTCTCTGGAAAGACTTTCAGAACGCCCACTGCATGCTGACAAACCAGCTGCGTCCGGGTTCTGGAACCTTGATGCCTGTAGCAAAAGGTTCTCGGCTGTAAGAGAGATGTTCGTAGTAGTATCGGTCGAATATGTTGCGCACTCCGGTAACAAGCTTCAGGCCTCCGAATTCGGCGCCGGCCTTGATGTTTGCGATGCCCCAGCCCGGTGTTTGTTTCTCGCCGATGGCGCGGTCAACCCTTGTTTGTGTGGCGGCGAATACACCTTCAGCCTCGGTGAAGTATTTTCCGTTATCAAACCGCAACCAGATGTTACCACGGAGCGGAGGCATCTCCTGAAGTTCGAGGCGCTCGGTGTCGTTGATGCCGCGCACGTAGGAAAGGCCCGCACCGGTGAACATATCTTTCGGTAGCGTAATGCGCACGGAGCTCTCCCCACCGTACATCGTCGCATCGACGTTCTTATAAGATCTCGCAATCCGATTCACACCGCTGATCTGCTGAAGTGATTGCTGCACAACGGACGTATAGGTGCTGTAAACGAGCGGATCGTTATACGGGTTGATCTTGCCGATGTATGTATCGCTTGCGAATCGCGTCACAACATAGTTGTAGACTTTGCTGTAGAAGCCCTGCATCTTCCAGAGGATCTTCCCGTTGAAATATTTGAAGCCGAGATCACCCTGGTCATTCTGCGTCGTTTTCAGGTGCGGATTGCCGACAGTATCGGGCATCGCAGCGTTCCCCATACGCTGAAGCGCAAAGAAGCGTTCCTGCGGATCGGGCAGGCGGGCACCGTGCCCGAAGCCGGCAAATACCTCGAAGCGATCGTTAACCTCGTAGGTGAGACGTGCGTTTCCGGCCGTCATCTCGTCGACGACGGTCGGCTCGGCTGACGGTAAGTAGATCTCTGCGTCGATGGCGATCCCGGGAACCATATATCCCGGTGCTACGGTGATTCCATTTGCGGATGCCTTTGCATACTGGAATTGATAGAGAGGATCAAAGCCGGGAAAATAAGCGTTGTAGAGAATGCGTCTGTCTTTGCCGGCCTTTGTGATGGCTTTGTCATGACGCAGACCTGTGTTCAGCTTGAGCTTCGAGCTCAACTTCGATTCGTTCTCGAAGTAGGCGCCGATATTATCGGTCGTCACATCGGGGATGCTGGCCTGATCGCGATAGTTATTCTGCATCATCGGCATCGAAGTGTCTTTGAAGTGCTTCACACGCGTCGTCGTTGTCGTATTCCAATTGCGATGATACGTATCGATTCCGAGAGTCGACTTTCCGAGTACTTTAAACGTAGTCTCGATCTTGCCGCCTGTCGTGCGCGTCGTCGCATACGTTGCCATGCCGAAGCTCTGCGACATAGGAAGATAGCATTCATTGGTACTGTTTGTCGAGCTGCAACGGAATTCATCGGTCATCAGATGCTTTACCTGATTGTCGTAGGCCTGGAATTTGACCTGCTCGATCTTTGAGGTCAGATCTTCGATCGTGTAAGTGGCAGCCGTGCGCGCCGCATTATCATAGTTCGCATCCATCATCAGATACGGATAGAATACGTTTTCAGTTTCCTGCTTTGTGTAGCTGAGTTCGATCTTCTGCTTTTCTGTAGGTTTAAAGAAGGTCTTGATCCATGCCGTTCGCATCTCGTAGGCATTGTTCTTTCTTTCGCCATATTTGTAGCGGTTCGCCGAGGGCGGAGCCGATGCCGGGAAATCAGGGAACGTTGCGGCGAACTGAGCCGGAGCAAGCGTCTTCATCGCATTCATCTGAGTCATGGTAGCCGTCACGTCGGACGACGCATACGGGCTGAAAAGAGCGGCTGAGGGATCATCGAAGTCGGGATACTGCTCGGTGATGCGTTTGCCGTTTCCGTCGATGTAGGGTTGGGCCGTTTTCGCCGATCCACCGACAAGAAAACCGAAGGCATCGGTAGCATAAGACGAACGGAACGACCCTTCTTTCGTATCGAAGGAGCCGCCGCTCAGATTGATTTCGTTATTCAATCCTTTTTTGATCTCTTTCGTCTTAATGTCTACCTCGCCGCCGATTCCGCCAGGATTCTTTACGTTGTACGGACCTTTGATGATTTCGATGGTTTCGACTTCAGCGAAGTCCACATGAAAGGAAGCCGGGTCCATGCGGTTCGGGCAGGCGCCGTGCAGACGCTGCCCGTCGATGAAGATGTTGATATTGTCGCGCTTCATGCCGCGAATGTCGATGTCGTTGGCGATGCCGCCCTTGCGGATCTTGCTCACGCCTTCGACCTTTTCCAATGCCTCGCCGGCATCGCGAGCGTTAGATTCACGGATCTCTCGAATCTCAACCGATTCGGTGAATCCTTCTTTCTTTCCTTTGACGACGATCTCGTCGGCAATGGGAGGCTTGTTTGCAGGCGGCTCGTCGGCCGGTTGTGCGATGATTAATGTCGGAATAAATGATAGAATGAAGGTGGCGGCGCGAAACGCGCGTTGCTTTATATACATAGTTTTCTCCTGTACGTCAGACCGAAGACTCGCGAAGAGGCTTCTTTATTTGGATTGAAAACGGGAAGACCCGATCTCAGACGTAAGGAGGGGCGCGCGAAAAGGCCGAGAAAAGATGGCCGCCTGCCGGCACCAGCGGAAGATGAATGCGTACGACATCGTCGATTAAACGAACCGACAGCGTCGCTGCCTTCACAGGCTGTAAAGAATAGGAATCGGGTGCGACAGTAAAGTGCGATGTAGACGGCGTCCCGGAGCGCACAGCCTCCGGAACGTCGATCCCTGTTCGGTTCGAACAGACCGCTGAATCCGTCCCTGCGCTTGATACGGCAATAGTCTGCATGCCCCTGTCAACGGTGACGAAGGCAAGCAGGCCGATCTGTGCGGCACAGAGAAGAGCTGTCAGACTGCGGCGACTCATCTTTTCATACCAGTGAATCTTTATTTCACGTATTTACAACCTTTTTTACGTTTCGCGGGCTTCCTGAGCCTGATAAAAGAAGGAATTGATTCGCTGTCTCAGTCTCCGAAGCTGTCCTCTGATATGCGGCCCGAGACACCCGTTCAGCTCTTTTTCGAAGGAGACCATTTCTGTGATGCGCTGATTGACGATCTGCGACGGGCTGAGCGGTCCGTGCTGATGGAGTTCTACATCTTCAACTACGATCATTCGGGCACGCATCTTCTTTCGGTATTGAAAGATCTGTCGGTCAATCACGACGTGCATGTGCGGCTGATGCTTGACGGCATCGGCAGTCGTTCGGCCCTGCCGGCTATTTATGCGTTTCTGGCAGGAACCGGAGTCGAGCTGGCTGTGTATAAACCTGTAAGCCTTTTCTCAATCTTTCGGTCGGGCATGCACAGACGTAATCACCGTAAGATCGTACTCATCGATCGCAGGATCTGCTACGTCGGCGGCATGAATATCAAGGATGAGAACAGTCATCGGTTGTCCGGCCCTTCGCGCTGGCGCGATACGATGATGCGTATCGAGAAGAACGATCGTAATCGCTCCTTCTTCCGGTTTCTCTTCGCGGGTATGCTTCTGCTCTTTCAATCCGTGCGTTACGGAGTGTACCCGCTGTCGTTGTCGAATATGCTCAGAGTAAGAGCAAAGTCTATCAGGTCCATTGCCGCTCTTCGTGTTCGCTTGAAGCAGTGGCATCGTCGTTCGATACTGACCGAGCCCAATCTCTATACGACGCTGTTTCGCCGTGACCGTGCTTCTTATAGAAGAAACTATTTCAGGCTGCTGCGATCGGCAAAGAAGCAGATGTTCCTGAGCTCCCCATATTTTGTGGCCAACCATCGTCTGACGCGCCTGCTGCGTATGAAGGCGCGCAGTGGGGTCGATGTGCGCATTCTTACCGCCGGCACGACCGACGTCTGGTCGGCGCGACAGGCCGGTCGGGCTACGTATGATGCGCTGTTACGATCCGGAGTCCGTGTCTTTGAGATGGAGGGCAGGGTATTTCATGCGAAACAGAGTCTGATCGACGATGTGTCCGTTATTGGATCGGGCAATCTCGACTACCGTAGCTTTCTGCACAATCAGGAGGTGATGGTGCAGTGTACCGATCCTGATCTCGCGAAAAGCCTGATTCTACAATGGGGAATCGATATTAACGAGGCTCGCGAGATCCATCTGTCAGAGTGGAGGCGACGCAGCCTGTGGCAGAAGATCAGCGAGAAGCTCTGCTACGGCTTTCGGTATTATCTGTAACCACCTTCTTGCGAAGCGCCGGCGGTACATAATAGACCCGCTTCGACTTCTGCTGCACGAGCCGCTCCTCTTCAAGAATCCAGGCCGAAAGCGCCCGGCCATATACGCAACCGGAGTCAAGACCGACGGTGTTGCGACGGATCGTCAATCCCTGCTGTGCCCAGTGTCCGTAGAAAACGGGGCGAGGCTGCGTATAATACTCGTACCATGCTGGATTCGACGGAGTTTTAATATCGCGGCCTTCGCCATCCCACGTGCGGATGTTCAGTAAATAACGCCTGTCATTCGATGCGGGAAGCGCGCCCGGCTTCAATCCGGCGTGAACGCATAAAAAGGACGGATGATCGATCCATAGCGGCCTCTCTTCGATCCAGAGATGCAGATCAAGTCCAAGCTCTTCGCGAAGAGCGGCATACTTCTCTTCGTGTTTGTATTCTTTCAAGTATTCGTCTTCATGGTTGCCCATCAGACAGTCGAATTTCTTTTCGGCGACAAAGGCGACGACGGCAGCAGGATCGGGACCGCGATTGATCAGATCGCCAAGCATGACGATGCGATCCTCCTGCGACAGGCGCAGGCGCTTGCACATGGCCTGCAGTTCATCAATGCAACCATGCACATCGCCGATAAAGATCGTTCGCGGCTTTTTATTTCGTAAAAAAGAGAACATTTCTGATCCGGGTTTAACCTCTATAAAGTTGTCTCTTTCAATAAACGACCTTCTGGCGAGAAAGATAACATTTTTTTCGCGCTGTGAGGCAAACAGCGGTTCTCAGGGTATCCAGTTGCGCGGCTCTTTGAGCGCCGAGTAGAGTTCGGCTATCTGACGGCGCAGCGCTTCAGGAAGTGAAAGATCGTTTTCTGGATGATAGTTATATCTCCAGTGAACGGGAGACGGAAGGCTCATGAGGATGGATTCGATGCGTCCGCCGGTGCGCAGACCGAAAAGCGTGCCCCTATCGTGAATCAGGTTAAATTCGACGTAACGGCCGCGGCGGTAGAGCTGGAATTCGCGCTCCGCCTCGGTGAATGGCATATCTGAGCGCCGCTTTATGATCGGCACATAGGATTCGAGAAAGGCCTCGCCGGCCTCTTTCATGAAAGCAAGCCACTGATCGGCATTTTCCTCTTGATAGTCATAGAATATACCGCCGATTCCGCGAGCCTCTGCGCGATGTGGTAGAAAGAAATAGGCATCGCAATCCTGCTTCATCTTGCCGTAATCGGCGATCTCGCGGTGACGAAGACACAGGTCGCTCCAGGCCTTATGGAAATGCCGCGCATCCTCTTCGTAGAAAAGATGGGGAGTGAGATCGGCTCCGCCGCCGAACCACATACGGTCGATGTCGCCCTGCTCGGTGATGCGCTTGATCACGCGAAAGTTTGCATGAACGGTCGGCGCATGCGGGTTCTTCGGATGCAGCACAAGCGAGATGCCCGTTGCGCGAAAGCGACTGGATTCGCCCGGTTGCGCACGCGCCATCTCTTCAGAGAAGCGTCCGCTTACATCCGATACGTTGACGCCGCCTTTCTCGAATATGCGCCCGTTCTCGATGGCCCGACTGCGTCCGCCGCCGCCGGTGAGAATCGTCGATGTGGTATCGCCGTGATCCCACAGATCTTCCTTGAAGATGGAAGCCCTTCCCGAAGAGGCGTTGTTCATCTCCAGCTCTTCAAGCGCCGTCGTGATACGATCCTGCATATCGTGGCAGATCCTCACAGCCGATTCAAAAACCTTGCGCTTCTCCATGTAATCCGTCCTGATATTCGTTCGAGTGCGATGCCGACGATCTGTGCTCGGCCCCTCCTGTCAAATCGACTCTGTGCTGTGTCGACCCGCTTCGCGCGACAGTCTGTCGATGAGCAGATTGAGAGAAACGGGGCGGCCAAGCAGATAACCCTGCGCTTCGTCACAGCCGAGCATCTTCAGAGCGGTAAGCTGCTCGTCCGTTTCAACGCCCTCGGCCAGCACTTTTAAATTCAGGCTATGCGCCATCCAGATGATGGCCTCCACGATGTTTTTCACACCGGCATCGGTGGCCACATCCTGGATAAACGAGCGATCGATCTTCAGGCGATCGAAAGGCAGTCGGCGCAGTACGCTTAGCGAGGAATAGCCAGTCCCGAAATCATCGATGGCGAATTGAAGGCCGATGCGATGCAGATGATCCATGACCCGTTCCACAAATCGCTCGTCATGGATAACCGTGCTTTCGGTGATCTCGAGTTCGAGACGATCCGGTGAGACGCCCGCCGAATCGAGAAAGCGCAGGATGGCATTCGTCAGCTCTTCGTGTTTGAACTGCACGGCAGAAAGATTCACGGCAAGACGTAACGAAAAGCCGGCCTTTTCAAGCCGGGCCAGATCTTTTAAGGCCTGGTCGAGTACCCATTCACCGAGCAGAAGAATGAACTCCGTGCTTTCGGCGAGAGGAACGAAAACCGTCGGCGGTATATCGCCGCGCTGAGGATGTTTCCAGCGCATCAGCGCCTCAAGCCCGCAAATCTGCCCCGTGGCGAGATCGATTTGAGGCTGATATACAAGAAAGAATTCTTCTCGCTTTAGAGCTCCGAACAGGTCGCGACGCAGATTCATGCGCTCAAGCATTTCGCCCGATCTGAGTTCGCCGAAATCGCGAAAACGTACCCCGCTGCGGCGTGCGTCACTGAGAGCGGTGCCTGCGTTTTTCATCACCTCTTCGGCCGTGCGCCCGTCGCGCGGATAATAGGCGACGCCGATAGTGGCGTCGACGCGAATCTCCTGTTCGCCGATCGGTATCGGCGATTCGAGATCGACCGTTATACGACGCAGCAATGCGCCGAGCGCCTCTTCTTCAGGAGAGGAGTGAACGACGATGGCGAATTCGTCTCCACCGACGCGGGCGATGATATCATGTCCCTGTCCCGTATCGTATAGCCGTCGCGCTACGGTGCGCAGCACCTGATCGCCGATCTTCTGGCCGAGGCCTTCATTGATCTCGTGAAACTTGCGGATGTCGAGAAAGACGACAAGCAGCGGCGCCTCGGAGTTTTTCATCGCGCGATCGAGAATCGTCGTAAGCGTTCTACGGCTGGGCAATCCGGTTAACAGATCGTGTTCGCTGAAATAGCGCACGCGATCGCTCTGTCGCGCCGCACGCCGGCTCTGACGATTGAGCGCGATAAGTATGAGAACGACCGACAGATGCATCGTCGCCAGCTGCGACATCATGAATCCGATCGGAGCAAACCACTCAAGCGGACGCAGAAACGGATAGTCGAATTTATGCAGTCCCCACAGAAAGAAGCCGATGGCAGCGAGTCCGTAGCCCTGACCTCGTTCTCGCCGATGCTGTCTGAACATCACCACGCCGGTGGCGCAGAGCACGGTGCCGGCGAAAAAATACAACGGAAGAGCAAGCCAGAAGAAATCCCGGATCCAGTAAACGGCAATGGCCGTCCAGACCACCGCTGCGGCGCCGCTGAGCGTAATCGGCCAGAACGGCAGACGTCGACCCATCATGCGCGCCGTGCCGACGAAGATGATCAACGCCGATAGAGCATGCGACGATTCGGCCAGAAAGTCAGACGCCGTTTCGCCGATATACGGCTTGAGCAGTATGAGCGCATATCGCAGAAAGAGCAGGGCAAAACCGGCCGTCCACCATCGCAGAGAGGCCGTAGCGTCGGGACGCGAGGCCAGATACATCATGGCGCCGGTAAGAACAAGACTGCTCAGAAGAGAACCAAGAAGAGCTGTAGAGAGAGAAAAATCCATAGCAAGCCGTTCACTGATTCAAAAACAACCCGCGTTTGAGGTCAAATGCTTTTCCTTTTTCTTATGCGCACGGGCATGCCCTTTCGCGGACGGAGCGTAACAAGAGGCGCCGGATCAGGATCGACAAGCGTCTGAACATCGAAACGGGCAAGCAGAGCGCTCAGAATGATCATCGCCTCGTTGATGGCGAATTGATTTCCGATGCAGATGCGCGGTCCGCCACCGAACGGAAGATAAGCAAAGCCATGTCGTCTGTCTTCAAGAAATCGCTCGGGCAGAAAGCGATGCGGCTCCGGCCAGAACCGTTCATCTCTATGCATCATATAAATACACATGGCGATATTCGTATTCTCGGGAATCAGTACTTCACCTGATGACGTTTGAATCGTATGTGTAACAGTGGCGCGTCTCTCTATCTCCCATGCTGGAGGAAAGAGCCGTAACGATTCGTCGAACACAGCCCGTAAGAAGTTCGCCTCACGAAAATCCGCACCAGTCTGAACCTTTGATGCTTCCCGGGCCGCCTGTAACAGGCTGTCGCGATTCTTATCAAGAAGATAAAAGGTCCACGTAAGGGCGTTTGCCGTCGTCTCATGGCCGGCAAGGATCAGCGTCAGCGTTTCATCGCGTATCTGTTTCGCGCTCATGGCGTTTCCCTGTTCGTCGACGCTCTGCAGCATCAGCGAGAGCATGTCATCGGTCGGATTCTGCATGCGTTCTTTAATCAGATCCTGCACGATGGCATCGAGAGTCGCAAGCGAACGAAGAAGTCGTCTGTGACCGGGCAGAGGCAGCCAGATCGGCGGCGGGATCAACTGTGTGATGCGTTCGGTAATCTCGACAAGAGCCGTATCAAGGCTGTGCTTCACCCGCTCTGTATAACGCGAAAGATCGGCCTGAAAAAGACAGCGACCGACGATGGCAAAGGTCAGCTCCATCATCTCGGCGAGCAGATCGGTTTCGAAGTATTCGTCGCGCGCCAGACGATCGAACCATCGCCGGCATACGACTTCGGCCTCTTCGCGCATGATATCGCCGTAAAGCTGCAGTCGCTTCGCGTGAAAGGCAGGCTGCAGCAGCCGGCGCTCTTTCTTCCACTGCTCGTCTTCGGCCGTGAGCAATCCGTTGCCGATCACCCTCTGTAGCTCCCGATAGAGCGGACTTTTATGATAAGACTTTGCCCTGGCGACGAGGATCTGCTCGATCCACTCGGGCTCCTGAACGAGATACACGTGTTCTCTCAGGATGTGGAAGTGGCTGATCGGCCCGTAGGCCTGTAGCATATGCTGAAAAAAGTGGATGGGGTTGCGGCGAATCATCGGTACAAGCCGCAGTGCCTGGAGTCGCGACGGTCCGGGCGGACGTTCTAAAGAAGGCATTGGTGTTAAGGATTGCTATGCGCTCAGGAAATCATCCCTTTCTTTTTCTATTGTAGGCGAAACGGGTCAAAAAAACCTGAATCAGCATTGCCTGATAGGAGGTCGACCATGCTTGAAAATGAGACTTCGGCAGCAAGAGAGATCCGGCCCATAGAAGAGGCGATCGAAGAGATCCGACAGGGAAAGATGATCATCCTGGTGGACTCAGAGGATCGCGAGAACGAAGGCGATCTGGTCTTCGCCGCTCAGTTCGCCACACAGGAGGCGATCAATTTCATGGCCACATACGGTCGCGGACTCGTCTGCGTGCCGATGGAGGCGTCGCGCATCCATGCCCTTGAGCTCGAACAGATGGTGCGCGAGAATAAAGAGTCGTTAAAAACGGCCTTCACCGTATCGGTCGATGCGGCGCATGGCATCTCCACCGGCATCTCTGCAGCCGATCGTGCCCGAACGATCCAGATCCTCTCTGACCCGTCGTCGCGTCCGGAGGATCTGGTCCGTCCGGGACACATCTTTCCGCTGCAGGCTGTACGTGGTGGCGTGTTGCGCCGTGCCGGGCATACGGAGGCGTCGGTCGATCTGGCCCGCCTTGCCGGATTGCGCCCCGCCGCGGTGATCTGCGAGATCATGAACGACGATGGAACGATGGCTCGCCTTCCACAGCTTCTGAAGTTCGCCGAAAAACATAACCTTAACGTCTATACGATCGAAGATCTGATCCGCTACCGGAATCGCAGCGATTCTCTGATCCGCCGTGAAGTCGAGACGCGACTGCCCACTGAGTACGGGGAGTTTCGTATGATCGCTTATACGACGACGATCGACGACAAAACACACGTCGCTCTTGTGAAAGGCGATGTCGCCGGCAAAGAAGACGTACCGGTGCGCGTACACAGCGAATGCCTGACGGGCGATATCTTTCATTCGCGAAGATGTGATTGCGGCGCCCAGCTTGACTTTGCCATGCGTTACGTTGCCGAGCATGGATACGGCGTCGTTCTTTACATGCGTCAGGAAGGCCGCGGCATCGGTCTTATTAACAAGCTGCGCGCCTATCGTTTACAGGATGAGGGCCTTGATACGGTGGAGGCGAACGAGAAGCTTGGATTCAAGGCAGACCTGCGAGACTACGGCGTTGGCGCTCAGATCCTGCGAGATCTCGGCCTGACGACCCTGCAGCTGATGACGAACAATCCGCGCAAGATCGTCGGTCTGGACGCCTATGGCCTTCAGGTGACGGGACGCATTCCCGTACAGATTGAGGCCGTCAGCGACAATGCCGCGTATCTGCGCACCAAAAAGGATCGCCTCGGCCACATGCTCGATCTGTAATCGGTGAGTTCTTATACGACCGGGCGCAGCTGCACCTCGATGCCGATTGTGCGAATGATATCGGCAACGGCCTGCGCCTCGGCTCGCATCCCTTCGAAAACGATGGCCTCGCCGTTATGATCGACGGCGAGGGCGATCTGAAAGGCCTCCTGCTCTGATATCTGAAGCGCCTTCATGCAGATGCGGATGACCTGCTCATAGGTATTCGTGTCGTTGTCTATGATGACGACATACAGCCGCTCATTGGAAGCAGGGGGCGAGGCCTGCGGATTGCGCAGAAATGGATTCTGTCGCGCCACAGGCTGCGGTAATTGCACACTGGCGTGAATTCTTCGCCGGCCTGTAACCTTTTTCCACGACGGCAGAAAAATAGAATACGGGGTAGGTGTATCGGATTCTTTTGTAAGAGGAAGGCAATCCGGCATCTGATCCGGCATTCTCTGCACAGGAACAGGAGCGAGCAAAAATTCCATGTTACAGTATTTGAAAGACAATCTTTCCACCGTCATCATCTTCTCTTTACTTCTTGGCTGGCTTCTCTATCAGCGCATTCCCATGTATCAGGCTTCGAGCAAGATGGAAGGCCGGGAAGCCCCCGATTTCACGCTCAGCGCCCTTGACGGCCGCACCTACCGGCTATCTGAACTGCGAGGAAAGGTCGTCGTCGTCAATTTCTGGGCCACCTGGTGCCTTCCCTGCAAGGTCGAGATTCCCATCCTGAAATCGCTGCATTCCGAGCTTGAAAACGACGGCCTGGTCATTCTCGGCCTGACGCAGGAATCGGCGGAGCAGGTCATGTCGTTTGTTCAGGAACACGAGATGAACTATCCCGTCGTCATCGACGATCGCTCCGAGGCCGCCGACGCCTACGGGATCAGAGGTTATCCGACCGTCGTCGTCGTCGACAGAGACGGGAAGATAAACAGCTTCACGACGGGCCTGAACTTCTTCATGAAGTGGCAGATCCGTCGTCTCGTTACCGGCAGCTGGATCTAAGGCTCTAAACTGGAACCTCGAACTCGCGAAGGGCGTCGTTCAGCGACGTCTTTTCGTCGGTGCTCTCTTTGCGTTTTCCGATGATCAGGGCGCAGGGCGTTCCGTATTCGCCGGCGGGGTATTTCTTGATGCGCGTTCCGGGAATGACGACCGATCCGGCAGGTACGCGTCCTTTGCTCACGACCTCCGTCGGTCCGGTGACGTCGATGATCGGAGTCGAGCCGGTGAGCACGACGTTGGCGCCGAGTACCGCTCGCTCTTCAACGATAACGCCTTCGACGACGATGGCACGCGAACCGAGAAAGGCGCCGTCTTCGATAATCACAGGACGGCCCTGAGGCGGTTCCAGGACGCCGCCGATACCGACGCCGCCTGAAAGATGCACGTTCTTGCCGATCTGCGCGCAGCTGCCGACCGTCGCCCATGTATCGACCATCGTACCCGTAGAAACATAGGCGCCGATATTGACGTAAGAAGGCATGAGGATGGCTCCTTTTTCGACGAAGGCTCCGTAGCGGCAGACGGCGGGCGGAACGACGCGAACGCCGCGCTTCGCATGATCGTTGCGCACGGGGATTTTATCGTAGTAAGACAGATCGCCCGAAGACATCACATTCATCTCGGTAATGCCGAAATAGAGCAGGATGGCCATCTTCACCCAGGAGTTCACCGTCCAGTCGCCGACGGCCTTCTGCTCGGCGACGCGGATGCTTCCGTTGCTGAGAAGCTCCAGGGCCTCAAGGACGGCTTCCCGATAATTCTTTTCTTTAAGCAGATCGCGGTTTGCAAAGGCAGCTTCGATCAGCGGTTGCAGTTCGTGCATCGTGTGCTCCAGTGGATGGTTTCCTACGGAGTCCCAGACCGACGCTCTGAGTCAAGCACGAAGGAAGCGAAGGCCCTTAGCGATCACGACCTCTGGCATCGTTTATCCTGGAGCGGAAAAACGTTTACGCACTGAGCAGGACGGGCAGGCTGGTGCCGTGGCGCGCATAAAATTCCCGGTGAACCGGATGCAGCTTCTGTTACTTCTTCTTGCCTGCCTCTCGGTACTGCCCACCTTGCGCGCCATCTGGTTGCATGTGACGATCGTAGCGTCTCGATCTCTTTATACGAGTGTCGATGCGCTGCCGCCGCGCAATGTGGGCGTTCTGCTCGGTACCTCGAAATATCTGCGCGACGGCCGTCTGAATCTTTTTCTGGAATACCGTATTCGCGCCGCCGTCGATCTTTATCAGGCGGGTCGTATTCGGCATATCCTTGTAAGCGGCGACAACGCGCATCGTTCGTATAATGAGCCCGAAACGATTCGTGACGAGCTCTTAAAACGCGGCATACCGGCCGATCGCATCCACCTCGACTACGCGGGGTTTCGCACCCTTGATTCGATGGTGCGGGCGAAGGCCGTCTTCGGGCAGGATTCGTTCACGGTTATCTCGCAGCAGTTTCATGTGGAGCGCGCCGTCTTTATCGCAAGGCGTCTTGGTATCGACGCCATCGGTTATACGGCCCGTGATGTCGATCGCTGGAACGGCATGAGGACGAAGCTGCGCGAGATCCTTGCGCGTATGGCGGCGATGCTTGACGTTTATGTCCTCGGCACAGAGCCGAAGTTCTATGGCCCGCCCGTTCCTATCCCTGGAGAGTAAGGAGCCATCCCGGTTTTCAGGAGGGTTGCGGGGCCCGGTTATAAGAACAAAAAGCGTTCTGAAGGGGCTCTGCTAACGAGCGTAGAAGTGCAGACCGATGAGAATGGCCTCGCGGTGCCTCTGCCAGATCGTTTCGGGCGCCTCTCCGCGCAAGAACTCCATCGTGATCGTCGGGATCGCGCGTTCAAGCCCGGCGTAGGTTCCAAGCGAGCCCGGCGTCGGATAACCAATATCGCCTTTAGGAGGCAGTCCGTTCTTTGCCGACATGGCCTCGGCGACGTCAAGGATGTCGCCGTTATAGTTGATCATGGCGTTTTCCCACGAGTGTAGAGAGCAGATGAATCTCGGCTGTACCAGCTCGAGTATTTTCAGCGTCGCCGCGCTTTCGGGCTCTGAACCGGCCGCCGCTCCTGGATAATACCGCGGATTCGTAAACGATCCCGTCCAGTCCTTTGTGGGCAGGTTACGATTCAGATCGACGTTTCTGTGGTTTGTGCGTCGATCGGCGGCGCATCCGTCAGGGTTCAGTCGCGGGCATATATACAGGCTGAGCTCGGAACCGGGCGCGTACTCGCCCGATTGCAGCTGCGCAAGCAGGCGTTCGGCGAATAGATGGCCCTCGCTCTCGTCGCCATGTACTCCGCCGATTAAAAGCGAAGGGAAGGCGCCCGTGCCGAAGCGATAGAGTTCGATTGGCCGGCCTTCATGTGATTGGCCGACAACGATCGATTGGCCTGATTCGGGAAGCTTTACTATCGACATGATAACCTCTACGTAGCCTCAAAGTACTCATGTTGCCGTCGGGCTGACAGCAACATGATGAGAGCTTCTATCAGGAATGAGTGACTCCGATACCGAATTGTTTGAAGCCGTTTGCCTTCATCTGCGTGTCGCGGTAGAGATTGCGCCCGTCGAAGATAACCGGTTCTTTCAGCAGCGATTTCATGCGGTCGAAATCGGGCTCGCTGTACACCGGCCACTCCGTTAGCACAAGCAGAGCATCGGCCCCTTCAAGAACCTTATACATCTCTTCATAGGCGATGGAGTCGCCGAAGATGGGCCTTGAGGTTTCAAAGGCGACCGGATCAGAGGCATGGATCTTTACGCCTTCTTTCAGAAGCTCGTTGATGATCGTGATCGATGGAGCTTCGCGCATATCGTCCGTTCCGGCCTTAAAGGCCAGTCCCCAGACGGCAAGCTTCACATCTTTCAGATCCTTGCCTTTTCCCTTGAAATACTCTTTTACTTTATGAACGAGGACCTCTTTCTGATCATCGTTAGTACGCTCGACCTGTTCGACAAGCGGAAGAACGATGCCTGCATCGCGGGCGATCATGCCGAGGGCGCGCACATCTTTTGGAAAGCAGGAGCCGCCGTAGCCGATGCCGGCATTCAGAAACTTCTTGCCGATGCGCGAATCGGTTCCCATTCCTTTTTTTACGTCGAGATAGTTCGCTCCGACCTTATCGCAGAGATTGGCGATTTCATTCACAAACGAGATCTTGAGGGCAAGGAAGGCGTTACAGGCGTACTTTGTCAGCTCGGCCGATTCAATCGTCGTCTGAATGATGTCGGCCGAATCCTGAACAAAGGGCATATACAGCTCTTTCATGAGCGAGGCGGCGCGCTCCGAATCCGAGCCGATGACGACGCGCTCCGGTTTCATGAAGTCTTCGATGGCGCGGCCTTCGCGCAAGAACTCAGGATTGCTGACGACATCGATGGGATGTTGCGTTTGTGACGCAGCGGCTGCATGGACGCGGCGGGCCGTTCCCACCGGAACCGTTGATTTGTCGACGAGGATGCGATATCCTGGAGCGAGGCGCCCGACGTCTTCGGCCACTTTCAGGACGCCTGTAAGATTCGGGCGACCGTCGCCGCCGTCGGGCGTGCCCACGGCGATGAAGATGATATGTGAGTCCTTTACGGCCTCTTCAAGAGACGTAGTGAAAAGCAGGCGGCCGCGTTCGAAATTGCGCAGGACGAGCTCTTCGAGGCCGGGCTCATAGATCGGCAAGATTCCTTTCTTGAGATTCTCAATCTTTTTCTGGTCAATATCGACGCAGTAGACCGTGTTCCCGTATTCGGCAAAGCATGCTCCGGCAACGAGACCGACATAGCCTGTTCCAACAACGCTCAGTTTCATAGTGCGGCCAGAATCCGGCTGCGCCGTATCAGGGAAAGCACGTTTCAGGGCTGTACAGGCGTATTCGGCCTGACCGGCTGTCTGGATGGTTCTCTTGCCGGCCCGTCCTTCTCTACCTGCTTTTCCACAGGCGGATCAATGCGGTTGCGCAGCTCATTGGGCAAGAGACCCAGAATGGCAGCCCGTTGTTCTGCCGGCGGGTTGGTGGCAAGAAACGAGCGTGCGATGCGTTCGGCCGAGTCGAGGTTCTGATTACGACGCACAAAGAGTATCAGAATGGTACGGACGACATCATGGTTCTCGGGATGCTTCTCATACAGCTCTGCGAGAAGCACAAGGGCCTCTTTCTCGTTCTCGCGTTTCAGATACAGTCCTGAAAGACTCAGCCCTGCGCGAAGATCGCCGGTGCGGTCGTAGTATCGCTTGAGCAGCTCGACGGCCTCGGTCTCGGTATCGGGGTCAGAAAGCAGAATCATCGCCATGCGTTCCAGCACCTCGACGTCGTCGGAGTAGAGGGACTGCAGCCGCTCCATCGTCGTGCGGATGCCGACGCGGTTCTTATCTTCTTTCTGTCGTCGCATGAGCGTTAACAGTCCTTCGCGGTGATCGGGGCGTCGGGCCAGCATGCGTTCCAGCAGGCGACGGGTTTCCTGTTCTTTGCCGGGAAGCGTCTCGCCGAGCTTGATCGCATGCATCGCCAGATCGGGCTCCATCTTGCGATTCAGGGCTTCGACGTAGGAGGCGTAGGCGTCGGCGCGTTTCTCTGCCGCCTCCTGTACGCGACCCAGGTTCTGCAGATTGCGATAATCGGGTGCCAGTTCGGTTGCCTTAGCGCAGGCCTTCAGCGCTCCGGCGGTATCTGCTTTGCTGCGAAAGAGGATCTCGCAGCGCAGCGAATGAAGCCTGGCGTCACGGGCATCCTCTTTGATGGCGCGATCGAGTATCTGCAAAGCCCGTGTGGGATTCTCATCGCGGAATACAAGGGCCTGGTTGAAGAGCGATCCTGGCCCTGCTGCGACAGTCAGGAAGCCGTCTTTATCTTCGGTCTGTTTTTCTGCTTTCTCCGTCTGTGCCTGATCTTCTGCTTTCTCAGTTTGCGCTATATTCTCATTCTTTTCGGTGGATTCGTCGGCGACAGGCTTATCTTCAGCGTCCTTTGACTCCGTCTCAGTTCGCGCCGTATCTTTCTGCTCGTTCTCTTTACGATAGAACAGGCGCAGCGGATCGATATCGATCAGATCGCGGCTTTGATCGAGCTTCGTCGCCGGATCTTCAAGCAGAGCGATGGCCCGGTTCAGAGCCTCTTTATCGGTGAAGTCAGGTCGAGCCGCGCGAAAGGCCTTCAGGTGGGTGAGCGTCTCTTCGCGATTGCGACCCATGCGATAGCTGAGCAGCCCGAGATAGAAATGCGCCTCGACAAGCGTTGGATCGCTTTTCAGCGCTCTCTTAAAATACTGCTCGGATTGTTCCCGTTCCTTTTTCAAGTAGTAGATCTGGCCGATGCGAAAGTACTCGGGAGCAGGGTCGGATTTCAGCTCTGCCGCTACGCGAAAGTGTTTTAAGGCCTGGTCGGGCTCGCCGAGTGAGAGCAGGATGTCGCCGGTGTAGGCGTGAGCCAGGGCGTTGTCGGGATTGATGTCGATGGCGCGACGGAACCATTGCAGAGCGGCTCCGAATCTTCGCGCGAAGAAATGATCTTCTCCTTTTTTGAGATACTCGCGCTCAAGCCTCGCCGATTCTTCGACAGACTGCTGTGTGGAGCGCTCAGATGAGCTTTCCTGAGACCGATCGGGTTGCGCATTCGGTTCGGCTGCGATCGGCTTACCGTACGGAAAAAATGCAAAGAACCAGACGGACATCGGCGGAATGAGGTAAAAAATCCTTTTCATAAAAGAACCCGGGGTTTACAATTGGCCTCACAAATCCGCCCACGTGCCGGTTTGTAAGTGGTAATATCTGCCCTTATTATCTACGATAATAGTAAGGCCAGGCCCATTTTGAGTTGGCGAGAAAAAGATGCAAGCATTGCCCGATCAGCTTCCGCCGCGCAAGGATCCGTTCATCCATCTTCCCTCGTCCATTATTCTCACCTCGGCGGGCATGAAGTTTCTCGGGGCGAATCCGGCGATTCAAAAGGTGCTCAATCGCGAAGGATCGCCGAAAGAGGGGCTCATGTCTCCGTCTTTCAACGCCCAGACGGTGCAGAAATTGATCATGAAGTCCATGATCGAGGAGATTTTTGTCAGCCGGCCCGAGCTGCTCAGCCTGCGAAGTTCCGTCATCAGCACGAATAATCTCATCGTCTATGCCATATTATATCGGAAGCTCTCGCCGGCGCTTGCGAAGGCGTTGTTTGAGTCTCGCGTCGTTAAAGATTTCAACCGCAAGAATCCGAAATACTCTATCGTCGACCTGAAGCATGTGTCGCAGCAGAAGGTCGAGATGATGCAGCAGAAATTCGGGCCGCAGCTTGCTGCGATCAAACGTGATATTCGCGAGCTGGTAACGGAGCGCATCCTCTCCAGCCTGAATCTGACCGATGAAGATATTCAGGCTCGCGTGCGCAGCCTGCCGAAATTCATCGAATGGGTCGATCCTCGCATCTGGTTCGTTTTTTATATCATCTACAACACGGATTTCAGGCTTCCGATTACGAACGTATTTGTGAACATGCTGGCCGCCTATCTCGATCATACGCGCATCGCCACGCATCTCAGCAATCTTCTGATGGAGTTCGTTCAGAATGCCGAAAAGGCGCATCTCGAACGCCTTGCCTTTCGTGGTAATCTCTCGGGCCGTGCCGAAGCCGACCGCTTTATTCGCAGTCGCGAGAATCGCGAAAAACTCACGGCCATCGCCGTGCGCAATAACGAGCTGCTTGACCTCTCGTGGAATATGAACCCCGACCGGATCGCCACGCACAGTCTCTCGCGCATTCAGATTCAGATCTCGAACTACGGATTGATCGATGAAACGACGGCGCAACGGCTTTCGCGTAAAATGAAAAGCGACGTCGAGGGTATTTCGCTGGCCAGTTTTTATTCCGATTCCGACAGCGATAAACTTGGGGCCGGTCTTGGATTGCTGTATAACTCCTATCTCGAAGAAATCTGCCGGAAAGAGAATATTCCCTACAGGGTTTCGATCTTTCCCGAGCCGAAGCGCGAGAAAACGACCGTCAAAATCGACATGACGCTTTGAATCCTGCCCGCATGGACTCTCTCTTCAAGAAAACGGAATCGATCGCATTCGGGCGGTTCCAATGCGAGCATTTCATAGAATTCGATCAGAGTATGCTGCTCGACGATCAGCCTTCTTGATTCTGAGGTTGTTCATCCTGACCGGGGTTTGTTAACGGCTGAAAGATAGACTTGCGTTTTGCCGCGCGCTCTTTCTCTTTCTGGTCGAATTCTTTGATGACCTCTTCGCGAAAATGTCGCTGCGACGAGAAACGCATCTCGCTTTTCTCGGGTTGCAGGCGAGTGTATGTTCCGTCGGACTGCAGCCGTCGGGCGTTATGATTATCGCGAAAGACGGCGTCCAGAATAGCGATCAGCTTCTGCTTGAGCTCCGATGATTCGACCGGAAAGAAAACCTCGACGCGACGGTTCAGATTGCGCGGCATAAGATCGGCCGATGACAGGAATATCTTAGCATCGCCGGCGTTTTCAAAGTAATAGATGCGACTGTGCTCGAGAAAGCGACCGACGATGGATTCGACTCGTATGTTGTCGCTGATTCCGGGTAACCCCGGTTTCAGGCAGCAGATGCCGCGCACGCTTAATTCGATCTTCACGCCCGCCGTCGACGCTCTGTAAAGCAGCAGGATCATATCGGGATCGACGAGCGAGTTAAGTTTCATGCGAATGAAGGCCGGCTTCCTTGATTCGGCGTTATGGATCTCGCGGTTGATCAGCTTGCTGATCGTCTCACGCATATTGATCGGCGCCACCGATATCTTTGAAAGACGCGGCACCGTCGAATAACCCGTGAGCGTATGAAAAAGATTCGTCACGTCGTCGTTGATTACGGGATCTGCCGTAATCAGAGCAAGGTCCGTGTACACGCGAGCGGTCGTCGGATTGTAGTTACCCGTGGCGAGGTGACAGTAGGAGCGCACGCCGTCGGGCTCGCGGCGTATAATCTGAAGCATCTTCGCGTGTATTTTAAGGCCGACAAGGCCATAGACGACATGGATGCCATGGCGTTCCATCTCGCGGGCCCAGACGATATTGCGCTCTTCGTCGAAGCGCGCCTTTAATTCAACAAGGGCGGTAACCTGCTTGCCCGCCTCGGCCGCTGCGATGAGCGAACGAACGATCGGACTGTCGCCCGACGTACGGTACAGCGTCTGTTTGATGCCGAGCACCTTCGGATCATGGGCGGCCACCTGCAAGAGATCGACGACCGTTTGAAAGGAATCGTAAGGATGGTGCAGCAGAATGTCGGACTTTCGAATACGCGAGAAGATCTTCTCGGGCTTTTCCAGAGGCACGGCATTGCGTGGAAAAAATGGGCGGTCGCGTAG
This sequence comes from Leptonema illini DSM 21528, assembly GCF_000243335.1. Classification (NCBI taxonomy): domain Bacteria; kingdom Pseudomonadati; phylum Spirochaetota; class Leptospiria; order Leptospirales; family Leptospiraceae; genus Leptonema; species Leptonema illini. The sequence goes on along the minus strand of NZ_JH597773.1, from coordinate 1,955,407 downwards.
ATCGACCCGGTCGGACGTTGCCTGATAGATCTCCATCAGCGTATCGAGATTGAGAAAGAACGGTCGCTCATAAAGCTCTTCGGGTTCGAGGTCGAGCTTCTCGCGCAGATATTCAAGCAGAGGTGCCGGCATGCCCTGTCTGTAGTTCAGGCGCACCGCTTCGCCCCATTTACGGTTCTTCAGTTCTTCTTCAATCGTAGAGAGCAGATTCTCAGAGGAAACGTCTTCGACCGAAAGATCGGAGTTTCTATTGATCACAAATCCATGCATCGTCTTGATCGTCGTGCCCGAGAATAGATCGGCGGCGTGGATTTTGATAATATCTTCGAGCGTAATAAAGCGCCGGATGTTGCGCGACGATCGGCTTCGATGCGGCAGCTCGACGAAGCGCGGCAGTACCGAGGGAACCTCGACGATGGCGTAGGATTCTCCTTTTGGCGAAAGAGCCGTTTTACGTTTCAGCGTGAAGGCCAGGTTGAGGCGTCCGTTCAGAATGCGCGGAAAGGGATGCGACGGATCGATGGCAAGCGGCGTGAGAATACGAAAGAGCTCGCGATCGAAGTACTCTTTCAGAAACTTACGCTCATGGGCTTCCAGTATGCGCGGCTCGCGAATGATAACGATGCCATGATGCGATAGTGACGTGAGGATTTCGTCAAGAATGCGATATTTCTGATGCGTTCCCTGATGGGCGATTCTATGGATCTCTTTGAGCGTCGCCTCGGCCGTTCTGCCGTCAAGCTGCAGATCGTCGTAAGACGAGGCGATGATCTGCTTCAGGCCGGCGACGCGAACCATGAAGAACTCGTGCATGTTCGATTCATAGATGGCGATGAACTTCAGTCGTTCGAGAAGAGGGTTATCCTTGCGCGCCGCCTCTTCAAGAACTCTGAAATTGAACTGCATCCAGGACAGCTCGCGATTAAAAAAAAGATCGGTATTGCTGCGGTTGATCTGCGGATGTCGGCGCCGTCGCGTACGTTCGGGCTCCGCCCCTGATGATGTGATTTCCTGATGCATAATGACGTTGCCCATATAGGGGACGGGGCCTGACCGCTGTCAAACAGGATTTGAAAACCGCAAGTTGATATCGCCAGACGATATCGCAAGAGAGCAGTGTCTCTAACGCGCCGACCGGGCCCAGAGGCGTTCGACGTAGGCCGTTTCGCGTTCCCGGAATGCCTGGACAAAAGGCTTCATATCCTTGATCTCTCGCGAGATTTCATAGCCCTTCTCCATCGTGCCGACAAGGTCTTCGGCTCCGACGAGGCTGGCCGCCACCTTGATGGGGGCCATTACGAGCTTGATAAAGGGCAACTTGGAAAGAGCAAAAAAGAAGCTCAGGGTTTCGCATATTAATTCGATCTGCTTGATACGGTTTTCATAACCGCCGGCGCGAAAGATCGCTTCTTCCATCTCGTCGTCGCTGATCGTTGCATGAGAGGAGGGATCGTTTTTAAGAGGGCCATCGAGAAGCGCCTTTGCCGTTGATCGGTCCAGATCGTCCGAAATTTGAATCAGAAGAATGAGCTTGTGTATGTTCTCGGTCATCTCCGGACCGGTGATCGATTTCAGTTTGCCGTAAAGCTGTTCAAGCGTAGCGTCGCGCTTTTCTTTATTCGGAGGGGAATAGAGATAATCACGAAAGAACTCGGGGATGGTTGAGAATCCCTTCACGCCTTCGATGAAATCGCCGTAGTCGGATTGCAGTCGTTCGATCATGCGATGAACGACGACCTGACGGATCGTTTCCACTGAATCTTCCGAAACCACTCTGGCTTACACCGCTCTATTCTCTCTGGCTGGCAAGCGAAAAAAGACGGATCGATTGGTCTGCGAATCGATCCGTCTTCTGCGTTACCTGTCCTGAATCCGCACAGTGACGGGAGAGAAGTTCAGGGATTTCAATTTTTTTTCGAGGCGGAAGAGTTCTTCGCGGTTCGTTGTTCCATCCGTACGGACCGTATGAATCTTTCCGGTTTTGCGCACGTATGTGCTGATTCCATGTTTACGGATCTGTTCCGATAGCCGCAGAGCAGCCTCTCGCGATTGATAGGCGCCCATCTGAAGAACATAGACGCTCTGCTTCTCGACGACTTTTTCAGCTTCCTTCTCGGTATTTTTCTTTTCTATAATCTTCGTAGCGGGTTTATCCTGCTTCTTCTCTTTTTTTACCGTTTCTTTTTTTACGTTCTCCTTTATGCGCTTCTCTTTCTTAACAGGCTTCTTTTCCTCGCGCCGCTTTTCTGATCTGTTATCGGGGCTTTCTTTGCGTTCCGGTCGAGTGGATGATTCGGCAGGCATGGCTGAATCAAGCAGATTGACTCTTTCGCGCTTCGGTTCTCTGCGGTCATCGCTATCGCGATTCTCTGCGGGCGATTCGTCGTCATGATTCGATGCGACGTCGCGTCTCTCATCGTTAAGCGAAATGGCCGGAACATCGCCTTCATCTCTTGCTGCATCTGGAGAATCAGGCGAACTGGAATCAAGAAGGCTAATGTCGGCCGATTCCGGTGATGCCTGCGATGCCTGAGGAGCAAAGCGGTAGCCGGTGGCGAAGGCCGTCAGAAGCAGGCCGGCCCCGAAGAACGACAGGGCGGCGATGCGTCCTTTATCAAGATGAACAATGTAAAATACTCGTCGACTCATACAGACCTCTCAGCGCGAAGCTTCCAGAATTTCGATCAGTTTATGCAGGCGTCTGCGGAACGATTCAGGATCGGCATCGTTGTCGATCACCATATCGGCCATGCTGCGCTTCTGCTCCGGCGGCATCTGGCTTTTCTCTCTGGCCAGAAACTCGTCGCGGCTCCATCCATTCCTTCTGCCTGCCCTTTCCATGCGAAGCTCCAGCGGAGCGTCGATCATGACGGTCAGATCTGTATCTTTATGCGCTCCACTCTCAAAGAGAAGCGGAACGTCGTATATGAGCGGGCTGTACTGTGCCGCAAGCTCTTTTACCCTTTCCCTTACAAGGGGATGGATAAGAGCCTCAAGCTGTGCACGTTTCGCGGCATCGGCAAAGATGATCCCGGCAATGCGCTTGCGATCGGGCATGCCCTGATCGTCATAGCATTCCGCACCGAGCAGAGCGATCACTCGCTCTCGCACAGACGGTTCGAGAAGCAGCCCTCTGGCAATCTCATCGGCATCGACGACGCGAAAACCGGCCTCGGCCAGAATCTCGGCCGCCGTCGATTTGCCCGCCGCTATCGTCCCGGTCAGTCCGACCAGACGGATCTGCCCGCTCATACGCCCACGCTAATCGGTTCGCGATTCGGTACAAGTATTTTTTTTCTGCCAGTATTCGCGGCAGGACTTCTCTACGGCTGGGACTCAGGCCGTCAGAATAGCGGCTGCTTTTAAAGAGGATACATTCGCTCGGATTCTCTGAATCGTTCTTCTGCGGCCTCTACGCCGAGCAGCTGTCGTCCGCGAAAATGCAATCGGATGCGGGCAAGATGGGGAGCAGAAACGGAACATCGGTAGCTACCGCGCCGGTCTCTGTAATAGCGAAAGCGATCGCTTCTGGAGAGGAAAAGTGTGCGAGCCGTCTGCTTCTCGGGAGGATCATACAGGGAGTGATACGGATTTTCAGGCGACTCGAATTGAAGGCATGTGCCGGCTACTGAATCGGGCAGGAAGACGACAAAGAGGTCGGCATCAGCCTGCGACCTGTAGACCTGATTCAGCAGAGCCGTCGACTCATGCGAACAATCGGGTAACGAATAAAAGAGCAGATGCAGACTTCCAAGCCGCTGCCGACGATGTTCTCCCGGTCGCAGCGTTCTCGCACTGAAGTAATCGTCCTGGATCGGAGTCGTGGATGCTGTGCCGGGAAGCGGAACGAAAAGATCAAAAAGATTCGACTCTTTAATGCGCCCGAGTCGATCGCCGCTGTCTTTCTCAGATTCGGGACGATCGGCCGGATTGGCGCGATCAAGGCGACCATGATGGATCGATACGATGCAGTCGGAGTTCAAGCAGAGGTGGCGACCTCTGGATTGATAGCGACCGTAAGGCTGCAGACCGCGTACGCCTTCTTCATCGTTGTCAATCTCTCCGTTCAGATCCGTTCTATAGAAGATTTGAACGTATTGGTCTTCAGGCCTGTCTGCAAGCAGTTGGGCAGATAGAAGGCATCCAGAGCAAAGCAACAGAATTTGAACCAGCCGGGATCTCACTTCATGACTATCGGCAGTAGCGATCGGTCCCTTCACGGCATTTGACTTCGGGCAAATCAGGTATTCAGAGGGATTCGTCAGGCGTCGTGCAGGGAACGGGCGCCGGAAACCGGGACGGATAGAACCATAATAGGGCCAACAGGATGCGTTTCAGAGCGGCCGGCGGCGTCCTGGCCGCACAGGCGATTTCGATTTGCCCGTTGCCTTGCTGATCCTCCGTATAGAAGAAGAGCAGTGCACTTGAAGTCGCCTGTGCTTTGAAACGCAGGAAGCTGCCATTTTGTTCGATGATCTCGGCCTCTTCCAGACCGCTACGATGCAGAAGAAGCAGCCGTCTTACTGGACTCTCTATCGAGCGTCGTAGCCAGCCCCCGCTCAAAGAAACCCGATCGAGCGTCACACTGCGACACAGTCCAGCCGAACATGGATCGCAGTGCGGGCTATCGCAATAAAATGGGAGAGGGAGCAGGCCATCCGTCATAGGCTCGGGAAGGGACTCTGAAACCTCAGCCTCTCGATAATCGACCAGGGCCCGGCCCGACGACAGAACGCCGGTCGCCCCGGGATCAAACTCAGCGGAGCTCTGGAAGCCCGCCGATGCGGAGGAGGGAGCGCAGTTCGCGTCTCGAAAGAGCAGTCCGCGAAAGAAAGCGCCGTGTCCTCGCATAAGCTGCACCTGCCGTTCCGGCATGCAAAGGCGACCGTTCTCGTACGTCAGGCCTTCCGTAAACGGCGCGGAGTTATACGGCGGGCGCGCAACGGGCTGTGAGAGCGCCTGCAATCGTTCAAACTCTGCGTGAAAGAGAGGCAACGCCTGCGGATCCCTGATCTCAAAAAAGGTTTCCAGATTCGAATCGCGCGCGCTCAATGAGTAGTTGAACGATCCGGTGAGGATGCGATCGTCCACGATCATCGTCTTATGATGTTGCTTTCCTCCATGCTTTGCTCCGTCTTCAGCATAATATACGCGTTCGTTTCCATCTGCATATAAAAAGAAAGGAGAAGAACCCGCCGCTCCGTAAACCTCATGCAGCATATCTTTCGGTGACATCCCGTCCCTTCCGCTGGATTCGATGACGGCGGCAACATGCGTGCCGTTGCGAGCGGCCACCAGCATGGCCGTGGCCATTACTGCGTCGGTGAAGCTGAAAATCATCACGCGTACGGAGCGCCCGCGCAGAACACTCTGTACCAGTTCGGATTGAATCGTGCGCCCGTGAAGAGGAGCGATCATCATACGGAATAGGGCGCCGTTATCCTGCCACGAGATCGGCATATCGCCCTGTTCTTCAAACTCCAGAGAATTCAGTATCGTCGTCGCAACTGCCTCTGGTATGCGCGAGATAAAGAAGAGATTGTTGTTATACATCATCCCGCTGCGTGTGAAGTTTCCTGTTCCAGAAATGAGTATCGTTCTATCGATCAGCATAAGCTTGGCGTGTTGCAGCCCCGTTTTTGCGCGAAGCCTGTAGGGCAGTTCTCGTTTTTCAAGACCCTCATAATTCTGATCCGATGATCCGGTAAGAGTTAACTGAATGCCGCGATCGGCGGCCCGTTTTAGAGCATCCATGATTTGCGGATCATCAAGCCCGTAGAACCAGAATACGATCTCATTTCGGGCCGCATCGACGCGGCGAACGATTTCAGATCGAAGCCGGAACCGCTCAACGTCGGAGGCCTCGGGCATCGTGAAAAGGTAAACAGGCGTCGGACTTTCCAGAAGAAAGGCAAGCGCATCATCGGTTCTCTTGCTGCACGCAACGGCCAGCATCAGAGAGCAAAATAGCAGGCGTTTCATAGTTCCTCCTTGAAACGGATTTTTGTATGGATTTCGCTACAGAAGAATCGAGCCCCATAGCGTCTGAGCTATCTCGTATTCGACGGCGATCCATGTTCGATGGGAACGGGCAGACGGAACCAGACTGAGATGGATTGAGCCTGCAGACGCCTTTTGCGTTCCTCGTCTCGATCATAGAGAGCGGAGTAAGTAAGAGCGACGGATCCTTTCATGAAATCGGGCGATAGCTGAAGCTCCGCCGCCCATCCGGCATGGTCGTTGTAGATCTCTCGTTCTCGTTCCGCTCCGTCCGTGGTCTGCTCGTAGCGAAAGGGCACGATGATGCCCGCCCGCAGCGCGATGCCCCATTGATCTCCCTGATAGTGCAGGGTAAGATCTCCGTAGTCTCCCGGATAACGAAAGGGCGGAGTGTTCTGCACGATCAATCCGTCACAGCGATCCTCAGGAACGGGGACGCAGGGCAATCCGTTTAACTGGGCGTCGGCCAGCAGAGGCAGATCGGTGGACGGAGCGCCGTAATCAACAAAGCCGACACGGCGATCTGTGTAGGCATCGGCCGGTCGATCGGCCTCCGAGCGCATGGCGAAAATCGAGACGCCATAGCGCTCGAAAAGCCGGGCCTTCGCGCTCAGGCGATATTGCATTCCCATTACGGGAACTGCGGCCGCACCCGCCATGGTTAACGATCCGGAGGACCGCACGGCGCCGATGAGAATGTCGATAGAGTCGGTAATTACTCCGAGATCAAGTCCGGTATGGTCGACGGAAAGCGACGATCGATCGGACGGTCCGGTTTTCGTGAAGTTCGCCGTTTGGTAGTGCAGGCCCATAAAGAACCAATCCACCGTAAGATCATACCGTATCTGATGATTGATACGGTCCGACGCATGGGAGTCGTCATGCCGGCCTTCTGTCTGACGCTTCGATAGGCTCTGCTGAATGGTAGAGAGAAAAAAGGGAGAATCGGCGAATCGGCCCGGCGGATCGATAAAGGCAAGAGGAGTGATACGAAGACTGCCGAAATCGCCATGTTGAAAATGAAGATGCAGCCCTGGATAACTGCTACGCCTCAGAGCGGCATCTCTTCCCTGAGTCGACCCGATATTCGACCAGAGATCCATGGGAGCATATCCCAGAAGCATATAAGAGAACGGAGCGATGCGAATGCCTGTAAAAGCGGGCCCCGTCGCCAGAAATTGCACCTGCTGGCGATCCTCAGCCGGGTACTGCGAAAGAAAAAAGCGCAACACGGCGTCGGAGCCGTAGACGAACGCGAAGCCGGCATCATCGGATGTATGGGGCATGGACGCCTTCAGGCCGATATCGACGGCTTGCTGTCTCTGTGCGATGGACGTCGTCTCTTTTTCGTTCCGCTCCGTCGCTCCCGCCATCACCATCGTAACAGAAACGGGAGAGGCGTAAAGCGGTTGGCTGACATACAGAACGACAGTTACGAAAACAAGCATCGATGAATAGATCCGTTTCATAGAGCGCCTCCGAACGCAACGATACCCGGCGTGGCTCGAATCTCGCATCCTGATAGAGCCCTGTCGGTCAATACGACTCCGTCGTCCGTAACCGACAGGCTGCTCTTCTCTCGCCGCAAAAGGTTATACGTCGCAGTATCGATTTCCAACTGATCGAACTGTTGAAAAACGCCGTCACTGTCGATCAGGCCGAGCCTGTAGATCGCCGCCGATGCAGGAATATACAGATCGGCGACGCGATTGCTCCGGGTGCCGCAAGTAGACGTCGGCGTGAGCGTGATGATTCTCATGTCGGATTGAGGCAGCACATAGCGCTCTTCGCGATTATCCGAAAGTCGATGGATGAAAAGATCCAGTCGGCCGCTTTCTCCTGTGCAATCCTGGCAGTAGAGTTCGATGAAGCGTCCGTCAAGAAAGGGAAGGATTTCGGATATTCGAGCCGTCGGCCATGAAGCAGGTTGCGCTGTATCGGTTCCAGGAGTCATCGCATGAGAGGGACAGAGATCAGGTCGCAATCCTGAACAGTTCATACCGTGGTATACGATTCCCGACGGCGCAACGCGTAGCGAATGAACTCGCCTGATACCGACGGCATCGGCCGACCCGTAGATCCAGACGGCCTTATCATCGACGGCTATCGTCTTTTCTCGCGCAGCGTCTGCAACGACGAGCGGTGCCGCTTTAAGACGTCGCAGTATCGTTCTCTCTGCGACCGAAATATCGAAAAGCGTTCGGTCGGCGGCGAGGATCAATATACCTGCGTCCAGAGAATCGGGGAATCCGGCCGTCCAGTCGGTTTGCCGAAAATGGAGCGATCGATTGGCGCAGTTACGACTGACACTGATTTCGATAAACTTACCCCCGATCTGAATCGACGTTTCGGATGAAGTCATGACTCCGAAGGGGTTGATTTCTGTAACGGTCAGATCGTCGACGCCGCAAACCGGTATGTTGTCGTTTACCATTCTCTGCGAATCTATTTGCTCTGCGATGCTGATCGGAATATCTTCAGGAGAGCAGGGTGACGACCATAAGCAGATGCCGCTTTTGCTAAAAGAGGATACGTCGGGAAGCCGGAGTGCAACACGCCCCGGGACGGCGAGTTCGGGCGTATACTGTTCGGGATTCAGGTTAACGATCGCTCCGTTCTCTGCGAGTTTGATTTCGGGAATGGACTGAAATCGAAAGCCTGGCGGATCGTCGCGGCGAAGCACGACGGATGAATTAGCGAAAAGCAGTAATGTAAACGTGGTGCCCTTGACGACGACGCTCTGCTTTACGGGAGTCGATTGAGATGACAGGATCAGTCGTTCGTTACCGGCGCCGCCCGTTTCGCCGGAATACGCTCCGGTTACAGATGACGCCCCGGCGGCATCCTGAAAGATATGCGTCACAGTCCGCGGCGCGGTGACGGTCAGGAATTGGTACAGCTGCTCTGCCTGTGCGGCGTCGCCGATGCGAATCGCAAGGATGCGCGAATCATGCAGTCTGTATAATAGCCAGATGCGGTCCGTGATTGCGATCGACATATCGCTATCATAGAATCGGCGCGGTAGTACGCGTTCATCTGGCGTATGAAAGGCTCTGGAGACGATCGTTATCTCGCTTTCAAGTAGCCGCAGGCCGTCATTGCAGTCGGGCTCGCAGTAAAGGAGGCGGATTGATCCGATTGTATCTCTGAGTGCAGCGGCCGAGAGAATGTAGGCGGCGATGTCATCGCGTTCCAGCCTGTCATACGCTGTTTTACCCTGTTCGAAAGAGGCATCGACGAAGGCCTGAAAAGAAGCGTCAAGAGAGGAGGAACAATAGCTGACGTTAAGTCCCTGTTCAAGCGCACGATAGAAAGCAGGTCGACCATGAAGACATCCGTCGAACTCCGGCCGTGATCGCACATAGATCGATCCTGTAATGACGTTTTGCTCCGTGCCGAACGATACTATCAGCTTCGAAGGCTCTTCCTGAAGGCCGAGCAAGGCAGGATCGACGGTCGGCTTGCAGGCGCATAGCCATAGCAGTAGAAGAATCAGAGGCCGGATCGGCGTTGTAGTGGACAATCGCGGAACGCGAAAAAAAGCTGCTGTCATACTTTCGCATGGTGGCAAACCGGGCGATTGGATGCATCGAGTATGAAAAAAATCCTGTTTATTACAGATTTTTTTGGGCCTGACCCCGGCGGCATGGAGAATTTCAATACGGGCCTCGTCCATTCTCAAGAAGACGCCGTAGTTCTGGTGACCGCATCTCCGATGCTTTCAGATGAAGGGAAGCGGCAGTCTTTCGATCATGCCCTGAACATGCCGATCCACCGTATCTCGGTGCCCATACCGAACTTCCTTGTTCCCGCTCCGGCTCGCAATCGGGAGTATGCCGCTCGCTTTCAGCAGCTACTGGAAAAGGAGCGGCCTGATCATATTCTTCTTGGCAATCTCTACGGGCGAACGGCCGGACTTGTGCCGCAGATATACAGATCGGGAATCCCGTACTCGGTGATCCTGCAGCCTCTTGACCTTGATCAGCTATCGCTCCTGCATCTGAACCTGCATCGTTTCTTGAAGAAGGCGCAGAACATCTTCGTATTCTCAAATTACTTTCACGAACTCGCCGTCATGAAAGGCCTGCGCGGCGACAACATCGTCAGCGTCCCCTTTGGATTGCATGCTCGCTGGGATCGCCGTTTGATCAAGCGGGCGAAATCGCAGATTATGGATCGATTGAAAGACGTGGAATCGAGGTTTCGCATTCTCTCGATGGGACCGCTGACGCGTGATAAGAACCTGGACCGCATCTTTCGCGTCATTGAACATCTGGACCGCATGGGAATCGATCGCAAATCCTATGCGTGGATCATCGGCGGTTCGGGACCGGAATACGGTTACCTGAAAGAACTGATCGGTCTGCACGGGCTCGAGAATACGGTTTTCCTTGTCGGATTTCTTGAAGACCTCGAAGTCGGCGCTCTTTATTATTTCAGTGATCTCTATTTTCATCCCGGCGGGCAACCGCGCAATCAGGCCAGCGGCTACAGCGCCTCGCTTCTTGAAGCAGGTTATACATCGCTGCCCACCGTTTCGGGAATGGGAGCCGGAGTCGACGAGATCATCAGGCATCAGATTACGGGCATTCTGCACAGAGCCGACGACTATGAAAGCCTCGCACGGAGCATCATCGATCTCAGTCGTGATGCCGAGCTGCGCAAAAGGATGGGGCGCTTCGCCGAGGATCGCGTGCTGACCGAATACGACATCGAGCGCACACGGCATCAGATATTCGTGCGTATCTGAAAAGACCACAACGCCCTTCGAGCGAATAACGAAATATGAAAATCGATTACCTCGGTCACTCAGAATTCATCGTGCAATTGCGCGGTGATCAGGGCGATGTACGCATCATGAACGATGTGTGGCTTTCGTCTCATGCCTTCGGCGATTTCCTCACTCGCAATCCCATCCTACCCGAGAACGTGGCGCACAGTCTTCCCGATATCGACGGCCTTTTTATTTCGCATCCGCATTGTGATCACTTTGATCCCTATACGCTCGTTCCCCTGTATAAGAAGCAGCGTCCGGTGTTGCTACTTCCAGAAACGACGGCCTATCTCAGGCCACTTCTTCGAGAGTATCTGAACGATCCCGAGATTCTGATCCTGCATGAGGGCGAGAAGGTACGCTTTCGCGGAGTGACGCTTCAGGGCTTGAACTTTATAAATGGCTATCATACAAACGAAGACGACGTCATGTGTCTTGCGATCTCAGGAAGCGACGAATTCGCCTTTTTTGAGGGAGATACGGCCGTTCCCGATACCGAAGAGGCGTGGGAGGGGCTTTATAAACTCGCCGCCGCTAAGAAATTCCAGAACCGGCTCTACGTCGCCGTTCGCAACGAGCTTGAAGCGCTGTTTCTTTCTTACGATGGACGCGATAAGGCGATGCGTCGTCGCGCGATGCAGCAGTACCGACGTCGCCGCGACGAAGAGATCCAGAACGACTTCGAGAAATTCGTAGATTCCGGCGTTCCCGAGATCTGGTCGCTTCCGGGCATGGTGCGCGTTTTGATCGGGCAGGGCATGATCCTTCCGCCTGAGCTGGAAGAACGAGCGCTCAGGCTGTCCGCTCCGTTTCCACTGGCCGAAGTCGTCGGACAGGAGAAAAAGGCCGCCGCTCGAACGGGCAAGAAGTTAACCATCCTGCCGCATAAACCCGGCTTCTTTGCTGAAATCGAATCGGGCAGAATCATCAAAGAAGGACGGTTGCCCTATCTTGAAAAGGTGCTGCATCATTCGGTTTCGTATGACTCCGAGCTTATTCTTAATAGAAAACAGATCCACCGCCCCCTTCGTAACGAGCGACGCAACGTGCAACAGCAGAGGACGGTGATGCTCGATCTCTTAAACGGCCGCTACAGGCCCGCTCTGGCCGCCGATCTCGAAGAACCGCTGAAAAAGATCATACGCGAGGCGAAGGGCCATACCTACGTCATCGAGATCAAATACGGAACGGCCGAAGATTTTCAATCCATTCGTTACGGCATCGGCTTTGAGGATTTAGACTTCGTCGAGTTAGACGAAGAGCGGCAAAAGACGACCGAGCCGGCCGAATCCTACTGGGCGAACGATCTTGAGGATCATATAAACGGCACGCAGGATATGTTCTCGACTACCCTGCATACCTTTGAAGAAGGCCGTAACATCCGCCTGTGGAACTGGCTGGGCCTTCCCTTCCTGAACAGCGATCTCATCATGAAAAAGATGGCCGTGCATTTCGAAAGAGCGGCCCGCGGCGAGACCGTGGCGGACTGGGTTCTACCTCTGGCTGCTGAGAATCTCAAGATCGACTGATCGCCAAACCGTCACGAAAGGCGGTGGATCGATCAGGCGAATCTGCATCGCTCAGGCGTCGAGCCGACCTGCCTCATAGTCATAAAACGCCTGAAGTACCTCTTCTTTTGTGTTCATAACAAAAGGGCCTCCACGAGCGACCGGTTCACCGATCGGCTCGCCGCCGATCAACAGAAACCGACTGCCTTCGTCGCCGGCTGAGATCTCGATCTCAGGTCCTCGACTGAGAAAGGCCGTGCTTGTCGTCGGAACACGGCGGTTGCCGATCGTAAGATCGCCTTCCAGCACAAGAACAAAGACGTTCCACGTTTCGGGCACCGAGTGATGGAAGCTGCGGTTCGCTGCAAGCTCGACGTCGAAGTACTGAATGGGAATATGCGTCTGCGTCGGACCCGTCGTTTCGCCGTACGTCCCTGCAATGACCTTGAGCGTTCCGTCGGCATCGTCGCTCTGGCCGAGCGCGACATCAGGAAAACGATCGGCCGGAATATCCTGATACGCCGGGTCAACCATCTTCAGACGGCCGGGCAGATTCACCCAGAGCTGCGTTCCGCGAAGCAGGCCGTGTTCCTGTTCGGGCATCTCGCTGTGAATGATGCCGCGACCGGCCGTCATCCACTGAACGGAGCCCGGACCGAGCAGGCCTTCGTTCCCGCGCGAATCGCGATGACGCATGCGTCCGGCGATCAGATAGGTGACGGTTTCAAACCCGCGGTGCGGATGCGGAGGAAAGCCGGCGATATACGCTCCCGGATCGTCGCTGTGAAAGACGTCGAGAAGAAGAAACGGATCATAGATGGAAAGCTCCGGCGTTCCGATGAAACGCCTCAGCTGTACGCCCGCTCCGTCGCTTGTGGGCATCCCCGGATGGATGCCCAGCACATGCCGCTTCACTTCATTCTCGTTCATGACATAAGATAAAGAAATCAGGGAGCGAACGTCCGCAAAAATGTTGTGTATGGACGCCGCTGCGCGAATTATTGCACGTGCAGAGACGCAGCGTCTATACAGAGCTTGAAGCGACGGCCTATCATGAGGCCGGTCATACCGTCATGGCCTACTTGAAGAGCATCCGCATCGTTCGCGTCTCCATCGTCGCCGATGAACGCGAAGGCAGCCTCGGCCATCTGCTCTATTCGGGTAAACTCGGCGAAGAGGCCGTTCAGGGCCTCGACTCCGTGCGCAGGCGTCTGCTCGGTCAGATCCAGACGGCCATGGGCGGACTGACGGCCGAATATCTGTTCACCGGAAAGCGGAATATAAACGGGGCGGCCGGCGACCTGGCCATCATCGAATCGATCCTGCCCGTCCTTGAACGCACGCCCGAGGCGGCGATGGCGCTCACCACCGAACTCTGGAAGCAAACCGAGACGGAGCTGAACGTCGCCCGCTCCTGGAAGATGCTGCATGCGCTGGCCGAATACCTGCTCGATCGTCAGCCGACGTTAAGCGGTAAAGACGCCCTTGAAATCGTAAAGGCCGCCGATCCCGAGGCCACAGAGGAACAGATCGACGAGCTGCATGGCCTGCTCAATCGAGAGCAATAGGAGGCGAGTGAGCGCCAGGCGTGCTCGGCAAGCACCAGTGAGGCGACCCTTGATCTGGATGGTATAATTACCGGTTGACGTCCGCAAAATTCTATCGTAGGCTGTGCAAGGTGAGGGTACAATGAATTGGAAAGAAAGGGTTTTCGCTGATCCACTGATCTGTCATGGTCAGGTTTGTATAAAAGGTACTCGTGTACCGGTGGCTGTTATTCTTGATAATCTTTCAGAGGGAGTTACTGAGGCGGAGGTTTTGAGAAGCTATCCCACTCTGACGTCAGAGGATATCAAAGCTGCTCTCGGCTACGCAGCAGAACTCTCCAGGGAGCGGATTATTTCGATCTCGGCATGATGATGCGTTTTAAGGTTGATGAAAACTTACCGTCCGAGACGGCCCTTTTACTGAAGCAGGCAGGATATGATGCAGTGACTGTCCTTGAACAGAGGATGCAGGGTGTACACGATGCAGTACTCATTGAGGTCTGTCGAAAAGAAAAGAGAATTCTCATCACACTTGATCTGGATTTTGCCAATATCAAGATGTACCCACCGAAAGAGTATGCCGGAATCATTATTTTGAAGTTGAGGACTCAGTCGAAGCACAGTGTTTTGCGGTGCGTGAACTCCATTCTGCCGTTGTTCGGATCGGAATCTATCCATGAAAGCCTCTGGATAGTGGATGAAAGCCATGTTCGAATTCACAACAGTGAAGATGCATGAAACGCTGGCAGCATTTTCGCCTGATAGAGCAGCTGCCTGTTTTGCCGCATTGGTAATCCTTCTGTATTCCCAGTAGATTGGTCGAGAAGATATTCAGGACGACCTGTTTATTCTGCATACTGTTGATCGATATTAAAAAATACCCTATTTTGAGTATTGATTTTATAGTCAAAAGGATTTAATTACTATCCACGGGTTGATTCAATAATGGTCCCTTGCGGAGAATAATTGATGTTCTGGATATTGTGATGGTGGTTATTGCAGGTGAATCGATCTTCTGACATTTCAGGAAGTGTCAGGATTGCACTTGTGGATGGTGATCGGGCATTTTGTGCAGGATTTTCGTCAAAGTTACGCCGCTCCCGTGCGGTCTACGCTGTCGACGAATACAATCATGCAGAGGATTTCTGGCGTACCTCGGCGCGCCGTATGTATGATCTGCTCTTTCTTGATCTGCAGCTGCCAGGGACCGATGGGTTGAGCCTGCTCAGCATGCTTGAAAAGCGCAGGAATAAACCCAGACCAATCGTTCTGACCGGCGTTGAGGATGATCTTGAGATCCTGAAGGCCTTTCGACGCGGCGCTGTCGGTTATATTTTAAAGAAGGAACTCCATCAGCTCAGGGATCTGATCGGAATGGCCGTCTCTGATGGCGCCGTTGTGACATCCCGTATCGCTCAGGTGCTCATCAATCATGTGGTCTCTGATCGTCAGGTGGCCAGACCGCTTTCAACAAGAGAACACCAGGTCCTGGAGTTGCTCGTCTCGGATTTAAGTACGGATGACGTCGCTCGTATTATGGGCATCTCTCCGCATACGATGCGAAAGCATATCCGCAATATCTACTGCAAACTCGAAGTGAACTCTCGCATGGGACTGGCCATCAAGGCGAAAGAACTTGGCCTCCTGTAAGAACGGGGGCCTGTAAGTCTCAGTGTCGGATGCCAGATTCTATCATATTGTCGAAAAATACTCTATATTGAGTATTGCAATCTGCGAGAGTATACCCATATAATCTCACCGGTTTCGATTGTTTGATGGCAAGACTCTACCTGACGGCGCATCCTTACGGGGTTAACGCGATCGGCTATCAGGGCATAGATGAGAGAGTACATGATCAGATCGAAACCCGGGGGGACAGGATGCTTACACATAAAAATTCGATACAGCGCAAATGGCACCGGCGTGCACAGCTCGTTATCTTTGGCTTCGTGGTTACTGTATTCTCTTCCTGTTCTAAGAGCGAGAGTACCGATATGAGCTTTCTTGCTCTGCTGGGTGGTGGAGGAGGGGGAGCAGCGCCGACGGATCCTTCTGGTCCAGGAGCAGGCTCTCCTGGAGGCGACAACACACCGCCGACGGTCTTGATCCAGAATCTGCGCGATAAAGGTATCGTCGAAACCGGATTCCTGATCGGTACAGCTGCGAATGAGACAGGTGTTGCCGCAGTGGAAGTATCCCTGGATGGGGGGGCCTATGCCACGGCGACGGGAACCACATCATGGTCTTATAAGATGCCGACAGGCAGTTCGACGTGGCGTGATCATAGCCAGCATACGATTGCCGTACGAAGCAAAGACAGCGCCGGCAATTATTCCAGCGTGACAACCATCACGGTTCGCAAGGGAATCAACAAGGATATCAACGGCGACGGTTATGCCGACGTTGTCGTGGGGGCACCTCAATACAGCAGCAACACCGGTCGTGCCTACGTTTTTCATTCCACGGGCAGCGGCGGTGTGACGATCACGACAGCGGGTTCGGCTTCAACGACCATCACGGGCGAGGCGAGCAGCAAATTAGGCGTCAGCGTTGCCACCGGTGATGTGAATGGCGACGGCTTTGCCGACGTTGTTGTAGGGGCCAATGGTTACAGCAGCGACACCGGCCGGGCCTATGTATTTCATTCTGCGGGTAGCGGCGGAGTGACTATCACGAGTGTCACCTCGGCATCTGCCATCATCACCGGTGAAGGAGCTGCCAATCAATTCGGCTATAGCATTGCCACAGGTGATATCAACGGTGATGGTTATTCTGATGTTCTCGCGGGTGCACATGGTTGCAGCAAAACGTACGTTTTTCATTCTTCGGGTAGCGGTGGTGTGACCATCGCAAGCGCCGCCTCGGCATCGCGCATGATAACTGGTGAGGGGAGTGGCCATCAGTTTGGCGTCAGCGTCGCTACAGGCGATGTAAACGGCGACGGTTTTGCCGACGTTGTTGTCGGGGCAAAAAATTATGACAATGGCGGGGTTATCGCCCGGTACGGCCGGGTGTATGTGTTTCATTCCACGGGTAGCGGCGGTGTGACGATCACAGCGGCTGCCGATGCGTCATCCACAATTACGGGTGAGTTCATGACCAATGCTTTTTTTGGCAATAGCGCTGCTATCGGAGACGTGGACGGCGATGGTTTTGCGGACATTGTCGTAGGGGCATACAGTCATGGCACTGCTACCGGCCGGGTGTATGTGTTTCATTCCACGGGTAGCGGCGGTGTGACGATCACAGCCGCTACCGATGCATCTGCCATCATCACTGGTGAGGCAACCGCCAGCAACTTCGGCGTTACCGTTGCTACAGGGGACGTGAACGGCGACGGCTATGGGGATGTTGTCGTCGGTGCCAATCAATTCAGTACTTGGACTGGCCGAACGTATGCGTTTCATTCTTCCGGCAGCAGCGGTGTCACGATCACGAGTGCTGCCTCGGCATCTACCATCATCACGGGCGAGGCGAGCAGTCGGCTCGGCAGTAGCGCTGCCACGGGCGATATGAATGGTGATGGCTATGCCGACATTGTCGCGGGGGCATTCGGTTACAGCAGCAACACCGGCCGGGCCTATGCTTTTCATTCTTCGGGCAGCAGCGGTGTGACGATCACGAGCGCCGCCTCGGCATCAGCGATCATCACGGGCGAGGCGAGCAGCTTTTTCGGCAATAGCGTTGCCATGCGATCCACTTCTCGCAGTTCGCTTATGAATGCCTCCACGCCGACCGCTGAAGCAAGGGATAAGACGGATTGCAGATCCTGCGTGAATCGGATGTGGCTAACCCTTTCTAAGGAAGGTTGGTTTCGGCCACCCTCTATGGGTAGGGATTCATTGCACTGGTTCGGTTTGAATTCGAGCGAAAAGGATCGTCACCAGGTATACGCGTGGGTTTCGGTTGAGTCGAGGGGCTGATATTTTTTTCAGTGGGCTCGTGGAAGAACGGGGATCGCGTTGTTTGAAAGAGCATGAATTTCGCAGAATAGCGCGACGGCAAATTTAAGTCAAACCACACGGGCTGTCTGGGGCAGAGAGGCCGGGGCCTTACAGAGTCGCAAGTGATGACATTGACCGATTTGGATGGATCAGATCGAATTCTGTGGGACAGATGCTCCTGAACCCGTTTTTCAGCAGGAACTATTTATGCTCGGTTGCCCATTCCGGCAACGGAGAGTCCACAGGCAACGGCAGCCAGGGCCAGTTGAACGTCGTGTGTCAGGAGCACCAATGAAGCATCCCGTAATTCTTCTGAGAGAAAAAGGGCAGATGAGAGATGAATGGCGTCCAGCGTTCCGATGACGGTAGGAAACGGTTCGCCAGCTCTTTTCTTAACTGCATCGCCGATTTCAATTATTTGAAAGGTCGAATAGACCTCCGATAGATTCAGGCGAAGATCGGAGTAGTCTTGATCCGTTATCCGACTTTCAAGACGCAGCCGATTTAGAGTGCGATTGCTTTCAATCCATAGAAGCTCGCTCACATAGCATCGGTCCCAGGAAAAAAAATCGGAATAGGCATTATTATGATTCAACAGCCACCGAAGGAGAACAGAAGTATCAAGGTATACAATCAACGATATTCTCCGCTCCGATCTTGTAAGAGAATATCTACAGGATCCAGGTCGAGGTTTCCGGCGAACCTTCGTTGGACGATTTTCCCGGGGTTCTGTGGCTCCTGAATCGTAATTCTGAGATTGCCCGAAAAAGGGATCAGTCTTGCAACGGGATGGCTCCTGTCCATCACCACATATTCAGTCCCCTTTCCAACTTTTTTTAGCGCATCGCTGAGATGGGCCTTCAGTTTGGAAATGGATATAGTCTCCATGAGACTATATATGGTCATATTCAAGCTTTGTCAATTATAAATTATGTCCGCTTTCTGAATGACATGGAGTGGCCATCAAAGCGAAAGAACTTGGCCTCCTGTAACAACGGGGGCCTGTAAGTCTCAGTGTCGGATGCCAGATTCTATCATATTGTCGAAAAATACTCTATATTGAGTATTGCAATCTGCGAGAGTATACCCATATAATCTCACCGGTTTCGATTGTTTGATGGCAAGACTCTACCTGACGGCGCATCCTTACGGGGTTAACGCGATCGGCTATCAGGGCATAGATGAGAGAGTACATGATCAGATCGAAGCCCGGGGGGACAGGATGCTTACACATAAAAATTCGATACAGCGCAAATGGCACCGGCGTGCACAGCTCGTTATCTTTGGCTTCGTGGTTACTGTATTCTCTTCCTGTTCTAAGAGCGAGAGTACCGATATGAGCTTTCTTGCTCTGCTGGGTGGTGCAGCAGGCGGTGAACCAACGGCCATCTGGGCACGATCGGTAGTGGAGGGCGCCGAAGCTTCGGAATTCCGCGCGGTCACGCTTACGGCGGACGGATCTCTGTACGCTGTAGGATATCAGGAAGGATCTGGAACATATTCGTACAGTGATGCTGTGAGCGTTCAAGGGGCCTCGGTATATGAGAACGGCCTGTTAATCAAATTCAATGGCGACGGAGTTGCGCAGTGGGCGCGCAGTAGCGTCGTGGGAACCCGGCAATCAGAATTCAATGCCATCGCTATCGATGGAGCCGGCAATATTTACGTTGCCGGACAGCAAACGGGTACGGGAACTTTTCAATACGGTGCCGGAGTGTCTGCAACCGGGAGCAGTACCTACGAGAATGCGCTCATCGTCAAATACAGCCCGGATGGTGAGGCAATATGGGCGAAAAGCCCGACAGGTTCCGGAGCAAGGTCTGCTTTTTACGGGCTGGCTATTGACGGCGATGGAAATGTGTACGCGGCAGGCTATCAGGGGCAGAGCAGCCTTGACTATGGGAATGGAGTTAGCGTGGATCCAGGCAGTTTGACGAACGCGCCTGTTCTGGTCAAATTTGATCCCTCTGGAGATGCTATCTGGGGAAGGTCAACCACTGCCGGCCCGAACGCCTCCGCCGCATTCCATGCCGTGGCAATGTCGGGTTCAGATGTCGTTGTTGTGGGTTATCAATATGGGAACTCCGTATTCCAGTATGGCGCCGTGAATGCTACCGGTGCCGTATCCAACCGCAGGAATGCGCTTCTAATCAGCTATAGTAACGCCGGAACTGCACAATGGGCGAGAAGCGTCTTCTCGGGCACAGATGAATCCTCTTTTGACAATGTTTCCGTGGATTCTCATGGCCGAATCTATGCGGCCGGTTATCAGACAGGATCAGGTCGATATACCTATGATGCAGCCGGCAGCGTCGGCGTGGCGAATAGCACATCCTACAGCAATAATATCGGTGCATTGCTTGTTCGTTACAGCAGCGACGGCACAGCAGACCTTGCCCTTGGTGCGAGCTCAGAGCAGTATGACGCACGTTTCAGAGCAATCTCTGTAGATGAGAGCGACAGTATAATTACGGCAGGTTCTGTGGAGTGTTCTAACGTCGGGGTGCCCTGTCAGTATATGCTTCGTAAGAGCAGCAGCGCAGGATCCCTGCAATGGACGAGGACTTCCGTGCCGACATTCAGCAACTGGCGCTCTATCTTTTATGGCGTGGCAGCTGCCTCGAACGGTGATATTATCGCCGTAGGCCATCAATTTGATGACCGTCCATATTCCTATGGAGCCGGTGTTGAGGTTGCCGGCAGTAGCAATGATGACAATGCGATTATTGTCAGATTCAGACCTTGATTGCATCTGCCGGAAAGCGAAAAATACTCCATTTTGAGTATTTGCATTCAGAAAAATCTATGATATCCAACAATCTGCGATGTTTATAGAAAAAGTTTTTGCAACGAATTCATTGCTGAGATGCGGATCCGTTGCCTTCCTCTTCTCATTGGCCGCGCTGGGCTGTAGCGAACGACCACCCGAGGCCGAACTGGCAAAGCGTGTCCTGGCGCTTCTTGGTAAGATGCCCGCAGACGAAGTTGTGTACATGAAGATGATCGGCAGCAAGGAGCCGGGCGACCTCAGCCCGCGCGAAGCCGCCATGCTTGTTGTTGCCATTGATGAGCTGAAAGCCATGGCCGAGCAGCTTGTCCGGGCCGATCCGGGAGGCGATGTTCAGCCGTTTACTCTGGCCGCCGTGAGTTCTTATTCGATGCCGGCGGTGATCAGAGGGTACCAGGCCGGTACGTATATGCGTTTTATTGGCAGGTTTCGCTATCCGCGTACCGACGTCGACTATATCGAATACAAGAATCATGTTGATGAACTGGGGAAGGATAAAGACTTCCGCGAGTCCGTCAGAGAGAAGGTTCTCTCTGACGAGCAGCTTGATGAATACGAGACGTTATTCGATCATCTGCGAGACATCGACAGCGAGCGAGCTTACCTGAGATCGATAAAAAAATGAAGATTGAAAAATAGAGAGGGTTGATATGTTCGAAAGACTTTTGTTCTTGAAGCCGGTGTTGCATGACCTTGAAAAGGGACAGTACTGGAAACAGCTATTTGGATGGGGCCTGCGAGTGGTCGCGGCGTTCTGGTTGATCATAGCGTTTGTTGTACCGATAGCCGCTCTATCGAAATTGACTGGCGAGGCGCCTGCTATTGCCTTTCTTGTCGTCGTCGTGGGCGCAATCGGACTTTTCCTGATCTTTGTGCTCAGTGCGTCTATTCTCTGGATTCGATCCTCTGATATTCTGCAGCTCGATGTGAACAAAGGCGGAGTATTCTATTCCATTTTCTACTCGGTATGGATCGTAATCGTTGAGGTGACGGCTATGAGCTTGCTTGGCTTCGGTGCGATTGCCGGCATACTCAGTCTTATCGTGATCAAAAGCCCTATCGGTTCCGCCGCTCTTCAGGCCATGCCCTACATCGGCTCGTTTGCCGGCCGTTTCGGATGGCTGATGGTATTGATCATTATTCCGATCGTGGCGCTGTACCTCTTCATAGGCTATACGGCTGCGGACTTCTATAAGAGATTCTTCCGGATGATGGATGACGTGAGCGAGATTAGAAAGAAGAAGTGACCCGTACGAGCGCGGGGTCGGTCACCCCTTCTTAGAAGGGGGTTGCAATTTCAAATCATATCAGGAGAAAGAAATGCCAGTATTGCGACGGATAGTCTTCCTGTTGTTGAGCGTCAGTCTAATTCTTGTTGGGTGTAGCTCTCCTAACTTTCGACATACATCGTACGATTACCACTATTACTACTCACGATCTCACGGGTACCGATATTCTCCCGGAACTGCTCATTCGTATTCGTACGATGCCTGTAATACCCTGGCAGAGGCAAGGGTGCAGGGGAATCTTCTCTATCTAACGGTGGTCGATGGCCCATGGGTGGCCTTTCCCGTCTTGAAGAAGGCTCAGCCTTTTTCATTCACAATGATGACACAGGGAATGTTCATGCATATCAGAACATCTCAGGGTACGAGTGTATGGACGCAAAAAAATGGTGATACCTGGGAGCAGCGTCATGTTGGAGCCTGCATTCTTCTGAAAGAGTAGTCTGCAGCTTTTTCCGCCGCCGCCCTCTCCAATTCCCGATTGACAGCCTCTGGCCGGCATCACAGCCTATGGGATGCCTTCCGTAATTGCAGAATTAAATCAGGTGCTTGCATCGCTCAAGGATGCGGTGCGCACAGAAGATGTCTTTGGAATCCCGGCTGCCGGAACGTCGAGCGACGAGTTGCGAGCGACGATTAAAAAGACCTTCCTGCGCCTGAGTCAGCTGACCGATCCCGATCTGTATCCCGGTGATGCCGATGCAAAGGAGCTGGCAACAGAGGCGCATGCCTTACTGCAAGCATTCTATGAGCAGGCCCTGAGCAAGGTTCAGTCGGGCGAATACGGCAGGGCTCCGCAGCGAGGCGCCGAGGCGAATTCCGCCGCTTCAATTGCGACGACGCGACGGCACTATCGTATCGAGAAGGCGCTGGCACAGGGTGATCTTGCTACGGTATTCGAGGGAGTATGCGAAGAAGGCGAGGGCGAGGCGGCAAAGATCGTCATCAAGCTGGTCGAAGATCCGGCGGATAACGATCTCATGCAAAACGAAGCGCGTATCATCAAGCTGCTTCATGCCGGCGAAGGGGTGCAGACGAAGCATCTGCCCGTGCTCATGGATGATTTCCGGACCGACGACGGCCGCATCGGCCTTGTGATGCGCCGCATCGACGGCTATGACCTGCATTCCGTGCGCGAGAAATACGTGAAGGGCATCCCACCGCGGCATATCATCTGGCTGTTCCGGCGTTTGCTATCGGTGCTCGGCTATGCGCACAGTCAGGGCATTCTGCACGGCAACGTCGATCCCGCTCATATTATGATACGGCCCTCAGATCATAACGTATGGTTGATCGACTGGACGTGCTCGATCTACAAGCCTGCATCGACCGGGCAGGGGTTTCGCATCCTGAACGAGAAATACAGCGCTCCCGAGGTTGCTGAAAAGAAGCCGCCTCTACCTTCCTCTGATCTGTTCTCGGCCGCTCGCTGTATGGTCTATGCTCTGGGCGGGAATCCCGAGACGGCTGAGATGCCGGCCGAAGTCGATGAACGCATACAGCGCTTCATCAGATTCTTCTTAAAAGAAAGCCCCATGCAGCGCGCTCAGGACGCCTGGGAGATGTACGGTATGCTGGATGATCTGCGAGCCGAGGTCTACGGCCCCCACGAGTTTATTCCGTTTGAGATGTGATCGGCTTTTCACGTTCGCTGGCGGGAATTTAAAAACAATTTGATACCGAGCCGTCCTAACCCCTCAAAGTAAAAAAAGCCGGGCTTATCACCCGGCTTTTTCCAGATAAAAAGGTCGAACGTCGCTTACTTCACGTTTGAAACGGCGTCTTTTTCAATCGAGGGGTTACGGCTGGAAAGATAGTAGATAACCTCCCAGACCTCGATGCCCGAAATTGCAGCGCCGCCCTTCGGAGGCATCGGTACGCCCTTAACGGCCTGTGCACCCGAGATGCCCGTAGAAACGAGCTTGTAGAGGTTCGTCTCTTTGGACGGCGGATGATACCATTCCGTGTCTTTCAGGTTCGGGCCGACGCCGCCCTCAAGATCCATTCCGTGGCAGGCGAAGCAGGCACGCTTGTAAGTGGCCTCCCCGTTTGCGATCGCCTTCGCGTCACGCACGGGAATGATCTCAATCGTCGGTTTGATCGTTTCCGTTCCCATCTCTTCGCGAATCATGCTCTGGCGGCTCTGTGCGCGGAATCCCACCTGATAGATGGTCGCACCGATACCGATGACCAGAACGAGAGAGAAGAGGTAAGCGACCCAGCCCGGAGTCGACTTAGTTTCAGGATTGTTGTTATGCTCAGACATATTCGCTTCCTCTTATTGTTTGTAGAACTGCGACTCGTAGGACAGGTTCCGCTTTCCGAGGAAGAGCAGATAGGCTACAAGGGCGTCGCCGCGGGTGGACTCGTCAAGTCGGTCGAATACGCCGCGCTGATACGGATCAGAGAAGGGAATACCGGCATTCATCATCCAGCGGATCTTCCACGACATACGCAGAGGCTGCATGCTTCCACCGGCCTCTTCGCCGGCAAAGAGATGCGTGAAGCTATGAAGGCCTTCTTTGCTCTGTAGCAGCTCGGTCAGGCCTTCCTTCGTGTATTTTGATGCGGCGGCAGAAAGGTCCGGTCCGATGCGGCGGCTGCCCATCACCGAAGGCGTGAAGAATACGAGTTCTTTCGCATCGGCGCTGTAGGTATTCGCGTATTTCTCGACGTTTGTGAAACGCACGACCTCAGCCTTGAACGGGCGGATGTTCTGCGTATGGCAGCTCTGGCATCCGGCTTCGTAGTAAACCTCATGTCCTTTCAGAACAAGCGGATCTTCGGGCGCCTGCGTATGTGCATGCGCTCCGTGCAGATCGAGTCCGCAGAAGGGCAGCACAGCGACGGCTGCAAACGATGCGACAGAGAGAACGATCGTCGCACCGACCAGTTTGATGGGATTTTCAAAGATCGATTTCATGTGTTTCTCCCTCAAGCTGCCTTGCTCTCAGCTGTGAGAGCGGCATCGCCTTCTTCAAAGAACGATCCCATAATGGGGAAGAAGGCGACAAAGATCAGAAGCTTCGCAAGCAGGATCACTCCGTTCAGCGAGGCGACGTATTGAAGAGCGGTTCCGCCTTTTACAAAGGAGCTGACCGTCGAAACGGCTGCCCAGGACGGATTCTTCAGAGCGGCTCCGTCTTCGGTCATACCAAGAGCGGCCATGCCTTCAAGCAGGCCCTGGATCAGCGTAACCGGAAGAATCAGAAGCACGCCCGTCGAGAGCACGGCCAGCACCCAGCCCGAAGGACCGTTTTTGCCGTTCGACGAGATCATCGCCGCCGCTACAAAGAGCACGATCAGACCGGCCGTCGTGGCGGTGAAGAACGGATCGGCGTCGTTCCATGCCGTATACTGCAGATAGTGTTTTGCAAAGGGCAGTCGGGTAACGAACTGCAGCACCGTGATCAGCGTCAGGAACGTACCGCCCAGTCGGATCGCTGCCACAACGCCGTCAGAGGCTGTGCCTGCAGCGGCCTTGAAACTCTGATGAAGATTCACCGTTCCGGCAGCGACAGAGACGGCAAGGGCTGCCGACGTGTAGGCGCCGAGGATCTGCAGCGTTTGCGGAGCAACGGAGTAGAGAAGCGCTCCGGCGCCGGCAAGCGGAATAAAGAGAATCGACACAAGCAGCTGGAAGCGCACGGCAGGCTGGCTCTGAATCTCAACGCCGAACTTCTCGGGCACAGCCTGATACAGGATGGTGAGAAGCGGCAGATAGACGAAGAACATCAGCACGGCCATGCGGTAGTATTCCTGCACGACGGCGTCCTGGATGCCCGACGTCGGAGCGACGGCCGTAATCAGCGAATTCGGGAATCCGAAGTTGCCGAGAAAGAACGAGACGACCATGCCCGAAAGCGTCACAAGCTGGAATTGAGCGGCAGCAGAGAGCTTCTGTCCGTTCAGATTGAAGATCGAAAGGCCCAGCACGATGGCGATTGAAAGCAGGATCATGTTGTCGGTGTGGAAGTTCATCTCGCCGTATTCACGACCGTCGGCATAACCGGCGGCGATGAACACAAGACCGATGCCCAGACCGATCTGAAGAAGGAAGAACGACACACGGGCGATCATATCAATCTTCTGCTTGCCGCCTTCTGCATTCAGAATGCGCAGAGCATAGGCCAGGAAGAACGACAGAAAACCGCCGAAGATGGTCATATTGGCAGCGATGGCCTTGAGAAGGCCGTATGAGAGCGGAGAATCGCTGCCCGGAACGGAGAACATCATCTGCATTTCATTGAGCAGTCCGGCTGTAAGACCGAGAAAGGTCCACACGATACCGGCGTTCTTGAAATACACGATGGATTTGGAATAACGATCTGTCTGTATCATGGTTACTTTCCGGTGATGGATTTAATGTAATCGGCCAGAAGCTCCCACTGCTCTTCAGTCAGAGCATGCGACTTCTGTCCGAACGCATCCTTATCGTTGTGTGCGGAGCTCAGAGCTCCGGCTGAAAGGGCGCCGACCTCGGCCAGGTCACGGATGGAGGCATGAACGGGCTTCAGGCGCGGAATGCCGCCTTTGCCTTCGCCTTCACCGGGCAGGGCGCCGAGATGAACGGCTCCCTGAGAGCCTTCGCCGAATACGCCGTGGCAGGACTGGCAGTTGCTTTTATAGAGAGCATATCCCTCTGCCTGGCTGTCCTGTGCATGAAAGGCGCCTTCGCGACGCGAATCCGAAACGGGAACGACGGAGATCTCGCTGCTCGGCGTGAATCCGGCCTTCGAAAGAAGGGCCTCAAGAGCAGGCGCTTTTTCTCTTTCTGCTGAAGGCTTGTTATCGCCCATATACCAGCGACGGCTATTCGAATAGGCGGCCTGAATCTCTTTCATAGCCGCTTCGCTTGCCGTCTTGCGACGAGCTTCGTCAGAGGACGGCTTGCCAAGCGAATAGAGGAAGTTCGCCATCGCCCAGCGAGAGCGGTCCGTATGGCTCTGGTAGGCATGAGCCGACGGCAGAGATTTCGTTTTCTCGGTGCCGATCGTGATCGCCTTGAAATAATCCAGCACCGTTTTGTCGGGAGACAGAGCGGCTGTGAAATCGGGAACGGCCAGTCCCTGTTCTTTCAGAGAACGGGCCTCGGGCCCGTTGCCGTTCCAATCCGTTCCGTGGCAGGACTTACAGTTCGCCTCAGAAACGTTGTAATAGAGAGAACCGTTGTGAAGTGCCTCTGCGGTCGCTTCATAGATCGGAGTCTCTTTCTTGCACGAGGCAAGCAGGGCGATCGTTGCCATGCTGCCGATGATCGTATTCCTGTAGTTCATGAGTTCCTCTTCTTCGATCAATGATGGGAGTGCAGGCACTCTTCAAGTCGCGGATCCTTAACCGGGATCAGCTTCGCACGGCTCAGTCCCCATGCCGTGGACAGCATGAAGGCGCCGACCAGCAGAAGCAGAGGTCCGAGTTCCTGAATCGAAGGCCAGATGAAGTGGCCGCCGTCCAGCGTCGGATAAAGCACCCAGTACATATCGAGCACCTGACCGACAAGAACGACGATGGCGTTGATGGCCAGCCAGTTCAGGTTACGCTTCCATTCCCGCTTGATCAGCAGGAAGAAAGGAAGAATCCAGCGCAGCATGACGATGACGAGCGACATGAAACCCCATGCGTTGTAGGTCATATCGTCGTTATACATACGAGTGTGGTAGAAGATCGTCTCTTCGGGAATGTGCGCATACCAGATGAGAAGGAACTGCGAACCGAGGGCGATGTAAGCCCAGCCGGCCGTAAAGCCCCACAGCCATTTGCCGAGGTCATGGATATGCTCGGTGTTCACGGATTCGGCAACATAGCCGGCACGCTTCAGATACCAGATCCACAGGATCATGGCGGCGAAGACGCTCAGTCCAAGGCCGGTGAAGAAGTAAACCGCCCACATCGTCGAGAACCAGTGCGGTTCCACCGACATGCCAAGGTCCCAGGACGAAACCGACAGCGTCAGTCCGAAGACGACCATGAAGCCGGCAGAGAGCTTCACAAGAAGCGACGTATGCTTGAACTCACCGTCAGCATCCTGTTTTACAGAGGTCTTCCAGAAAAGGAAGCCGAAGCCGATCCAGATCAGGAAGATAACGATGTTCCTGATTATAAAGGACGTCTGGTTCAGGTAAGCTGCCTTCACTTCGAGAAGCGCGTCCTTCGGTTCGCTACCGGGAACGTAGGTCGCCCAGTGGTGGAACACATCTTTCATGCCGAAGAGAACGACGGCCAGGAAGACAAGAAGCACCGGAAGAGACCAGAAGAAGGACTCGGACAGGCGACGGACGGTCGTGCTCCATGCCGCACCCGAAAGGTGGTGCAGCGCGGTGAAGAAGATACCGCCCAGGGCGACGGGAATACCGACAAGAAGCGCCAGGTTCATCGACATGAAAAGACGCGGATTGCTGTAACCATGGCCTTCCTCATGCGGAACTGAGCCATGCCAGGGAGCGATGATCTGATACGCGATCAGAAGTAGGCCCAGGCCCATCAGGCCCAGAGCGACGTTCCGGAACATCGGAGAGATGCGGAACTCCAGTTTATCATTACCGGGAAGATGCATTGCAATAACTCCTTATTGTTTCTGAAGCAGGCGGATGTAGTGAATGATCGCCCAGCGGTTCTCGGGAGAGATCTGAGCGGCATACGGCTTCATCCGTGCGCGGCCGACGGTTATGATATGGAAGAACTTGCCGTCTTCCCAGTCGAGCACCTGCGACTTGCCTCCTGCAAGAGCAGGGATGTCGGCAAAACGAGGCGTAACGGGGCCGTCGCCATGACCGAGCTGTCCATGACAGACGCCGCAGTAGATGTTATACTGCTTCTGTCCGTTCTTCAGAACTTCAGCCGTCGCCATCAGAGGATTCTTCAGCTCACGGGCCGGCGTTTCGAAGTCGCCGCTATCATAAAGGTAGGGCTGATAGTTGCGCGGAACCGTGCCCTGAGGTGGAACACGAAGACCGGCGCCAGGCCCTGACCAGACTTCGATGTTATCAGCGCCTTTTGCATAGGTGCCGTCGAAGCTACGATTCAGAGTCGAAAGGTCCTCTTCCTGCGCCTCGACAGCCATGTTATCATGCATGTCGAGGAAATAATGAGCGCCTGACTTATTGCCCGAGTAGTTGCACGAGGCCAGCAGGGCGGCCGAAAAGGCCAGTACTGTATAACGTTTCATATTCACTTCACCACCGTGATTTCTTCTGCTCCGAGCTCGCTCAGAAAGCTTTTCACGCCTTCTTCGCTGAAGTTCGCGGAATCCGAGGGAATCCAGAGACAGAATTTGTCGTCCGTAATCGAAGGATGCAGGATCTTACGACCCGGCATCGGCAGTCGTGCCAGCGCCATCAGAGCGCCGACCGTGCCGATGGCTCCGGCGAAAAGAACCGTAAGCTCGAAGGCGATGGGCAGCATGGCCGGCCAGGAGTAGGTCGGCTTGCCGCCGTAGTTAATCGGATACGAGTTCAGGTTCGGCATCGCATCGATGGCATGTGTGATCGTTACCGGAATGACCATCTCATGCACGTTCAGCTGTAAGAATATGGCCGTTGCCAGACCGACAAGTCCCATCACAAACGTAACATACGGGATTTTCGAGCGCTTCAGGCCCATGTCGTATTCCAAGCCGTGCACGGGAAACGGAGTGAGGCAGTCGAAGTTGGTAAAACCTTTCTTCACCGTCTCTTTTGCCGCATGCGAGATCTGCTCGGGAGTGCTGAACAGACCGAATACGCCGTTTGTCGTTTCGCGGTAGGTGTATTCGAAGGTCTTTTCGATCAGACCTTCGACCATCTCAATCTGCTTTCCGAAGAAGCGATCCAGCGCTCCTTCAAGCTTCTCAAGAGCGGGTTCGAGTTTCTTATTGATGAATTCCATTGGATTCCTCTCTTCTCCAGGCTACGGCTTAATGACCGAAGCCCTTTGCTCCTGGTGATTTGATAATGGTTTTCACCTCTGCCATGGCGATTGCCGGGAAGAACCGGGCATAGAGCAGGAAGAGCGTGAAAAACAGACCGAACGAACCGAGCAGGATGCCGAATTCATGCGGAGTCATGATGTAAAGATCCCAGCTGGAGGGCAGGTAGTCGCGGTGCAGCGAGGTGACGACGATCACATAGCGCTCGAACCACATGCCGATGTTTACGAAGATCGATACGATCCAGAGGAATACGGGATTGGTGCGCAGCTTCTTGAACCAGAACAGCTGCGGAGAGATCACGTTACAGCTGACCATGATCCAGTAAGACCACCAGTAGGGTCCGAAGGCACGGTTCAGGAAGGCGAAACCTTCAAACATCGATCCCGAATACCAGGCGATGAAGAATTCCGTACTGTAGGCCAGACCGACCATCGAACCCGTAAGCGTAACGACCTTCGCCATGTTCTCGAGGTGCTTGATCGTGATGTATTCTTTGAAGTTGAAAACCTCACGCATAACGATGAGCAGCGTAAGAACCATACCGAAGCCCGAGAAAACGGCGCCGGCTACGAAGTAAGGAGGGAAGATCGTCGTATGCCAGCCGGGAATCACCGAGGTGGCGAAGTCGAACGAAACGATGGTGTGAACCGAGAAAACGAGAGGCATGGAAAGACCGGCAAGGATCATCGCCGTCGCTTCATAGTGCGACCAGGCTCTTGTTGATCCGACCCATCCGAATGAAAGGACGGAGTAAACGGCCTTGCGAGTTTTCTGCCACCAGTTGCTTTCTTTAACACGGTCACGGATCGAAGCGAAGTCGGGAATCAGACCGATATACCAGAACACCAGCGAGGTGATGAGGTAGGTCGAGATGGCGAACATGTCCCACAGAAGAGGGGAGCGGAAGTTCGGCCACAGCGTTCCACGCTCGTTCGGCAGCGGAAGGAACCAGATCATCACCAGCCAGGGACGACCGACGTGGATGAGCGGGAAGATACCGGCGCAGGCCACGGCAAAGATCGTCATGGCCTCGGCCGATCTGTTGATCGCCATACGCCACTGCTGACGGAAGACGAAAAGGATCGCCGAGATCAGCGTACCGGCATGACCGATACCGATCCAGAAGACGAACGTAATAATGAAGGAGCCCCAGCTCACCGGCGTGTTAATGCCGATGATACCGATACCTGTCGAAATCAGGTAGGCGATCTCGGCGCCAAGAAGTCCGAGAAGGCTGAGGGCGATCAAGAAGCCTCCCCACCAGAGTTTGGAGGGGAAGGTTTCGACGGGCTTCACGACGTCGTTGTTAACGTCTTTGTAGGTCTTGCCACCCTGCACGAGGGTGGGGTTCAAGAACTCTTTCTGTTCTGCGGTAAGATTTGCCATGTTCTTCGCTCGCCTTAGATTACTTTATTTCTGACTTTCGCCAGATAGGTGATCGACGGATTCGTCGCCAGGAAATCGAGAACCTTGTAGCCGCGATGATCGGCTGCAAGCTGATGAACTCTGGAATCCTTATCGTTGATATCACCAAAGGTGATGGCATTCGACGGGCATACTTCCTGGCAGGCTGTCTGCACGGAGCCGTCGACAAGTTTCTTCTGTCCTTTAACCTTCATGTCCTGACGGGCACGGTTCAGTCGGTGGATGCAGAGAGAGCATTTCTCAATCACACCACGGCGACGAACGGTTACGTCGGGGTTCAGTGCGAGCTGCTGCGGGTCACGCAGATGACGGACCAGCCCTTCCATATAATCCCAGTTCTCGAACCAGTTGAAGCGGCGCACTTTGTAAGGGCAGTTGTTAGCGCAGTAACGAGTTCCGACGCAACGGTTGTAGGCCATGACGTTCAGGCCTTCAGTGTCGTGGGCCGTGGCGCCGACGGGGCATACGTTCTCGCACGGAGCATTCTCACAGTGCTGGCAGAGCATCGGTTGATGCGCAACGGTCGGATTCGCCTCTGATCCGCTGTAGTAGCGGTCGATGCGAAGCCAGTGCATCTCACGGCCCATATAGACCTGATCGGGACCGACCATCGGAATGTTGTTCTCGATGTTACAGGAGGTTACACAGGAACCGCAACCGGTGCAGCCATTGAGGTCGATGACCATGTGCCAGCGGATGCCTTCGTACTTCCAGCCCGTCATGATAGCGGCGTTGTCGGGATAGTGAACGCCTTCAGGCTTGTAGATCTCTTCGTTTTTCGGATCTTTACGGTAGTCCTCAAGCGAGGCCTCACGAATCAGCGGGCGACCATATTGTGCGGATCCGTCATAGGGGGCTCCGCCCACAGATGGGGCATGCTCGGCGTGATTGTCCTTTTCCGTAGTGCTTGCAGGAGCAAAGAAGGCACGATCTTCGGTGTTGCGTCCGCTGCGATATACGGTTTGCGTATTGGGCAGCTTGATACGATCGCCGGTAGCGACCAGTCCGCCTTCTTTGGCAAGCTCAAGGCCGGATAGGATCAGCGAATCGGTGCCGACTCGAGCAAGCTCGATGGCATTGGCGCCACGCTCGTCGCCGATCTTGCCGGCTGCGGTGCGGCCGTAGCCAAGGGCGATCAGAATGGCCTCGGGGTGAATACCGGGCTGCAGCAGCACGGGCACCTTTACCGAGCCGGACGGCGTCTTCACTTCGATCACGGAGCCCTGCTTCAGCTTCATCTGACGGGCCGTTTCGGGCAGGATGACGGCATAGTTCATCCAGACGCCTTTTGTTACAGGCTCGGGAAGCTCCTGACGGTAGGCGTTGTTGGCGCCCGTACCATCGAGGACCTGCACGTTGTAATAGAGACCGACGCGCAGTCCAGCTTTCGTTTCGGGAGAAACGGGAAGCGCCTGCAGAGCGGCCGTATTGAAATTGCGATTGGCTGCCTGGCCTTTCAGCGACGTGGAGGCGAGGAATCCTGCCTGCAGCGTCTTGATCCAGAAATCGTTGAACGATCCTTTTGCGACGTCGGCCCAGCGAGATTTCAGATACTCGTGGAACGAAGAGGCGCCGCCAAGCGAACCGCCGGCGATCTGAATCAGATAGTCTTCAAGCGAACTGGTGTTATACAGCGGGCGGATGGCCGGCTGTACGACGGAGCGCACGCCTTTCACGATTTCAACATCGCCCCAGCTTTCGAGGTAATGCGAAACGGGCAGAGCGGCCTTCGCCGCCAGGGTCGATTCGTCGATGTGATCGGTGATCGAAAGAACGTAGTTGGCGTTCGAAAGGGCTTCTTTTACTTTCAGCGACGAAGGCAGGTGATACACGGGATTGGCGCCGGCCATGATAACCGACTTCACCTTACCGTTCTGCAGATCTTCGACGAGCTCAAGGATCTCTTTCTCAGACGAGCCAGCCGAAAGACCGAGCGCATGAGCATGGTCCACGGTCACGCCGTCGTTTTCGAGAATGGAGTTGAGAAGGTTGACGGCGATGGCAAGAGCGGCTGCCTTACCGACGGCGCTCTGCGGCGATCCGCCGACGACAAGAGAGCGTCCGCGATATTTCCACAGCGCATCAGCGGCCGAAGAGATGGCCTGCGCTTCAATACCGAGAGCCGAGGCGACCTTTTCGGGCATATAGTTCTTCAGCAGATCAGATACCTGAGCGTTGCCGGCAAACTTGCCCTGCTTCAGACCGTTGTTGATATGAGCGGCAAGCGAAAGAGCTACGGTAACGGCATCGCCCGGACGGATCGGAACGCGTGATTCGGCGTTTGAACCGGTTACGGTGAACATCGATTCAAAGGCGATGAGAGAGTTATACTTGCTGCCTTTTGCGCGAAGATCACGGCCTCTCATGTAGTCGGCCGTATAAGCCGAAGAGCCCGGCATCGTGCCCATGAAGTCGGCTTCGATCGTAACGACGAGCTCAGCGCGATCAAAACGATAGAAGGGAACGATACGGTCGCCGTAAGAAGCGGCCTGGCCTTCAAGGATCTGACGCAGCGTCGGATCGGGGCGCATTTCAAGATGACGTCCGCCCGGATTGCTCTTCAAGAAGTCGGCAATAAGAGCCTTCGTCGAAGGGGAGTTGATCGGCCCGGTCAGGATGACGTAGTTCCCGGCCTTCACGGCGCTCTGCGCTTCGGCGATGATGTCGTTCTGGGCAGCGCGACGCTTGCGACCGTTACGCAGCGTTACCGGATAACGCAGACGATCGGGATCATAAAGATCCATCAGCGAGGCGACTTCAGTGGCCATAACGCCTCCCCGTGTGATGGGATGGTCGGCGTTACCGGCGATCTTGATGGGGCGGCCTTCGCGGGCGTGAATGAGAATACCGGTGCCTTCAGGAGTGGCAGAGGCGTAGAAGAGCTTCTCGCCCGGAACGTATTCCGGCGCCTGCACGACGGCGGGAACGATCTGCTCGGTCGGACGACGGCAGGCAGCGGAAAGCATGACCGCGCCGGCGCCCATAATCTTCATAAAATCCTTACGTGAGAATTTCTGTTTCTCGGCCTCGTCGGCCATTTCATTGCGGGACTGTTCGAATTCGGGAGATCTCCAGGCGTCGGCTTCGGGCAGAACTCTTTCTTCAAGTGACTGCCAGTACTTTCGTCTGGATTCAACAGCTTGTTTTATCGGGCTCATGAATCTGTCCTTTTCTATGTTCTTTCGTCAGTATCAGTAGTGGCAGGTACCGCAGCTGGTAATGCCCACCATCGTGTTGTTGCCGGCCGGATGCTCCTGCTCCGTATACATACGGTGGCAGTTCACACACCATCCCATGTTGAACTCGGCGACGACTTCAACTTTGTCCATCTTCTCGACGGAGCCGTGACACTGAACGCAGTCGAAGCCGCGGGCGACGTGTGCCTTATGGCTGAAATGCGCGTGGTCGGGAAGGTCGTGAACCTTATTCCATCGCATGGGTACGCCCTGCGCGAAAGAACTACGCAGGTACTGGATGTCCGGACTGTCAGATGCGATCTGAGAGTGGCACTTCATACAGGTTGCCGTATCGGGAATTCCGGCATGTTCCGATTTATCAACCGAAGTATGACAGAACTGGCAATCGACACCCACTTCGCCCGCATGGATCTTGTGGCTGAATGGGATCGGTTGATCGGGTGCATACCCCTGATATTTCGTAGGGTAGCCGTAAAGATAGTAGATTCCGCCAAGAAGGAGGAACAACAGCAGGAATTTCAAACCGTGTTTCTGGAGAATACGTGTTAGTGGTGCCATCTGGCCTGAACCTTTTTCTTCCGTGTATTTGGGGATTTAGGTAGACTTCGCCCGATACACAAATTTCTGAAGAAGTCCATCGTGTCAATAGAATCGGACTTTTTAAGCCGGATTCGTTTAGAAAGTTTATCATCACTCTGACAGCACTGACAGGTCGCTGTCTTTCTGGCAGCAACACCGTCTG
Source organism: Leptonema illini DSM 21528 (assembly GCF_000243335.1). NCBI lineage: Bacteria > Pseudomonadati > Spirochaetota > Leptospiria > Leptospirales > Leptospiraceae > Leptonema > Leptonema illini. Next base: position 1,920,290 of record NZ_JH597773.1, on the reverse strand, counting down.
CCGCGGGCAGAGAAGAAGGACTTTCGGAGCATATTTGCGGGCATGTTTTTTGCTTTCTGTTCTGTCGATGAGAAGGATGTGTACTGATGTGGAATGGTTCTATTGAATTCTCTGAAGTATTAAAATAAGAAGAAACCCGGTTATACCCTACCGGGGTGGAGTAGTTGATTATGAGACTCGATAAGATCACAACAATGGCGTCGCAGGCCGTAACATCGGCACAGCAGCTCGCTCGCGATAGACATCATGCCGAACTTACACCGGAACATCTTCTGTATGAAATATTACGTCAGAAGAACGGTATCGGACCGATGCTTCTTGATCGACTCGGTCTATCGGGTGATTCTGTGATCGCTCCGTTGCAAGCCGCTCTTGAAAGACTTCCACGCGTGGAAGGGCAGGAGGACGTGAGGCCATCATCAACGTTCGTATCGCTGTGGCAGAAGGCCGAAAAGATCGCAGAACAACGCTCAGATCAGTATCTTTCTAACGAACATGTGCTCATCGCCTATCTTGAAGACCGCACACAGAAACATTCTCAAGAACTGTTGAGAACGGGTCTTACTCCGGAGGCGGTTAAAGAAGTACTCAAAGATCTTCGCGGAGATCGACCGATAACGTCCGAGAACCCCGAAGATACTATGGAGGCGCTTGAAAAGTATGCGCGCAATCTGAACGAATCTGCGCGAAAGGGCAAGCTTGATCCCGTCATCGGCCGCGACGAAGAGATCCGTCGCATGATGCAGGTGCTCACGCGACGCACGAAAAACAATCCTCTATTAATAGGGGAACCGGGTACCGGTAAGACCGCCATCGTCGAAGGCATGGCGGGAAAGATTGTCGCCGGCGAGGTTCCGGATGGGCTGAAAGACAAAGAGATCTGGGCCCTTGATCTCGGCAGTATGGTCGCCGGTGCGAAGTATCGCGGCGAATTCGAGGATCGCCTGAAAGCGCTGCTCGATGAAGTCACCCGCTCTGAGGGAAGGGTCATCCTCTTTATAGATGAGATTCATACGATTGTGGGAGCCGGCGCCGCCGAAGGCTCGCTTGATGCTGCGAATATGATCAAGCCTGCTCTTGCGAGGGGCGAGCTGCGCTGTATCGGCGCCACGACCCTGAAAGAATATCAGAAGCACATTGAGAAGGATCAGGCGCTGGAGCGCCGTTTTCAGCCCGTCTATGTGAAAGAACCGAGCCTTGAAGAGACCGTTACGATCCTGCGCGGATTGAAAGACCGCTATGAGTTGCATCACGGCATCCGCCTCACTGATGGCGCGATCGTTGCCGCCGCAAAACTCTCGGATCGCTATATCACCGACCGCTTCTTGCCCGACAAGGCCGTCGACCTGATTGATGAGGCGATGAGCAAGATGCGCATCGAGCTCGATTCGCTTCCCGAAGAACTCGATAAGATCTCGAAGCGATTGCAGTCGCTGAAGATTGAGCGCGAGGCCCTGAAGCGCGAGAAGGATCAGGCCTCGAAGCATCGCCTTGAAATCCTCGAACAGGAGCTGGCCGATCTCGAAGAGGAATTCCAGCAAAAGAAAGGCGTCTGGGATACGGAGCGTCAGGACGTTGAGAAGGCGAAGGCCATCCGCGAAGATATCGAGCAATGGCGTATTAAAGAGAAGGAATTCGAGCGTGTCGGTGATCTGAATAAGGTGGCCGAGATCCGCTACGGAAAGCTTACCGCCCTTGAAAACGAGCTGAAGCAGATCGAGAAGAACATCGAAGAAAGCCAGAAGCAGTATCTTAAAGAAGAGGTAACCGACGAAGACATCGCCCTTATCGTCAGTCGCTGGACGGGCATTCCCGTATCAAAGATGATGCAGGGCGAGAAAGAAAAGCTGCTGCATATCGAAGAAGAACTGCGCAAGCAGGTCGTCGGCCAGGACCCGGCCATCGAATCGGTCAGCGAGGCCATTCTACGCAACCGTTCGGGGCTCTCTGATCCGAATCGGCCGGTCGGTGTATTCCTCTTTCTGGGCCCCACCGGCGTCGGCAAAACCGAAACGGCCAAAGCGCTCGCTCGATTTCTCTTCGACGACGAGCATGCCCTCCTGCGCATCGACATGTCGGAGTATATGGAGAAGCATGCCGTCGCCCGTCTGATCGGTGCGCCTCCTGGCTATGTAGGCTATGACGAGGGCGGACAGTTAACCGAGGCCGTGCGTCGCCGTCCGTATCAGGTCATCCTGTTTGACGAGGTGGAGAAGGCGCATCCCGAAGTATTCAATATCTTTTTGCAGCTCTTTGACGACGGACGCCTGACCGATTCGAAGGGCCGCACCGTGGACTTCAAGAATACGATCGTCATCATGACCTCAAATATAGGCTCGCACCACCTGATGGATCTCAGCCGTACGGCCGAGGAGCGCGAGCGACTGATCCAGGACGATCTGCATCGCTTCTTCAGGCCTGAGTTCCTGAACCGTCTCGACGACGTCATCTTCTTTAATCCGATATCAGAAGAGTCGCTTCTGCATATCGTGAAGATCCAGCTGAAGCAGCTTGTCGATCGAGCCGCAGAGCAGGGGCTTAAAGTTAAGATCGAGAAGCCCGTGCTTGACTGGCTGGCGAAGCGGGGCTACGATCCGCAGTTCGGCGCCCGTCCGCTCAAGCGCCTGATCCAGCGCGAGGCGGGCAACCTGCTTGCACGGTTTATCCTGGCCGGCAACTTCGATACCGAAAGAGACTATGTCTTGAAGGCCGAGGGCGAGGCGTTGAAGCTGGTATAGGCGGTTGTCCACGGGAGAAGAGGAATGGGTTAATCGCGGAGGGCGCTGAGGGCGCGGAGAACAGAGGGGCATGAGGGGGCTCTTTGATCGAGAAATTAGCGAAAGCCCCCGGATTTCCTCTGTTCTCTTCTCCTCCTCCGTGCCGCCGTGGTTAATCTTCTTCAGGTTTTTTGTGAACGCATTTGATGGTCCACGAAAAGCACGAAAAGGCACGAAAGTCGATACAGGATGGTATTAATGATGACGATGATCTCCTCTGCATTCGCAAGTTTAGTTTCCGAGATTACCAAGGTTCCGGAATCAGATCTACGGGGTGATATGGATGTCGTTTATGATTTAGGTCTGAGCGGTGATGATTTCGATGAATTTATTCTTGCCTACTCCCGACGATTCGGCGTTGATATTTCTTCTGTTGATTGGAATGCCTACGTCAGCAACGAAGGTATTGTTATTAGCGAACTGGCTTCCTGGGTGGTGGATAAATTGAGGGGAAGAAGGCCAACGCAACCGCCACCACTTCGCCTTATTGATCTTGACGAAGCGATAAAAACCGGGAAGCTAATCGTTCGTCAGAGTGAAGAAAAAAAACCAAGATAGTACTACGTCAGTCTAATTTCTGAGGGACAGAAAACTGGTAAACCTGGCCTCTACTAAAATTCATCTCAGCAGGCATTTCTCTCCTGGGCCGGCCGTGAGGTAAATCTCTTCAGGCCGAGTTACGAGGAACGAGATCGGTATCAATGATCCCGTTAATTCGCCGCTGTAGGCCCACTTTTTCTTCCTCCGTGCCTCCGGTGCGCCAGGATAAGCCTGTGTTCTCCCGTGGGTTGAAAGGTACCCACCCCGCAATTAGCCATTCGGCGGGTAGTGAAGCGTGCATCTGCTGGAGTAATCCATTTGGGTGAAGCCACGCGGATCAAATGTAAGGGCCGTAACAAAAGTGAACCGACATGAGCCTCGTTACACCATTAGCAGCGGCCAGCCTCTCGGAGTTGGTGAAGCCTGACACGGTCGGGGAAGCAATGGTTAGCACCCGACTGGCTGCTCGGGGTCAGAGCGGATAGCACTTGCAGAAGGAAGACATGAGGAACCTGGGAGGCCCGGTGAGGGATTCGGCAACGAGTGACAGGAATCCATAACTGTGACTCATCCTCATCGGGAGTCGGAGGAGTCCATAGTAGCGAGGAAGTCGGGTAATTCCGGTGGAGCGAAGGGACTCTGCCGAAAACAAGTTTGGATAAGAAAAGGAGTAAGACCGCTTGATGGAAACATCCTCTACGGAAGAAGGAAAGGGAACTGAGGCAGCGATACCGCTTAACCAGAAGGGACTTTCCGAGAAGCTCGCTCTTTTGAGATCGAAACTCTATCACAAGGCGAGGAACGAACCACGCTTCAAATTTTACGTGCTTTATGATCGTATCTTCAGGATGGACGTTCTGGAGGCGGCGTATTCACGAGTGAAAGCGAATCGCGGTTCTCCCGGCGTTGACGGGATAACCTTCAAACAAATTGAGAACAGCAAAGGAGGTGCGAAAGCATTTCTTGAATCGATACAGAAGGAACTGAAAGAGAAGACGTACAGACCAAGCCCGGTCCGCAGGAAGTATATTGCGAAGCCGGATGGAAGACGCCGTCCTCTTGGCATTCCGACGATTAAAGACCGAGTCGTGCAAATGGCGACTCTCCTGATTATCGAGCCTATCTATGAGGCTGATTTTCTCGACTGTTCCTACGGGTTCAGACCGAAAAGATCTGCACATACAGCGCTCGCAGAAATCAGAAGTCATATTCTGTCGGGTTTTCAGGCTGTATATGATGCTGATCTCAAAGGATACTTCGATTCCATCCCACATGACAAACTGATTCTCTGCGTTGAGCAGAGAATCAGTGACAGGTCGGTCTTGCGACTGATCCGGATGTGGTTGAAGACGCCTGTGGTTGAACCCCCCGACGATAAAGGGAGTCCACCACGCATCGCAAGATCGAAACAGGGAACGCCTCAGGGGGGAGTGATCTCCCCGCTGCTCGCGAACCTGTTTCTACATTACTTCGATAAGGTGTTTCATGGTCGTAACGGACCCGCTGTGTGGGCCAACGCAAAACTTGTTCGTTATGCGGATGACTTTGTCGTGTTGGCCCGGTATCAATCGGATCGCCTCACCGATTTTGTTGAGGGATTCATTGAAGCCCGCATGGGTCTTAAGATCAATCGTGACAAGACGAAGACAGTCAACTTGAAGGAGAAGAAAGCGAGTCTGGATTTTCTCGGGTTTACCTTTCGGTTTGATCGCGATCTCAAGGGCAGAAATCGAGACTATTTGAATGTGTTACCCTCTAAGAAAGCCGTGCAGCGGATGCGGGATAGGCTTAAGATCATGACGGGCAAGAAGATGTGCTATCAACCTATTGATGAGATGATAGGCGGTATCAACAGAACCCTTGTCGGCTGGTCAAATTATTTTCGCTTCGGTTATCCAGCGGCTTCCTTTAGAAAAGTCAACTCCTATACAGTTCATCGCTTAACAGTGCATTTAAAGAGAAGAAGTCAGCGTGGTTTTCGCCCGCCGAATGGTGTGAGCTTCTACTCCCAGATAAGCAAAATGGGACTGCTCTATCTCAAATGAATACGCTCTGGGATGGTCTGTTTTCGGGAAAGCCGGATGCGGGAAATCTGCACGTCCGGTTTGACGAGGGGGAGGGCTGCCGGGCTTCCGGCACCCTCTCTACTCTACTGGTTAACCTTCTTCGGCTTTGTCACGGGATGAGTCTGTCAATTCCGCGCATCGCCTTTCGCCAGCATGGCCTCCATATTCTCTACGGGAACGGGAGGGGAAAAGAAAAATCCCTGGACGATGTCGCATCCGCCTTCTTTGAGCAGACTCCATTGCTCGGCGTTTTCGACGCCTTCGGCAACGACCGATAATCCGAGATCATGGCCGAGGCGTATCACGCCGTGTACGATCGCCGTATCGTCGGCGGAGGATTCCATCCCACGCACGAAGCTCTGGTCGATCTTGAGGCGAGAGACGGGAAAGCGCTTCAGATACGATAACGAAGAGAAGCCAGTACCGAAATCGTCAAGGGAGATATGAAAACCGCTATCGCGTAATCTCTTCATTGAAGCGATAGCCAGATCGGCATCGCGCATCACGGCCGACTCAGTTATCTCAAGATCTATGTTTTCAGGCGATATCCGGTTAAGCGTTACCAGCTTTTTCAGGGTATCTACAAGGTCGGACTGGTAAAATTGTATCGCCGATAAGTTGATGCCCGTCGTAAAACCCGATTGTTGATTCCATCGTGCGGCCTGGCTGAAGGCCTTGTTGAGAACCCACTGGCCGAGCGGAAGCATGAGGCCTCTGGATTCGGCGATCGGAACGAAGACCGCAGGCGATAGTCCGCCTTCGAAACCCGGCCAGCGCAGTAACGCCTCTGCGCCGATCAGTCTACCGTCGGCAACGTCTATTTGCGGTTGATAATATAGCTGAAGATCGTCGTTCAGAAGGGCGGAACGCAAATTTTCAGCGACCATATGCTGCCATCGAAAACGATCGTGCAGGTCTCTGGAATAAAAACAGAATCCGTTGCGACCGTTTTCTTTTGCCGCATAAAGCGCCATATCGACATTCTTTAAAAGCTCTGCCGGATCGTTTCCGTCATCCGGGTACACGGTAATACCCAGGCTTGCTTCAGTATAGATTCTGGCACCATCGATATGAAACGGCGTCGCCCTTAAGTTTTTTAGCAGCCAATCGGCTATGATGGTCGCCTCCTCTTTTCTGGATAGCCCCGTTATGAGGATCATGAATTCATCTCCGCCGATTCTGGCAACCGTAGCGTCGTTTCCCACGCTGTTCTGGATCCGCTGCCCGACATCATATAGCAAGCGGTCGCCGATCAAATGTCAGTATGTATCATTGACCATCTTGTAGTTATCCAGATCGAGCATGATCAGTGCGCCTTTTCTATTCGACCTGCGTGAGACCTCTGTGTTCCCTGTGATAGCGATGGCCTCTACTGAATCGATGCTTTCCATTCGCTCGATGCTCTCGGCGCTATCAATTGCGGCGATCGCCGAACGCAGGCGATGCTGCAGCAATCCGCGATTGGCCAGCCCCGTCAGCTCGTCATGTGAGGCCATAAATTCGAGGCGCTGACGGGCCTGTACGGATTCTGTGATGTCCAGACCGATGCTCCAGTTCGCCCAGCCAGAAACGGGATATTTACGGGAAATGTTAAACCAGGCTACGTGTTTGCTGCCGTTGCGGCCGACAATCGTCCGAATGGAATGCTGATAATCCCCTCCGCCGTTCGAACATTCTGCGAGGAAATCTTCGCGCTGCTGCGCTTGGGGAAACAGTATCTGTAGATGGTCGGTTTCCGCTATCTCGTCGATGGAATAGCCAGTTACGGAATGCGCTTCTCTATTCCACGCAAGGATTCTGCCGTCAGAATCATGTGCCGTCAGCAGTACTGGCATGTTTTCAACTATATCGCGCAACCGCTTCTGGCTGGCGGCGAGATCTCTGCGATGGCGGCTTTGCAGCACGACATAGAAGAGCATTCCCCAGAAGGCCGGCTGAAGAATCTGCAAATAGTCGCTCCAATCCTCAGAAATCTCTGATAGATGGTCGTGCCCGATCCAGGCCATAAAACTCAGTGTGTTAATAAGCGCTGTTGTAGAGCAAAGGATGAGTACAATCCAGCGCTCGCCGGCGCTGAATGAAGCATGACCGTTTAAAGAAAAACGAATCAGTGCTACGGTTGCTGCAAGAGCGCCCGCCAGGTCAAGCGCGCTTATCATCCGTTTGCTCCTCATGCTTTGACGAGAAAGCAAGGCTGCACCAGGCCAGAAGCAAAATGCCGTTCAGTGCATAGCCCGTATGTTCGAGCACATTGAAGAATTCGTAAAAGAAGAGGTGTTCCAGATTCGTCGATGTCCAGCTCGTCCAAACAGAAATGTAGGCGGCAAAGAGCAGGCGAGGTGAGGGCAGATGGTTGATTTGCTCTCTGTAGATGTGAAGAAAGGAAAGCACTACCGTGCCCAGCAGCCAGACCAGAATTTCGTTTTCGTGAAGAGGCATTTCCATTGTTTTCGCATGTGTCGTCGGGCGGCTGGGGACGACCTTCTCCATTATTACCCTGTGTTTATATCGGGCGTATCTCAAGGAAGCTCGTCCTGATAAAAAAAGTCAATTAGAAAATTTGATAGGAGCTGGGCTCCGGAATACTCGTTCAACGCGGTGGTTCTACTTTGTACTGACAGACACATCTCGTGTAGCCAATCATAGTCGGAACGAGGTTTCACAGCTCGTCCTTCCGAATCAGCTTACACGTTTCGAGCGTTTGGAGGCCTTATTTGCGAATTGTTGACAGCGACAGGCCCCGGATTCGCGAAAGAACTCCGGATTTACTCTATTTTTTCCTCCTTTGATTTCCTCCGTGCCTCCGTGGTTAACCTTCTTCGGGGGTTTCCTGGAAAAGCAAGATCCCCGACCTTTCCACAGAGATGGCCGATCCAGTTCAGGATTCATCCCTTCACATCTCTCAGCTCGCGATCGATCGCATCAAGCTCGGCAAGCAGCGCGGTCAGATGCGCATAGACGGCATCCGGTCCTGTGCGGCCGATCATGCCTGATGCTGGAGCATTCAAAGAAACGGTCAAGTTTTCTTGTTCCCGATTCTGCCAGTGTTCGCTATTCTGTTCCCGTGTTTCATCGCGACTACACGATCCGCCTGCTTCAGCAATTCGTTATGTTCCTCGCACGTCTTGCCGGCTTCGTAAAGAAAAACGATCCGGAGTCCATTGCTCTTGAACTTGAATCCGCCTTTCACAATTTCCTCGGCCTGCCGCGCAACCTTGTTCTGCGATTGGATGCCGATGCGTTGCTGCACATGTTCTCCGTAACCGGTGAGCTTGACGCCGATCGCGCCGTGATTGCCGGCCTTCTTTTGCGAGAGGAAGCGGATCTTGCGCGAAGGTTGGGCTCGCCCGACGAAGCCGCTATTCTTGATGAGCGGGCCTATCGCCTGATCGATGCCGGGCGTTCCGGATCGTTAAGCGCCGAGCTGCGAGAATACCTTACGGCAAGCCAATCCGAAAAGGAATCAAAGAAACAGGAATCGGAAGGCCTGTAGCCGTAACGGCAAGAGCAGTTCGAGCGGCGGATCAATCGGCAAGCAGGCGTGCTATGCGCGCCGGCGGAGTCTTTCCGTCACGGGCGATGAGTTCGGCGAAGGCTCGGTACTGAACCCTGGCCTCTTCTTTCTGTCCCGATTCCCATAGAAGATCGCCGTAGAAAAGACGCATGTCGGGCGATTCCGTATCGCGTCGTACGAGCTCTTCGACGATTGCGATGGCATCCTCTCTCTGGTTCATGCGCTTGAGGATCTCTGTATAACGCAAAAGCAGAGGGGCGCTATCGGCGACGGGAACGGCCAGATCGTCAAGCGCCAGTATCCATTGAGCGGGTAGAGACGGATCTCGCTCCGTACCGGATATGGCGGTACTGAGCCGCGTGATTAACAGAAACGTATTCTCGATCAGTGGCTTGCAGGGCTGACGGTCGCATCGCTTCATAGACTGGTTCATCAAGCGATGGATGCGTTCTGCATTCACATACTGGTAGGCGAACTCGATGCCCGAGAAATCAAGCGCGTTCAACGCATCGCGATTTCCAGAGAACACCAGCTGCGTCGCTTCTTCAAGCAGCTGTTCGGTCGGGTCATACTCGCGTTTCGAAGCGAACCTTGCCTCTCCTTTTTCAAGCTCAAAGTGCTGCTCTACAAGTTTATTCGAAAAAGGCGGGCTTGTACGAATCTCGAAAGACGCCTCGCCGCAGTCGATGGTCGTTTTCGTCGGATTCAAGGCATCGCTTATGGCAAGCTCTTGCAGTTGATCGGGATGCTCGGGATTGATCTGTAAAAACGCACGTCCGTCGCCAAGGACAAGAACACGATAGGCCTCGCCAGGACAGCGTAGAGCCACGGCGGTGTCGATATCTTCACTGGAAAGTTGAACGGGGATAGAAGGATTGCTGGAGTCCGTTTCAGACGACTCCGTAACCGGATCTGCAAGAACCGGCTGGCCTGCAAGCCAGAGAGAGAGGAAGGCGACTTCGACCAGAGATCGACGCTTTCCGTGCAGAGGAGACTCAAACATGAATGACCCTCAGGTTCATAAAAATGCCCTCCGTAATGCCGACAAGTCCTTTTTCAGTATCGGACAGCGGCCCCGGAACGTAACGGCAGGACGGTTTTTTTGTAGAAGACCTTTGATAGTGCCTCTCCTGATGCCTCTTCAACGGGATGCGTCAGGGAAACCGACTTGACCTGCTTTGCGTTGCACGGTCAGATGCGGTTCTATCGCTTCATTATTTACTATTTGGTGGTATCAGTGGGAGGAAAGAATGGGATACGGCAATTACAGTCTTGATGTGGCGCGACAGGCGCGCTCCACGAACCGCGATGCCTTCACCTATGCAGGCGTAGCACATACGGCATCAGGTGAAGAGATACGAGGAGTGCATCCGCTGCTCGATATAAAAGGGCAGATACGCGAATGCATGAACCGAACTCCCATCGTCGTCGCCCTTGATGTGACGCGCTCGCGCGGCAACGACTCGAAGATCGTCTACCAGAAGCTTCCCATGTTTATCGGAATGATCGAGATGAAGGGATACGTCGAAGGGGCGGCCATGAGCTTTGCCGGCATCGGGGATGCGACGGCCGGCGACAGAGCGCCCGTGCAGATCAGTCAGTTTGAAGCCGACAACCGTCTTGACGAAGCTCTTTCCAGCCTGTGGCTTGAAGAAGGCGGTGGAGGAACGGGACAGGAATCCTATGAATTGATCGCATACTATTATGCCAGAAAGACAAAGCTCGAATGCCTGAATGAAGGGCGCAAAGGCTTTCTGTTTTTCGTCGGTGATGAAGGGTTTTATCCGAAAGTATCGAAGCATCAGATTGCCGCTTATATCGGCGACGATGTGGCCGATGACATCGATTCTAAAGAGATCTTCGCCGAGCTACAGCAGAAGTATCATGTGTTTTTTATTTATCCGCAGAAAGGCTTCGAGGATCGCAAGGCCGATATCGACGCCGAGATTCAGCAGCGCGTCGAAGCGGCCGGCGGTCAGTATCGCAACGTCGATGTGCGCGCATCGCTGATCTGGAATAACCGGAACGACCTCGATCTTCATGTGATCGCTCCATCCGGTGAAGAGATCTATTATGCGCATAAACAATCGGCCTGCAAAGGGTGGCTTGACGTCGATATGAACGTGTCAGGCGAGACGACGAAGCCCGTCGAGAACGTGCGCTGGTCCGAGGGCGAGGCGCCTTCGGGAAAGTACACGGTCTTCGTGCAGAACTATCGCTTTCATGAAAGCCCCGGACCTACTCCTTATCGCGCCGAGGTCGAAGTGGGCGGCGTTATCAAACGCTTCAACGGCATCATCGGCGGAAAGGGCGAAGCGGGGCCTGATTCCAATCAGCTGATTTATGAGTTTCAGTTTGATCCGTCGATGCGTAATCGTGCCCCGGTCGATGAAACGCCCGCCGATCAATACGCCAACTATCGCGACGACGTTATCCTGGCCCAGTGGGCTTCGGTTATCCCGGAAGAGCATATTCTGCGCATCGATGATCCTCATTCCATCCTCGACGTCATGCTCGGCGCGCTCAGCCTTGTTGGTGGAGCGAACGATCTGGAAAGCTTCATGGGCGATCTACAGGGAACGGAGCAGACGGCGGCCCGGCTTGCCGGCACGCGAAAGGCCCTCGCCGGATTGTCGGCTATGCCGGGTGTTAGAAGCGCCGCGCGAGTAAGCAGCGATAGCATTCCGAAATCTGAGGCCGACAAAAAACGCGGAGGAAGCTCGAAACGTCTCTGATGAGAGCCACCATCGTCTGCGGGCTGGGATTCGGCGACGAAGGGAAGGGCGAGACGATCGCCTATCTCTCGCGCCGGGTCCGGCCCGACCTGGTCGTCCGCTTTAACGGCGGAGCACAGGCCGCCCATCACGTTAAGCATAACGGAGTCCGATTTCGCTTCTCGCAGTTTGGAAGCGGCAGCTTTGAAGGCGTACCGACGCTGCTTTCGTCATTCACGTTTGTCGATCCTCTTCTATTGATAGACGAAGCCGAGAGGCTGAAAGGCGCCGGCCTTGCCTCGCCTTTTTCGCTGCTTCACGTTGATGCAGAGGCCGTTACGCTCACCGCCTTTCATGCCTATGTGAATCGCATCGAAGAGCTGAGTCGGGCCGAAGATCGGCATGGAAGCTGTGGCCTCGGTATCGGAGTGGCCTTTCAGGACGAGCGAAGCGGCGCTCCGACGATGCGCTTTGCAGATCTGTATGACGTTTCGCTTCTTCGGCGGCGTCTGCAACAGATTCGCGAACATCAGATTGAGCGCGCTCGCAGTGTTATGGGTGCGGCGCCACTCTCAAAACAGATAGAGGAGCTATTTACCGATCTGTGCGAGCCTGCCATGCCAGAATTTCTTGTGCAGCGTTATACAGCCGTTGCGCGCCTTGTGCTATGTGTGGATGGTCTTGCAAAGATCCGGGAGTCCTCTACTCTTCTATTTGAAGGGGCGCAGGGCATGCTGCTTGATATGGAGGCCGGCTTCTTTCCCCATGTGACGCCGTCGCATACAGGACCGCGAAACGCCGAGCGACTGCTTGATGCGGCCGGCTTTACAGGCGAGCGCAGAACGCTGGGCGTGATACGCACGCTTCCCACGCGGCACGGTCATGGGCCGTTCCCGACCGAAGATCCTGCGCTGTGTTTTGAACGGGATAACAACCTTGAGCCCGGGTTTCAGGGAAACTTTCGCGTAGGCCATGCCGATCGTCTGCTTCTGCGTTATGCGCTTGATTGCATGCGGCCCGACGGCATCGTTCTCACGCATACCGATTACCGCCCGGATCGAATCTGCGTCGCCTATAAAGAGCAGTCCGGGGCCCTCGTAGAATCCATAGCCGATCTGCCCGAGCCGAAGGCTGATGCTCTGAGGCGATGCCGTCCGGTATATGAGTCCGTTGAGATCTCGCCCCCCGGCGATGTGATCGCGTTGTATGAAGAGCGGATGCTTGATCGCAATCCCGTTGTGTTTGCATCGGACGCGCCGGGTCGCTTTATAGAGCGGAGCTCGATGATTCTACGGTAACGTCTGTCTGATCTTTATGTTTCGCAGGACGGAGGCCAGCAGGGCAAGGGCGTAGGTCGTACCCGTAATCCAGTCCGCCGTCGCCGTCGCAATGCGGATGGACCAGATCTCTTCGATGAGAAAAGCGATGTACGAAACGGGCAGGTTGTAGCGACCGAGCCGTTCAAGAACGCCGTAATGCCAGTCCGTGAGCGGACAGTATCCTAACCCATAAAAGGCGCCGAGCACCGTCCAGGAGAGGCCTGTAGCGACGAGTGTGATCAGGTTCAGGCGAGCGGTCGGTCGTGGAATCCAGCCGAGTACATTGAATAGGATTAACGCGATATGAAACGTCTGAAACGTATAATGGTAGAATTGCAGCATGGCATCTGACTCGAAGGGCATATTACATTGTAGAACAAAGGGCAATACCGGAAAGATTTTTTGCTTCGCAGCAGGGCTGCAAATCCTACAACGGCTCGTGCTCAAACGCTTGCTGATATTGTTCTGTCTGTTGATGCCGGCCTTTGCGTTGACGGCCGCTCCGCTAAAGCTTTATTCCTATCGGGATAAGGGTTATTCGGTCGGCGTTCTCGAAGGCGGAAGGGGCCCGCATGTGCTTCTCGTTCACGGTCTGGGCGTGAGCCGGGCTTCGATGCAGAAGCTTGCCGGAGTGATGGCCTCTTCGGGCTATCATGTGATCCTGCCTGATATTCCCGGCCAGGGAACGACGGAGCGCGATGAAAGGCGCAAATACTCGGTGGACGCCCAGGCTCGTTTTTTAAAACGCCTGCTCGATCATAAGCGCATCGATCGGGCGTTTGTCATCGGTAACTCGATGGGCGGTCATATTGCCGTCAGTCTGGCTTTACTTCATCCGCAGAAGGTGAAAAAGCTCGTTCTCATCAGCCCGGCCGGCCTTCAGAACGGCGGTCCTCTTCCATACTATAAGCTTGAGATTCCCGAAGACCTCGAAGAAAAGAAAAAGAAGAACCTTGAGTGGAATAACTACGTGCGGCGAGATATTCACGCCGGCATGCATTATCCGATTGATCCGTACCTCGCCGGAATTCAAAGCCCGACTTTGATCGTCTGGGGCGAAAAGGATGAGATTCTGCCCGTCGATCTCGCCCCTGTATGGCATCGTCAGATTCGGGCGTCGCGTCTGATCCGACTTGAGAATCTCGGTCATATGCCGCAGGATGAAGATCCGGAGCTTTTTCTGGAGCAGATCCGCTCCTTTTTGAAATCCGGCTGAACTTTGCCGATACTTAAACCGGGTGTATAACAGGTTCTTGAACCGAAAAAATAGATCGTGAAAACGACAGGAATGCATTATGAGATTACGTGACTGGCCCCTTTTTCTGAAAATACTGAGCCTCTTTATCCTGGTTCTCGGCGGATTTGTAGTTTTCATCTCGGCCTATTATCTGCCCTTCTTCCGTGATACGCTGCTTGAAGAGAAAAAGGGCGGCTCTCAGCTGATGGTCGACCTCGCCGTTTCCGCAGCGGGTGCCTATCTGAAAAGCGAGAAATCTGGCGATCTGACGACGACGGAAGCGCGGCAGCAGGCTTTACGAACGCTGGACGCTTTAACCTATGGCGATGGCGAGTATTTTTTCGTGATGGATCTGAACGGCGTCATCCTCTCGCATCCCGATGAAGGCCTGCGCAACCGCAATATGACAGGTACGAAAGATGCGTCCGGAAAGGCCTTCTTTCAGGAGATGGTGGACGGAGCAAAAAAAGACGGCAGCGGCACAGTCGATTACATGTGGCCGAAGCCGGGCGAAACGAAACCCGTTCCTAAGATCACTGCTTATCGCGTCATACCCGAATGGGGCTGGATTGTGGCCACCGGTGTCTGGGTCGAGGATGTCGACAGACTTGCATCACAGCTTGCGACGCGTGTCTGGCTATCTACGGGAATCGGCGCGGCCGGCATGGCGCTTCTTGTTTTCCTCTTTACGTTTGTAATCACGCGTCCCATTCAGAAGTTCCTGAAGCAGAGTAAGACACTTGTGGCCGGCGATCTCACGGTCGACATCAAGACGGAACGTCGCGACGAAACGGGGCAGATGATCCATGCCGTCGGCGCCGTAGTCGGTAAGCTGACGGGAGTTATCGATCGCGTGATTCCCGTCGCCGTTCGCATCGACGATTCAATCGGCGTATTAAAAACGGCCGTCGACCGCACGGTGGCAGGAACGGAGAAACAGGCTGATCGTGCCGGGCAGATCTCGGCCGCCGCCGAAGAGATGACGCAAACCGTCTCTGATCTGGCTCGCACCTCTTCTTCATCGGCCTCCCTTTCGCGAGAGGCGATGCAGACGGCCCTTACAGGACGACAGTATGCCGAACAGGCCTCCACCGGCGTCGGCAAGGTCAATGAGGCGGCCGGCATCCTTGTAGAACGCATCGAACAGATGAACCGCTCGGCAAAAGAGATCAGCGAAGTGGTCGGATTGATCCGCGGTATCGCCGAGCAGACCAATCTGATCGCCCTGAACGCCTCGATTGAGGCGTCGAGAGCCGGCCATGCCGGTAGCCGATTCTCGGTCATCGCCGAAGAGGTGCGCAAGCTTGCGCGGAATGCCGGCGATGCAACGGGCGACGTATCGCGCATCGTGCAATCGCTTCAGGGCGATATGTCAGAGATACGGCAATCGGTGGCCGCCGTGAACGAGAATCTCGGCTCGGCTTCGGGCGCCATTCACAGCGCCGACAGCACGCTCGATCGCATCGTCGGCAACTTCAAAGACGTCGATCATAACATCTCGCAGATCGCCTCGGCCATCGAAGAGTTATCCATCACCTCGAACGACGTAGCGCAGAACATCGCCGAAACGATGAACATCTCGGGCGACATCGAACAGATGGCGCGCAAAGTAAAGGACGAGTTTAACCATCTCGTCGAGGTGGCCGAAGATCTGCGCGGATCGACCGTCGGCATCAAGACGAAGGTGACCGAGAGCATGATCCTTGATCTTGCGCGCACCGATCACCGTCTGTTTATCGATAAGATCGAAGCCTGTATGCGCGGCGAGAACGACCTGCAGCCTGAAGGCATCACCGACCATACGCAGTGTCGTTTTGGAAAATGGTATTTTTCTGATGGTCAGAAGAAATGCGGACATCTGCCGGTTTTCAAAGAGATCGATACGCCGCACAGCCTTGTTCATAAATACGGTCGCGAGGCCGTTGCGCTCTACCGGTCCGGAAGGCTCGAGGAGGCGCGCAGCGTCTATATCCAGGCTGAGGATCAGTCTCAGGAGATCATTGGGTTGCTTGAGAAGCTGAAGGCCGTGTACCAGACGGAGTGTTAAGTGAGCCTGTCTGCCGGGGATGGGTTTTAAGCGCCTGAAAAGTGATCCATTGAACGGTGGTTTTCTCTTTGCGAGCAGGGTGCGACCGGGAAATCTGGCACCGTGCTTGCAGTAAGGGTCATCCCCTGTCTTGATATCAAGGACGGCCGCGTCGTCAAAGGCGTCAACTTCGTCGATCTGCGCGACGCAGGCGATCCCGTTGAGAACGCCATCTTCTACGCCGAGCAGGGGGCCGATGAGCTCACCTTCCTCGACATTACGGCCAGCTCTGATCGGCGCGATATCGTACGGCATCTTGTCGAAGAGGTCGCCGACCATATCTTCATTCCCTTTGCCGTCGGCGGCGGCATTCGCACCGTTAGCGACGTCGAGAACCTGCTTCTGGCCGGCGCCGATAAGGTATCGATCAATACGGCTGCCTTTGAGAATCCGGCGGTGCTGTCGGAATCGGCGGCGCGTTTCGGTTCACAGTGTATCGTCTGCGCGATCGACGCTCGCTGGAACGGCCAGATGTTCGAGGTCTTCTTGCATGGCGGACGAACGGCAACGGGTCGGTCGGCCGTTGACTGGGCACGCGAGGCTGCCGATCGCGGAGCCGGCGAAATACTGTTAACAAGCATGGATCGCGACGGAACGCGCGACGGCTATGATCTGCCGCTGACGCAGGCCATCGTGAAAAGCGTCTCTGTTCCGGTGATCGCCTCGGGTGGCGCCGGCAATCCCGATCATCTTGTCGAGGCCTGTCTTTCGGGCGGTGCCCAGGCGGCGCTTGCCGCGTCGATCTTTCACTTCAGACAGTATTCGATCGCCGAGGTCAAAGAGAAGATGCAAGAGGCGGGACTTCCCGTGCGCTGGAACTTCTCGCGTGACGGCCTGGAATATCTCTATCATCTTGAAAAAGGAAAATAAGCAATGTCCGATCTGGAATTCCTGCATGAACTGGAGAACCTGCTGAAAAGCAGAAAGGCGGAGTTGCCCGAGAACTCCTACACGGCAAAGCTCTTTCGCGAAGGCGAAGACCGCTATTTAAAGAAGATCGTCGAAGAGGCCGGCGAAACCGTTCTTGCGGCGAAGAACCATGATCGGGCCGAGATCCTTTATGAGACGGCCGATCTGATCTTTCATACGATGGTGATGCTTGTCGATCGCGGCATCGCCGTCGACGACGTCATCGTCGAGCTGAAGCGCCGTCACGGCAAATAACGGGAAAGAGAAGCGGCGCCGTAACAGATTTTCTCTTCGAACGAGGTATACTATGAAACTTGCATCGGAACGTGATTTTTTAAACGGCTCGAAGATCGGCGGCAACCATCCGTTCTTTCTTATCGCCGGGCCATGCGTTATAGAGAGCCGCGACATGCTTGCCCGCGTCTGCGAGCGCATGAAAACGGTCTGCGACGAATTAGGCGTCTTCTACGTCTTCAAGTCGAGCTTCGATAAGGCGAATCGATCCTCGGGTGACAGCCCTCGCGGGCCGGGCCTTGACGAAGGCCTGAAGCATCTCGAATTTATCAAAAAAGAATTCGGAGTTCCTGTGTTAACCGATGTGCATGAGGCGCATCAGGCCGCCGCCGTCGCCGAGGTCTGCGATATATTGCAGATCCCGGCCTTTCTCTGCCGTCAGTCCGATCTGATCCAGGCCTGCGCCGATACGGGACGCTTTGTTAACGTGAAAAAAGGACAGTTCATGGCGCCGTGGGATGCTCCTTCAATCGTCGCCAAAGTTAAAGAACGCGGTAACGATCGCGTACTCATCACCGAACGCGGGGTCAGCTTCGGCTATAATAACCTGGTCTTTGATCCGCGCTCACCTGCTATCATGCATGAGTCCGACATCGCCGTCGTTTTCGATGGTACGCACAGCACTCAGCTGCCGGGCGGCGGTAAACAGAGCGGCGGCAATCGCGAGATGGCGCCCGTACTTATGCGAGCGGCCGTCGCCGTCGGTATCGAAGGCCTTTTTATGGAAGTGCATCCGGAGCCTGAGAAGGCCTGGTCCGATTCGGCGACGCAGTACTGGCTTGATCGCAGCCCCGATGTGCTTCGCGACCTATACCGGTTGGATCGCCTTGTAAAAGGAGCCTGAGAGGCCGGTGAGACTTGCCTTTTTCATGTCGCTTCTTGCCGTACTGGCGGGCTGCAATCCCGAGGCCGATCTTCTAAAAGAGACGACGAGGGAGCCTAACGCCACGCTGCGATTCGCAAACTTCAGGCGAACGCTCTACCGCGGCACGGGCGGCATGAAATGGGATCTGCGCGCCCAGGAGGCCTTCATCTATCAGAAAGAGGATGAGGTGGACCGCATCGTCGTTTATGGCTTCGAGCTCGATCAGGCCGACGGAACCGATCCGCTTTTTATTTCGGCCGATCGCGGCGAGCTGAACCAGAAGACCGGAACGCTTGTCGTCGAGGGGAACATCCTTCTTCGCGATAAAGAAGGCACGATTCAGTCGCAGAGATTGACCTATAACACCGAGAAGAAGATCGCCGATTCAAAGGATCCCGTAACCGTGAACCGCAAAGGCCTGCATACGGTCTGCAATGCCGGCATCTTCTTCGAAAGAGCAAGCGACCGTCTGATCTGCCGCTCGCCTCGCGGAACGGTGGAGTCGCTCCCCTCGAATAACCCTCGCAAACCCGCACAGCCTTCGTCGGAGGATATCTTCCAGTGAGCGCTTTGCGGTTTATGATCACCCTGTTTGTTGTGGTGGCGTCTCTCAGCTGTCGGTCGCTTCCTTACCAGGAAATCTTGCCGTGGTCGGGCGAACGCACCGTCCAGGAAGTCGGTCCCGATAAGCCGCTTCCACAGCCTGTGATGACGGATAACTCGGCGACCGAGCGACGCAAAAGCGTGCCGACGCAGTTCTACGCCGCGGAGCTTGTGCGTGAGCCCGTCGTCATCGACGGCAAGCCCGGATTCCGCATGATCCTGCGAGGCGACGCTACGATCGTACATGATGATACGACGCTTAAAGCGCCGCTCATCTATCTTGATCCGGGTAACGAAGGGCGACTTGTTGGCGGTGTGACGATCACCGATCGCGAGCAGGGCCTGACCCTTCGCGCCGCCAGCGGAACCTACAGCCGGGCGAAGGAGTTTGTGAGTATCGAAGGATTGCCGCGTATCGAGATCCGTCAGGGCGACGGAAAGCCCGTCATCGTTACGACGAATCTGCTCAAGCGCGATCTTGCCGAGAAAAAGAGCTATCTGGACGGCGACGTGCGCATGCATGGCGAGAGATGGTCGTTGCTTGCCGATCGCGGCGTGCTCTCGGACGATACGGGAGTCATGCTTTTTGAAAAAGAGCCCGTTCTTATCGGCCGCGATATTTACATGAGCGGCGGCAACATCGAGTATCTGACCAAAGAGAAGAAGGTCGTCCTGAAAGACCGGCCCTTCGCCCGCCTGATCATGGTCGAACGCACTGAGGTGAAGTCTGCTGTGCAGGAATCATGGCAGAAATCATTACGACCAGAAACCCAGGCCTATTTAAAGACGCTGCCTCCGGGAACGGATCCGAAAACGCTGCCGCCCGAGATCCAGGAGGAGCTGCGTCGCGCCTCAGAAGAGGCGCAGAGGCAGGAACAGCAGAAGAAAGATCAGCCGAATCCCTCCACAGACACCGGTGCCGATCAAGCTACATCCACGCAGGAGCGCCGCGTCCCCTTTGATCTCTCTGCCGGCCGAATCGAATACCGCTTCGACGAAAAGGGCGAGGCGCATCTGCTCGGCGGGGTAAAGATTACATCCGAGACGCGATCGTTATACGGCGAGCAGTTCAGGCTTTCGGGAGCGGGGCTTTCTTTAATAGAGGCGGATCGCGGCGTTAAGCTGATCGATCGCAAAGAGAAGATGCAGATCAACGCCCGCCTCATGCGCTATGATACGAAGAAGCGATGGCTCTGGCTTTCCGGATCGCCTGTCGTAGAGCTTCAGGAGAATAACGGACCCGGTATCAGGGCCCGGCTTGAGGCTGCCGTTATCGAAAGAGACATGGAAAAAGAGATTACGCTTGCGCGCGGCAACGTTCATCTGAAACGAAAGGCCGAAGAGGCAATCGCCGAGATCGCCGTCTTTCGCGAGAAAGAACAGAAGATGGATCTGACGGGCCGGCCCTTTCTTCTGCGCGGCGGCGTCTGGGTGCGCTGTAAGAAGATTCAGATGCTCTCAAATCCCGACCGCGTAATTTTTGAAGAAGACCTTTCCGGTGGAGTACGATGATGGCGAGAAAACCCGCAGCAAAGAGCGTCACGCATATTCCGCCGAACGCCAAGCTCTATCAGATGCAGAATCTCGTTAAGCGATACGGGAAGCGAACGGTTGTCGACGGAGTCTCGTTTGAGATACGGCAGGGCGAGATCGTCGGTCTTCTCGGCCCGAACGGAGCAGGCAAGACGACCTCTTTCTATATGTCGGTCGGTCTCGTGCAGCCCGATTCCGGCAAGGTCTTTATTGACGGCAAAGACGTCACCGACCAGCCCATGTATAAGAGGGCGCGCGAAGGCATCGGCTATCTCGCACAGGAGGCTTCGGTCTTTCGCAAGCTGAGCGTGCGCGAGAACGTCGAAGCGGTGCTTGAGATGCACACGAAAGATCGTGATTATATCAGACAGAAGGCCGACGAGCTGATCGAAGAGCTGCATCTGACGAAGGTGCAGGATCAGGCCGGTTATACCTTATCGGGCGGAGAGCGCCGTCGGTGCGAGATCGCCCGCGCCCTTGCCACAGGCCCCGACTTTATTCTGCTTGATGAACCGTTTGCCGGCGTCGATCCGATCGCCGTGCGCGACATCCAGCAGCTCATCGCTCATCTGCGCGAGCGCGGCCTGGGCATCCTCATCACCGACCACAACGTGCGCGAAACGCTGAAAATCACGGATCGCGCCTATATTATGTATTCGGGCACCATCCTTAAAGCGGGCACGGCCGAGGAGCTTGTCGCCGATGAACGCATCAGACAGGTGTACCTCGGAGACGACTTCTCTCTCTAACGTTCGTATCTTATGAAGCAGCGACTCGTACAGAAACAGGTTCAGAAGCTCGTGATGACGCAGGACCTGCGTCAGTCGATCGAGCTTTTACAGTATTCGTCCCTCGAACTGAAAGATCGCATCGAACAGGAGATGATCGAGAATCCGTTTCTCGAACTCGCCGAAGCTGATGTTAACGCCGAGCGGCCGGCGCGCGAAGAGGCGGACTATGCGGGCGAGGCAAGCCATTATGACGACGCCTCTGACTATTCGGGCATGCCCGACCGCGAGGCCTCGGATCGCAAGCAGCAGGCTATCGAGAATACGGCGGCGATGGCGCCCGGACTGGCCGCGCATCTTCTCGAACAGATCCATTTAACCGATCTGAGCGACGAAGAGCAGAGCGTCGCCGAGGTGCTGCTCTCGGCGCTTGACGGGCAGGGGCTGTTAACCGAAGACCCTGCAATCCTGTTGCAGGAGAGCGGATTCGATTCTCGTCATGCCGAAAAGGTGCAGCGTGTGATCGCCTCGCTGGATCCTCCCGGTTGTGCCGCCCGCACCGTGCAGCAGTCTCTTATCTTTCAGGCTGAGCTGCACCCGGAAAAACGAGTCGCCGGCGACGCCATCCTGCTACTACGGGATTTTCTGGCCGAGCTCGAAGACGGCGACCGGCAGCTCATCATCGACCGCTCCGGCCTTTCCGCCGAAAGAGTGGAGAAGGCCATAGAGCTGATCCGATCGCTGGAGCCGGTGCCCGCCCGGCACTTCAGCCAGCAGACCGTCGAATACGTCGTGCCCGACGTCATCGTCATGGAGATCGACGGCATGCCGAAAGTATTCCCGAACGATTCCTGGATTCCCGATCTGCGTATCAACGAAGACTATGCGCGCATCCTTGAGGCCGAGGCCTTTCGTACGATGAAGACGGAGGATAAGGATTACCTGAGAAACCGCATGCATTCGGCTTCGTTCCTGATTCGCGGTCTCAAACAGAGACGACGGACGCTACTGCGCACGATGAACGCCATCGTCGGATTTCAGGAAGAGTTCTTTCGCCGCGGGCCCGGCCATCTGAAGCCGTTGAACCTGCGTATGGTCGCCGAGGAACTCAGTCTGCACGAATCGACGGTGTCGCGCATCACCTCGAATAAATACGTGCAGACGCGCTGGGGCGTTTTTGAACTGAAGTACTTCTTTGCCCGAGGCCTCAAAAAGCTCGACGGAGTGGAAAGCGAATCTTCAACGAGCATCCAGGATCGCATCCGCATTCTCATCGAATCGGAGGCCGAGCCGCTTTCAGACCAGGCCATCGCCAACATATTAAAAAAGGAAGGCATCCGAATCGCCCGGCGCACGGTGGCAAAATACCGGGGAATTCTCGGGATTCCGGTTGCCGAATCAAGGCGCAGCCATAAAAAGGAATGACTCACAGCACTTTCAGGAATTACTGGAAGTGCTCCGGCCTGCGGGCCGACAATTAGAAGCCAGAAGAGGATCAGCATGGATATTACCTTTCACTTTCATAACATCGAGTCGTCCGAAGGACTGAAAGAAGCGGCGCGCAAGGTCATTGATAAGCTCTCTCCTCAGTTCAGCCGCCTCATCGGTGCGACGGTTCGCTTCAAAGTGGAAAAGGTGAATCAGATCGTTGAAATCACTATGAACGGAGATGGCGGTGTGTTCGTTGCCGAAGATAAGACCACCGATATGTATGCCTCTCTTGACCTCGTTGAAAAGAAACTCGAGCGTCAGATCAAGAAGCATAAAGGCAAGCAGCACGCACATCACGCCCGTCACGGATGAGCTCTGAAACCGGAGTAGCCGTACGTGAGCTTATCGGTCGTCCGGAACTCCGGCTCACACTGGCAGCCGGGGCCGATGGACTCGATCGACGTCTCACCTGTATTGATGTAAACCGGCCCGGCCTTGCCCTGGCCGGTTTTTATCGCGATTTCGCTGAAGAACGCATTCAGGTGATCGGCAAGGGCGAATACGCCTATATCTCGGATTGCAAGATACCGCAACAGCTTCAGATGGGAGTGGGCTTCCTCAGCTTCGCCATCCCTGCCGTCGTATTTACGCATGGAAATGTACCGCCGCCCTGTTTCGTAGAAACTTCGGATCATACGGGCATTCCGCTTCTCAGCACTTCGCTTACGACGCATGATTTTCTCGTTCATTATACTCGTTTTATTACCGAAGCCCTTGCCGAATCGACGAAGCTGCACGGCGTTCTTCTCGACGTCTACGGCGTCGGCATTCTGCTCCAGGGCTCAAGCGGCATCGGCAAATCAGAGACGGCGCTCGAACTGATCGAGCGCGGTCATCGTCTTGTCGCCGACGATATGGTCGAGTTGCGGTGTCTGGCCGACAGCTATCTGATGGGTTATACAAGCTCCATCATCGAGCATAATATGGAGCTGCGCGGTATCGGCATCATCGACGTAAAAGAGCTTTTCGGCGCCGGAGCGGTGCGCCGGGAGATCCGCCTTGATATGGTGATCCAGCTCGAAGAGTGGGATGTCAGCCGCGAATACGAGCGACTCGGCCTTGAAGATCGCACGACGCAGATTCTCGGCGTTGACGTTCCGCACATTATACTTCCCGTGCGTCCGGGGCGCAATATTCCCATTCTGATCGAAACGGCGGCCATGAACCATCGTCTGAAGTCGATGGGCATCCATGCCGGCCGCAATCTTTCGGAACGCATACAGAGAGAGATCCAGCGCAAGCAAGAAGGCGATAAAGCGGCACGCAGGTTCGATTCGGCCCCGGCTGAGCGGAGCGTCGACGTTACGGTGGATTCTAAGGCGTCGGACGCTGACGTCGATGAAGCTCAGCCCGAGAAACCGAAACGCCCTCTGCCGAAATCGCGTCCCCTGAGCCCGCCGGTTTAGTCATGAAAGAAAAGACGATCGTAATTCAGATGGAGCAGGGAATGCATGCCAGACCTGCCTCGGTTTTCGTTCGCGAAGCCGGACGTTTCGCGTCTGAGGTACAGTTAACGGCCGACGGAGTGACGGTGAACGGAAAGAGCATCATGGGTATTCTCATGCTGGCGCTCGGACCGGGCACGCACGTGCATCTGAAAATCGAAGGCGCCGACGAAGATGAGGCGCTTGAAATCCTGTCGGGAGTACTGAGCGGCAATGCCGAATGAGGCTCCGAAGGCGGATCGCTGGGAAAAGGAAGAGTCGCGGATTCTTCTGCGCGACATCTTTTACGTTATACTCGTTCTGTGGGTCAGCGTCTTTGTCGCTGAAAGCTTCTTTCTTAACGAACAGTCGACGCCTTTTGATCGTATCTTCGGCTATATCGTCGTTTTCATCCCTCTGGGCACGCTTAACTTTTTTCTTCATTATCTGTACCGCAACCGGCGTATCAAACGCACGGGCAAGCTGCGATCGAGTTTGCGCTATCGTTTGATTCTCGCCTTTCTCATCGTATCGATTATCCCGTCTCTGCCGATCTTTCTTCTGACCTCGGGCCGGGTGGAGTCCGTCATCGGCGTCTTCTTCGATCTGGATTTTCGCGGAGCCATGGATTCGG
The DNA here is from genome assembly GCF_000243335.1 of Leptonema illini DSM 21528. Taxonomy (NCBI): domain Bacteria; kingdom Pseudomonadati; phylum Spirochaetota; class Leptospiria; order Leptospirales; family Leptospiraceae; genus Leptonema; species Leptonema illini. Next base: position 1,895,556 of record NZ_JH597773.1, on the reverse strand, counting down.
CCGAGCATATGATGGCGGACTGGGAGAAAGAGGCCTCGACTCTTTTTTATAACAGCGTCAGGCAGCGGCGTGCCGCCGTACTGGCTACGTTCTTGAAGGACTCTCAGGGCAAATTTGAACCGGCGCTTTTCGACGGGCTGATTCAGGAAAGGTACGATGCCGTTTATCTTGTGGAGCGTAATTCTCCCGTTTTGCTGTACGGACCTTCTTTGAAAACGAGCGATCTGGTACAGGAGCTCGTTCAGAGCGGACCATCCGGCGACGGCTACGGCCTCGTCACGGTCGACCTGCGTCGTTACGCCTTCGTTTCGTTAACCGTTCGTCCGGAACTGCAGATTATGCTTGTGAAAAGGCTCTATCCGGCGCGATCGGCCGACGAGATGAAATACAGACAGGTGAACCGTCTGTTAAACGTCGACGAAGCCCGGTGGGAGAAGGTCATCCCCTACAGCTTGCGTCTCAGCCTTGCCATCCTCTATCTCGGTATGATCATCGCCGATATCATCGTCGCCATCGTCATCGCCCGACAGATCTCGCATCCTATCGTCTCGCTTGCGGCGGCGACGCGTGCCGTAACGGAGGGCAAGCTTGATACGCGCATTGATCTGCGCGCCGAAGGCGAGATAGGCATCCTTATCGAGTCGTTCAACAGCATGACCGAAGAGCTGCAAACGCTGCGCAGCCGCCTCTTACACAGCCTGCGCGTCGGCGCCTGGCAGGAGGTGGCCCGTCGTCTGGCGCATGAGATCAAGAATCCGCTTACGCCGATTCAGCTTTCTTCGGAACGTATGCTACGCAAGCTGGACCGAGGCAATCGGGATGATCTTGACGACGTCGTCCGTACCGGAGCAAACACGATTATCGAACAGGTGAACGTTCTCAAGCATCTGCTTGAAGAGTTCTCGAACTTCGCCCGGCTTCCTTCTCCGCGGCCCGAGCTCGTTCAGATCGGCCCTCTGATTCAGGAATCGGCCGAACTCTTTCGTAATATTCCCGGCGTCGATATTGAGGTCCGGGTCATGGATAATCTTCCCGACATCTGGATTGATAAGACGCTTTTTATAGGTATGATGAATAATCTCGTGAAAAATGGGATTGAAGCCGTGTACGAGAGGTTTCCCGATGGTCAGGAGCTTCCGCAGAAAGAGGGACGGATCGTCATATCGGCCGTGCTGCATCGTCAGGCCGGGCGTCGGTTCGTCCTTTTGAAAGTGGAGGATAACGGACCCGGCATTCCCGAAGAGATGCGCGACAGCATCTTTGAGCCATATTTCTCGACAAAAGGGGAGCACGGGAACGGTCTCGGCCTGGCGCTCGTAGAGCGGGCCGTGCTCGAACACAATGCGCGCATCTACGTGAGCCGCTCGTCTATGGGTGGAGCGGAATTCCGTATTTTATTTCCTGAAGGAAAGGCCTGATGAAAGTTTATGTAATCGATGACGATCGTTCGATCCGCACGTCTCTGAAAGAGATCCTTGAAGACGAGGATTTTGTCGTCGAGCAATTCGCCACGGGTAAAAGCGCCGTGAAGGCTCTTGAGAAAGAGCGTCCGGCTCTGATTCTGCTTGATCTGTGGTTAGGCAAAGAAGACGGGCTCGAAGTTCTGGATGAGATCCGTCGTATGTATCCTGCCTTGCCCGTTCTGATGATCTCGGGGCACGGAACGATCGAGCAGGCCGTCGCGGCGACGAAAAAAGGGGCGGTCGACTTTCTTGAAAAGCCGCTTTCCATTCAGTCCATCCTCGATAAGATCCATGCCGTGTTGCACGTCGAGCCTAACGTAGCTAAGAAGAAAGAAGTGCAGCTCGACTTTGACGAGATCATCGGCGACTCCGAGCAGATCCTGCGAGTGAAACAGGCCATCGCCCAGGCAGCGCGCACAAATGCCCGTGTTTTTATCTTCGGCGAGAACGGTACCGGTAAAGAGCTCGTCGCCCGCGCCATCTTTCGCAATTCTTCGAGATCCGATAAGCCGTTCGTCGATCTGAACTGCGCCGCCATTCCCGCCGAGCTTATCGAATCGGAGCTTTTCGGCCACGAAAAAGGCGCCTTCACCGGAGCAGCCGATCGTCGTATCGGCAAGTTCGAGCAGGCCGACGAAGGCACGCTCTTTCTCGATGAGATCTGCGATATGGCGATGACGATGCAGGCCAAGGTTCTGCGCGTACTCGAAGAGCAGCGCTTTCAGCGCGTCGGCGGCAACGAATCGATATCGGTCGATGTGCGCGTGATCGCGGCGACGAATATCGATCCGCAGCAGGCCATTCGCGACGGACGATTTCGCGAAGACCTCTACTATCGATTGAACGTGATTCCGATTAACATGCCCGCTCTGCGTGAGCGCATGGGCGATATACCGCTTCTGCTCGATCATTTCTTGCGTCAGGCGGTGAAGGCGAACGGCCTGCCGGCGAAGGTGTTCACGCCCGGCGCCATCGACCTGCTTGCTCGTTACGAATGGCCCGGCAACGTGCGCGAGCTGAAAAACGTCGTCGAGCGCCTGGCCATCCTTTCAGAGGGAGAGCAGATCGACGTTAACCAGGTGGCCGATTCGCTTTTCAGGCCCGATCAGGACGATCAATTCCCGGGGCTTGACTTGCGTTCGGCGCGCCGGGATTTCGAGAAGAAGTACATCATGCAGGCGTTGAAGCAGTTCGAGAAGAACATCAGTCGGACGGCTCGCTTTCTTGGCATGGAGCGCACGCATCTTCATCGTAAGCTGAAGACGCTGAAGATCAACCTGGATGAGCTGTGATGTCGTTGCGCGAACATCTGAAACGCGTCGTTAGCGATTTAACCGTCGCCCTCGAGGACTTGAAACAGAATCCGGCGACGCAGATCTTGATCGACGGTCCGCCGGCGCTGATCTACACGCCCGATCTGACGCCTCGCAAGGCCGTCGTGACCGACGCCGTGCAAGCACAGGTGGAGAAACCGGCCGCTCCTGTTATACAGATCCGCAAGGATCTGCCGGCCAATATGAGCTGCCAGCTCTGTCCCGATCGGATCTATGCGGTGCGTCGCTACCTGATCCGCGGCAATCTGCCGGCTCTTGTTCTGCGTTACAACTATCCGATCGACGAGCGGGCGACGGCGTTACCCGACCGCAGCGATCGCAGTCGATTTCCCACACCCGAAGAGGAAGAGCTCTTTTCGCGCATGCTGGGCGCCGCCGATCTGACGATTGAAGATCCTTATTATCAGGAGTTTCCGGCCTGTCATTTTGATCCGCGCAGTCTGCCCGAGGAGTGGAACCGACGTACGGAAAACTGCCTGAAGCATCTGCGCGAAACCGTCGAGCGAGAGAACATCCGTTTTCTTCTTGTAACGGGAGCGGCCGCCGTTCTTCTATTCGGGGATCGGGCGAAGGCACTTGCCGAATCGTCGAAGATCGTAGATTTTCCTGTCACCGAGAGCCTGACGCTGCCCTGTCTGGTCGTACGTTCGCCGGCCGCTCTGATCGCCATGGAGCGACAGCGCTTGAAAGCCGAGCAGGCTCTGGAGCGATTTTCAGAGCAGGCACAGCTCTATCGGACGCTGAAGTCGAAGCCCGCCGAGTATCGCTCTCGCATGGAAGAGATGGTAAAGGCTTTGCCCGAGCAGGCAGCAGGTGCGGAGCGCGTCATCGCAAACGTGAAGCTGAAGTCGGCCGCTTCCATTAAAGAGAAAGGGAAGGGCGATGCAAACGAAGAGCGCTTTCGCGCGGCCGGCCGCGAAGGCGATGCGCTTCTCTGGAAGCTGCTTGTGCTGCGCGAGTCGGAGCTTCGCGTGAAAAAGCAGATCGTCGAATCCCTGAAAACCATGAAAGCTCGACTGTGATTCGAGCCCGGAGCGTTCCCTGTTTCACCGCTATATCGACGTTCTTCTGCCGTATCCTCTGGATCAGAGCTTAACGTATCTGCTTCCTGAAGGCCTTGAGGTTGACGCAGGCTGGATGGTGGAGGTTCCGCTGCAGAACCGTACCGAACGTGCCGTCGTCGTCGAACGTCATTCCCATCCGCCCGATGTTCATATCAAAGAGATGGCCACTCCCGTATTCGAAGGTCCTGTCGTCAGCGAGGCACAAATCGAGCTTGCCCGATGGATGGCCGAGCACTACCTCTGTGCTCCGGGCGAGGCGCTTTTCAAGATGTTTCCTTCGCCGCATCGTCTGAGCAAGAAAGCAAAGTCCGACCTCGCATCGGTCGAACGGCCGACGTCCCCGGCAGAGAGCCTGATTCTGAACGACGAACAGTCAGGCGTATTCTCGCTGCTCTGCGACGAGCTTGATGCGGGCAGGCATTCCGTGCATTTATTGCACGGCATCACCGGATCAGGAAAAACAGAGATCTATATTCGCGCTCTGCAGCATGCGCTCGATATCAAAAGATCGGGCATATTGCTCGTGCCCGAGATATCGTTAACCGTGCAGACGATCAACCGTCTGCAGAGCACGTTTGGTAACGAACTGGCGCTTCTTCATTCGGGGCGTCGTCCGAAAGAGCGTTTTGCGGAGTATATGGACGTGCTTGCCGGCCGCCGTCGCATCGTCGTCGGTACCCGATCGGCGGTGTTTGCGCCTGTCAGCCGGCCGGGCATCATCATACTCGACGAAGAGCATGACGCCTCGTATCGAGAGCACAGCACTCCTCGGTACGATGCGCGACAGATCGCCCGCCGTCGCTGCGAGACGGAATCGTCCGTACTTCTTCTCGGCTCGGCCACCCCTCGCGTAGAGATGCGTTATGCGGCCGAGCGTTTTGACGTGCGGCGGAATCCCGAAAGCAAGGCGCGCTTCTTCTATCATCGCCTGACGGAGCGGGCTCGAGGCGCTCTGCCCGACGTGCAGATCATCGAGCAGCAGGGCGACGCCGATATCAGCCGAACCCTTCTTCTTGAGATCGAGAAGAATTTCGAGAGCGGCAGGCAGACCGTACTGCTCCTGAACAGACGGGGCTACCAGCCGTATATCCAGTGCCGCACCTGCAAATCCGTCGTCGAATGTCCGCGCTGCTCGGTGGGGTTAACCGCTCACCGTGACGGTCGCCTTCTCTGTCATCAATGCGGATGGACGGAGCGCGAGATGAAGCAGTGTCGCAGCTGCGGCGGGCCGTTAAAGAAGCAGGGCACCGCCGTGCAGAAGGTGGAGGAGTATCTGCTGACACGCTTTCCGTCGATGCGTATCGAACGCCTCGATACCGATGCGGCTGCGAAGATCGACGTCGAAGACGTTCTATCGCGTTTTTTACAGGGCGAGATCGATCTGCTCACCGGAACGCAGATGATTGCAAAGGGCCTTGATTCGCCCGGCGTCACGCTTGTCGGCGTGCTGCAGGCCGACCGTGGCCTGGCCCTTCCCGATTTTCGAGCTCAGGAGCGCGTCTTCTCGCTTCTCATGCAGGTTGCCGGACGGGCAGGCCGGGGCGAAGAGGCCGGGCGTGTATTCTTTGAGGCCCTGAACACGGAGCATCCGGTGCTGTTGCTTGCCAGGGAACAGAACTACGATCGCTTCTTTGCAGAAGAGATCGCCGAGCGACGCGAGAGCGGTTATCCGCCGTTTAAGAGGCTGATCCGCATCTTGATTCGTTCGCGTGAAGAGGCCGTAGCCGTGAAGCGCATCGAAGAGCTGGCGAGCCTTCTTACGACGGAGCTTTCTGATAAAGACGAGCTTCTTGGCCCGGCTCCGGCGCCGTTAACAAAACTGCATAACAATTATCGCTATCATCTGATTCTGAAAACGACGGCACCCGATCGTCTGCGCGGCGTCCTCAAAGAGCGTCTGCCCGCCTTTAAGGCACGTCTCGGCGAAAAGGCCTTCGTAGAACTGGAGTTTGATCCGCTTGATATGCTATAGGCTGGGCCCGCCCGCACCCTCTGCGTCCGGCGCGTGGCGCGATCGTGCGCCAGGCGCCGTCGCTTTCCCGTCCATGGTTCGCTACGCAGAGGGAGCGGGCAGGCTGGAATGAAAGCAGGTCGATGTGCCTACGACTCTTTTTTCCTGTCCGAATGCCCCAGGTCCTTCTCGGGCGCGATCTGATCCCGGACGAGCTGCTTGAGCTCGGTGATGTCAGGAAACCGACCCTGTTCTTTGCGTGACCAGATCAGGGCGTCATTGGCATGCACCTCGAAGATGCCGCCTGTTCCGGGAATCAGTGTGAGTTCAGAGAGTTCCTGCTCGAAGGTTGTGAGCAGCTCCTGAGCCATCCACGCCGCTCGAAGCAGCCAGCGGCATTGTGTGCAGTAGGTGATGGAAATTCGGTTAGTCATCTCAAGAATACACTGCTTCAAAGTAATTCCGATCCAGAATCCTCTGCGCGAGAATCCGCAGTAAGACCTGACTCAGCGTCAGGCCATCGCTTTCCGGTATCGGAACCAGCTCGCAATCGCCATGTGAGAGAAAGAGCAGGGCGGGTTCTCCGGTCGTCGCTTTCTTCAGGGGATCATAGAGAATCCAGTTCTGACCGAATTGCAGCGGACATACGATGGACGAAGCGGCGATGTCGGCCTCTTCGAGCTGTTCCAGATATTCTTCGTTGTCGCCCTCTTCGACGGCCTCCCATTCCCAGTTACCCGATTCGATTGTTCCGTCGTCGCGCAGGCCGAGGAAGCCGATCACTCCACCGCCCAGGTCTTCGTAGTAGATGCCGTTGTGGCTCTTTGCGAGAGCGGCAAAACCGGGCGGAACATCAGCGGCTATGGTCCCTGTAAACGGTGGCGGGCAGATGAGCTCTGCCATCGCATCGTCGAGGTTGACGATGCTCAGCTCACAGCGGACCGCTCCCGAGTCGTCTTTTTCAAAGGATTGAACCGTTTTAGAAAGGTCGTCGAGAATGCTCTGATCCTCTTCTGTTTTTACAAGAAACGAGAAATGCTCTTTGAATCGAGTGATGTTGTCCATGGTTGCCGCTCCGTGGCAATCCAGATCGGCGTCCCAGAGATGGCAAGAATTATTGTGCACCGTTTTTCTTCTGTTTCAGGAAGGGCTCTTCCTGCTGCCGGCGTTTCATTGCTCGCATTGCGCGGGCATCTTTAGATGATCACTGATGTTCACAGTCTTGATCGTTTTCACGACCCGACCGTCCTTCCATACTGCATGAGTGAAAGTTTTTTCGATCAGATTCAGTTCAATGCCTTCGCCATTCAGACCATGAGAATGCCGATAGCCGATGAAATAGCTGCCGAGCTCTGTAGAAACAGAGAATCCCTCAGGCCCGCCGTCCACATAGTGTCCGATCCGGAGATCTGATACCTCGTGGTATTCTACGCGAAAGCCGTCAGGGCATACGTTGCTACGACATCCGATTCCCTGACTGTCAATGGAATCAAGGAACTCCGAAGTATCCTGGACCTCGCGGCCCTCATAGTAGTATTCATGGCGCCAGCCGCCACAATACGCATGGCCTCTCTCGAAAACGCGATTCATGAAAAGGCCATAACCCGCAGGGCCGTTTCTCCATTGTCCGTAGTAGAAACTGCCTGTCTTCCTTTCAAACTTGATGGCATAGCGAATGTCGTTATCAGTACAGATACCGAGAATGGCGTCGACACGATTTTCCAGGAAGCAGGCAGCTTGCAGCGGGTTGATTGCGATCAGAGCGACGATACTGATAAAAGAAACGGCCTTCACAGGCATTCAGACATCAGTAGCGGCGCTCCGGTTCGCCCTTTTTCGTTTGCAGACTCGTTCAACACCTGAAGCTGATAGGCAGGGTCAGTGGAGTCACCCACCAGACGATTCATTTTATATAGAAGGAAATGGCGGGACTTCGCATAAATGCAGAGATCTATGGGCGGAGCGACTTCACTGTCAACCGGAATGTTGAGGATTTACGGCTCTACCAAAGCCATTGAATCGTATATAATGAAGCCACTTATTCGTCAGAAAGATCCTCAACCAATTGTTTGTTGAGTAATATGGTATTACCGCAGAACTTCACGATCAATTTTTCTAATCGTAAGGCTTCGCGATTGGCATCAGCGATATCCTCAACAGTATCAGATTTTTGCAGGACGATGTACGAGAAATTATTGGCAACCCGGCTATCGAGAAAGGCTCTGTGTTCAGCATGCTTTAATAGTCTTGTTCTAATATTACCTTTGCCAACGTAAACCGGATACCCCCGGCGATCATGGATGGCATACACACCTTTTTTGTTCGGCGCTCTTTCAATTTCGTCACGCAGAAAAGGGATACCTGCGATTATTTCGTCTTCTGGCGCAACCGGGGCAGTTGATTCAACCTGAACATCCTGAACGACGCCTTCTGATTGCGGGTTTAAAGAAAGCAGAGATTGAATCCCTTTCTCAATTTTTCCTCGCGTTGCACTTTGAGGGTTACTGGTTCTCCCACTTAGTATAAATCTAATTGTGATCAGAGATACTCCGCTTGCATCAGCAATTTGATTTGGTTTCCAGCTATTCTGAACTATCTGTGCATTTAACCAATCAGAGAAGGTGCCGATATCTTCAGCATTATCATCACCCGATTCGCTTTCGGAAATTTCATCTTCGTTTTCAGCAGTGGTGATCTCATACTGTGAGAAGATGCTCTGTAGTCTCTCGATGATGCTGTTCGCGATTATTAAGGAGGTTTGAATTCTTTTATACTTCAGCAAGCTTACATACGCTTGACTGACGCCGAGTTCTTCAGCGATATTGGCTTGAGACCATCCGTTTTCTTGAAGTGTGTTGATCATTTCTGCAACTTGAGTCCGTAGCTGTATCGCCATGCAAGTTATCCTTTATGGTGCATCAATAGATTGAAGTCTATTTTGGGTAGGTCTTCTGTCTTTGTCAATAAGATTCTGGTTAATTGCTGCAAATGAGTCGTAGTTTTCTGTCGCAGTCAGAACGCCATTGCACCAGAACTGGCAAATTCCTTTTTCGCGCTTTTCGTGTATTTCGTGGTCAAAAACTCTTAACCACAAAAACATCGAACCAGATCAAAATCTTCCCGCTGAAAGCATGAGGCCACAGGAACCCATCCTGTGGCCTTATGCGAGGTAACCATTCCGCCTGCACCCACCCGTATCCCCGCCTGGCACTCAACCAGACAATAAGATGCGACCCGCGGGGTGAGCAGTGCGGTGGTGGCGGGACTTATGCCACCGCCTCCACCTTCGGCTGCTTCAAGAGATACTCGAAGGCGGCCAGCGATGCCTTAGCCCCATCTCCAAGGGCGATGGCGATCTGCTTGTACGGCGTCGTTGTGGCATCACCGGCGGCGAAGATACCCGGCACCGACGTGCGTCCGTGCGTATCGACGACGATCTCACCGAAGCGGTTGCGTTCGACAAGGCCGTCGACGAAGGCCGTATTCGGAATCAGGCCGATCTGCACAAAGATACCGTCCAGAGGCAGATCGATCTCTTCGCCCGTCGTGCGGTCTTTATATCGGATGCCCGTCACCTTCTCGGCGTCGTGCAACACCTCCGTTACCTGAGCGCTTACGAAAGACTCGATATTCGAGGTCTGCTCAAGCCGCTGAAGCAGGATCTTATCGGCGTTTAACCGATCGGTGAATTCGAAGACCTTAACCGATCTGACGATGCCGGCCAGGTCAAGAGCGGCCTCGACGCCTGAGTTGCCGCCGCCGATGACGGCCACATCCTTTCCTTTAAAGAAAGGCCCGTCGCAATGCGGACAGTAGGCGACGCCTTTGCCGAGAAAGTCCTTCTCGCCCGGTACGTTCAGCTCGCGCCATTTCGCTCCCGTTGCGAGTATTACGGTTCGCGAGCGGATGCGCTCCGACGTGTTGAGCACGATGGTTTTGTAGACGTCGCCGTTTTCGATATGATCGACGCGCAGATGTTCGCGGATGTCGATCTCATGCGCACGCAGAAGGTCGCCCAGCGACGCCGTCAGTTCGGGACCGGTCGTCTTCGCGATCGTGATCAGATTCTCGATGCCCATCGTATCTTTCACCTGGCCGCCGATGCGGTCGGCGATAACGGTGACGGCTAAACCCTTGCGGGCGCTGTAGACGGCGGCGGCCACGCCGGCCGGTCCGCCGCCGACGATGGCGACATCGTAGACCTGATCCGATTCGCGAACGTCGATGTTATTCGCGTTCTTCTCGATCATGCGATCGATGATCTGGCCGGCGTCGATCTTGCCGTTTGCGAAGGGTTCTCCGTTCAAAAAGACGGCCGGAACGCCCTGCACGCCGTGTTTTTCGACGAACTCGGGAAAGAGCCCGCCGTCGATCATCTCATGCGTGATGCCCGGATTCACAAGAGCAAGAGAGTTAAGCGTCTGCACTACATCGGGGCAGTTATGACAGGAAAGAGAGACGACGGTTTGAAAACGCATCTCGCCTTTAAATCCGCTCACAAGCTTCTGCACGCCTTCGTCAAGCCGGATCGGCGATCCGCCTGCCTGAAGTAGCGCAAGAACAAGGGAGCTGAATTCATGTCCGCCCGGAATACCGCTGAAGCGGATGCCCGTGGGCTTTCCTTCCGAGATTACGTCGAATGCGATTGGCGAGGCGCCGTCGTCCGTCTTTTCTGTCAGTTCAATCTTATCGCTTAGCTCAGCGACCGCCGACAGCATCTGTTTCAGCTCATCGCGACTCTCATGCTGTCCTGTGTACATCTGCAACTGCACCGGCTTTTCGATGCGGGCGAAATACTGTCGCAGCTGTTCTTTCATTTCTTCATCAAACATGGCTAACCTCCGTTAGGAACCCGTCCGAAAACTCAAGAAGGGTTTCAGGACCGGTTTTATGTGGGAAGATGCGCTCTGCAGTGAAACACTGCAGAGCATAACTGTCAGATCTTTCCAACAAGATCCAGACCGGGTTTGAGGGTTTTTTCGCCCGGCTTCCATTTGGCGGGGCAGACCTCGCCGTCGTGGCTGGCAACATACTGGGCGGCGCGGATCTTACGAACCAGTTCTTCGGCAGAACGTCCGATAGGACCGTCTGTGATCTCACAGATGCGGATGATGCCCTGCGGATCGGCTACGAATGTGCCGCGCTGAGCAAGTCCGTCCGCTTCGATCATGACGTCGAAGCCGCGTGTGATGGTTCCGGAGGCGTCTCCGAGCATCACATACTTGATTTTTTTGATCGTCTCGCTCGCATCGGCCCAGGCCTTGTGAACGAAATGGGTGTCTGTCGATACGGAGTAAACTTCTACTCCCATCTTCTGGAGTTCGGCATAGTAGTCGGCCAGGTCTCCGAGTTCCGTCGGGCAGACAAAGGTGAAGTCTGCCGGATAGAAAAAGAAGACGGACCACTTACCGATGGCGTCGGCATCCGATACCGGAATAAACTGGCCGTTTTGATAGGCCTGAGTTTTGAACTCGGGGATGCGCTTTCCAATCATTGACATAAGTATCCTCCTGTGCGCCGTTTCCCGGTCGCATGTGCCAAATGTATCATAGATCTGGAAATAGAGCAAATAAATTGGATCAATGATCGCATAGATAAAAACTATGTCGGATTTATCAGGGGCGCGAGCAGAGGATTTGCACTTGACCGGGCCGCGGATCTGCGCGATGCTTCTGCATGCTCCGACCCGAAGATATGGTTGTCCGTTCCCTTGGAACTCCGTCGTTTCCCACGCCTCTTCAGATTCCCCGTTTTATCGACGACGGGGCGCGCGTCGTCATCGACGTAGAATATGATTCTCTCGCGGCAAAGTTTGCCGGTAATGAGCCGGTGCTCACGCTTGAGAATGCCGGTCCGCGACGGCAGCTTTTCTTTAATCCGGCCGATACGACGGCGGCCATCGTCACATGCGGAGGCCTCTGTCCGGGGCTGAATAACGTTATCCAGGCGATCGTAAAGCAGCTACATTTCCAGTACGGCATCAAGCGTATTCTTGGCATCCCCTATGGTTATGAAGGCCTGAATCCGGCGAAGGGGCATGTGATCGCCCCGCTGACGCTCGAACGTGTGCGCGGCATCGACAGGGTGGGCGGCACGATTCTCGGTTCGTCGCGAGGCAATCAGGACCCGGTCATCATGGTCGACACGCTGATCAGCCACGGCGTGAACATACTCTTTGCCGTCGGCGGCGACGGCACGCTTCGCGGAGCAAAGGCCATCGCCGACGAGATCGAGAAGCGGCGCCTGAATATCGCGGTCGTCGGCGTGCCGAAAACGATCGACAACGACATTCAGTACATCGACCGCACGTTTGGGTTTGAAACGGCCGTCGCTATCGCCACCGAGGCCCTTCATGGCGCTCACGCAGAGGCGACCAGCGCGGCGAACGGCATCGGACTTGTAAAGCTGATGGGACGCGACTCCGGCTATATCGCGACCTTTGCCGGCCTCGCCTCTAACGAGGCGAACTACGTGCTTGTGCCCGAGGTGAAGTTTACTCTCAGAGGAGAAAGGGGATTTCTACCGCATCTGAAAGAGCGTCTTCATCGCAAGAAGCATGCGCTCATCGTCGTCGCCGAAGGAGCGGGGCAGGAGCTGATGCCCGATACGGGAGAACGCGATGCATCGGGGAACCGCAAATACGGCGACGTCGGCCTTTTCTTGAAGAAGGAGATCGAAACCTATCTGAAAGAAGAGAAGGTGCCGTTTACGCTGAAATATATTGATCCGAGCTATATCATTCGTTCGGTGCCGGCCTCGGCCGACGATGCCGTGTCATGTATGATGCTTGCTCAGAACGCCGTGCATGGAGCGATGTCGGGCAAAACGAACTTCATGATCGGCAAGGTGAATTCGTATTACGTCTATGTTCCTATTGAGCTGGCAACGGCCTCGCGCAAAAAGATTGATCCGACGGGTTATCTGTGGTCGATCGTGAAAGAGGCTACGGGACAGCCCGATTTCGTTTGAGATGCATCAATCAAGAACAGACGTTCAAACAGGCAAATTATGATTCACATTGAGATTCCCGACGGACCGACGATGCACATAGAGCATCTTCTGCTTGATTTTAACGGCACGATCGCCTGCGACGGTAGTTTGATTGAAGGCGTTGCCGCCGCCATCGTAGATTTTGATTCCGTAGTGGAGATTCACGTCGTCACAGGCAATACCTTCAATACGGCCGAGCATGAGCTGAACGATCTGCCATGTAAGGTCGTCATCCTGCCGCCAGAAGGGCAGGCAAATAAGAAGCATGAGTATCTCAAGGGCCTCGGTCCCGAGAAAACGGCCGTTTTCGGGAACGGTCATAACGATCGCCTTATCCTGAAAGAGGCGGCCGTTGGCGTGGCCGTGCTCGGACCGGAAGGCGCGGCCGTTTCAGCGATACAGGCTGCCGACGTCGTAGTGCGCGAAATCGGCGACGCCTTCGCTCTGCTTAAAGATCCCTACAGGCTGAAGGCGCTTCTGAGAGGATAACGAAAGCATCCGGTCGGATGAAGAAGCTCCCCATACAGGCCATTTCAATTACATATGTTACCGACGGCGATGGCGTAGCGGGCCGAGAGATAGCAGCGCGTTACGTTTTGATCTTCCACTCCATTAAAATACAGTGCTTCGGCGATAAAACCCTCGAAGGCTTCGCTGGGATCATTCGGATTTATACCGACATAAAGCTCGTTATCCGTGCTGAACGAAAAGCCTCCGACGGTCGCATTCGACGCCGTCGGCGACTTCCAGATGTAGGCCAGTGTGCCGTCGTATCCCGTCGCATAGATATTGAATTCTCCGAGAGGAGGCACCCAGCCGTTGGTGATGATGTCGTTTGGCGCGCCGGTGTATTTCGCCAGTTGCAGTCGTCCGCCGAGCGTGGATAACCATGCGAATTGTCTCGCTCCTCCATTATCAAAGCGTCCGGCATGCATCAGCACGGATCGGCTCGGCGGCGTTAAGGCCGGATTCATAACAAGATACATCGTGAACTGGGTTTGCGACGTTAAATCGTTGGCCGTCGTCGTCATGAAATGCTCGCCGCCGGCGAATTTGAAAAGCCTGTGTTCGTTTAACAGAATCGCTGCTTTTGTCGGAGGCTGAGGGCTCGTCAGGTCGTTGTTATGACCGCTGGCATCAGGCCATGCGGCGATGGTTGTACCATCCGGCACGGATGGGTCGATCGTATCGCCGATGCCATGAAAGCGCAGAGAGGCAATCTGCTGCACATGATAGCCCGACAGGGCCCGTATCTCGTTCAGCGTAAGAGGTCGGTTATAGATACGCACATCGTCGATCGCGCCATCGAAGAGATCGCCTCCGGCCGGGCTGCGGCCGACATAAAGATCGCTTGCCGCCGTATTCCAGGCGGGCAGGCCGATTTGAATGTCGATCTGCTGTCCGTTCAGAAAGAGGCGGCCTTCGGCCGTTCCGGAGCTGTAGACGCCGCACAGATGCGACCACGTATGGAGCGGAAGTCGAAACGCCGCCTTTATCGTGCCGCCTGCCGGATCATTCGTGAATTCGATGGAGTGTGTCGCTCCGTCATGCCGCAGAGCAAGAGTCGATACCTGCCCTGGTGCGGCCCCGCCCCATCCGATAACTGCCTGTGACGAACCGATGGGAAGATTGCGCGGACGAACCCAGGCGCAGACGGTCCGATCGGCGGAGCCCGAGGGCAGCGAGGGCGTTGTCGCTGCTGCGAATTGAATATAGCGCGATACTCCGTCAAATTCGACGGCCTGATTGGCTAACCCCCACCGATCTGCCGTCAACACAGTGCCGCCGAAAAAGCTGCCGGCCGCGGCCAGGCCTGTCGTCTCTTTCGCATCTCCGTTCAGATCGGCGAGAACGGAAAGGCCCGGCCTGATCTGCGAAGCAAGCTGTCGGATTTGTGCCTGTGGAAGTACGGAGTCATAGATGCGCACATCGTCTATGCGCCCCGGAAACCCAGAGATACCGGCGCTGCCGATGCGCATCGTTCCCGTTGCCGTATTCGTATTCAGTGCGACGGCCCCAGAGCCGATGAGGCGACCGTTATGATACAGTGCGATCGAGGTGCCGTCATAGGTGGCGCAGGCGTGAAACCATGAGTTCAGCGTCAACGGAGTGGCCTGGTCGATATGATAACCGACCGCCCAGCCGCTGCCACGAAGGGCAATCGTGCCTTCGTTAGAGACTCCAAGAAAGAAGGCCTGGCCATCCGATAGGGGGCCATAATGAGCACCGATAAAATAATTCGAAATGGCCGGCAGCGTATCGAGTGCCATCCAGCTGCACATCGTGCGCGGGCTACTCCCGGAAGGAAGGCCCGTGGCGCTGCCCGCTCCGCCATCAAGGGTTGTTGTTGATCCGTCGAAGCGCTGTCCGCCGTTGTTGTCGCCGTCATGCCCTCTTGTTGTGGTCGAAGATCCGGCAAGCACGAAAAGGCCGGTTGCGTTATCAGGATCGCTGCGGTGATCGAGCGAGGAGGCGGTGAAGCTGTAGCGGCGCACTGGCCCGGACGTCGTGAAACCTGTAGCCTGCGTAAAGTCGGCGGCCATCGTCAGGTTGTTTGCGTCTTTTACTCCCGTTGCAGTCCCGAGCACTCGAATGCGGTACTGTGTTCCGGCGAAGAGATTGATGCCGGGCAGGGCGATGGAAAAGGTCTTGTTATCTCCCGTCGTAACCGCTCCGAGCGGAGCGCATGTCAGGAAGTTATTAAAGGAAACCTGAACGGTTCCCGTGCAGAGATCGCTGGCTCCGTTTGTCGTAATCGTGGCCGGATCCATCACATTGTTAAAGGTTACCTGAATGGACTGCGAGTTGGATTCGTTGATCGCCGTATTGGTCGGAGTCGTTGCCGTAACCATAGGATTACAGTTCACGACGGCGGACGTTACGGCTGCACCGGCGACCGTGCCCGCCCCGGTTGTTACTATGCATGTCTGGCCGACCGGTTGCGTCGTAACGGTAACGTTGTAAGCGGCGCCTGAAAGAGCGGGCGAGGCGAACGTAAAAGAACCGTTTGCCGCAAGGTTCAGCGTCTGCCCCGAAACCGTTTCGGTCAGAGTGATGCCGCCCATCGCCCCGCTTAACGTTCCACCTATCGTATAGGAGTTCGTCGTGCAGTTGACGACGACGGTAGTGATGTTTGCGTTTGTAACCGTACCGGGGCTGCCCGTTACCGCACATGTTTGCGTCGGAGTGTCGGGCTGTGTGGCGACGCTGATGGTGAAGGTCTCGCCGCTTCGCACCGTATCGGTTGCGAAATCGAATGTCGTCGCTCCATCGGCGATGGCAAGGTCCGTATTGATCTGCGGCAGGCCGTTCAGGCGCAGCACGAGCCCGGTACCGGAATATCCTGAGATGGAACCCGATATCTGGTATTCATTGGTCGTGCAGGTTACCGAGACCGTCGTGATGTTCGCCCCGGCTAACGTGCCTGTATCGGGGCCTCCCATTGCGCATGTCTGCCATACCGGCGTGCCGGGTTGAGTGAGCACGACGACGGCGTAGTCCGCAAGATCGGGAACGGGGCTGAAGCTGAAGCTTGTCTGACCCGATGCAACGTTGATGGTTTGATTTGCAAAAGGAGTGCCGCCCGTATTCTGAAGCTGGAGTTGCGCCCCCGAACCGGATAGCGTCGTGATGGAGCCCGAAATCGTATATGTATTCGGCGTGCAATTCGCCGTCACGGTAACGGCTGCGGCTCCGATCGTGCCCGAGGCTGCAGAGAGCGTGCAGGTTTGCCCGGCGGGCTGTGCGGTGATCGTTACATTATAGTTTGAACCCGATGCTACCGGCGTAGCGAACGATGTCGTTCCGTTTGCCGTCACGGACAGGTTCTGCGAGCTGATTGAATCCTGAAGCTGCAGAGTACCGGCAATCAAGCCTGTCGTTGCGACGTTGATCGCGTAGCTGTTTGTGATGCAGTTGATATTCGCCGTCGTGACGTCCGCACCTGCAATGGTTCCGCTACCGCCGCTGACCGAACAGGTCTGTGCAGGCGAAACCGGCTGCGCTGTGATAGTTACGGAGTAGGTGGCTCCATTGCTGAGCGGTGTGCTGAATGCATACCCGCCGTTTGCGGTGATCGACGTTGTGTTACTGCCGTTATTGCGGATGGAAAGGCCCGTTCCGGCAAGCCCTGTAACGGTGCCTCCGACAAGGTAGCCGGTGGAGCAGTTTACGGCGACGGTCGTCACATTGCCTGAAACGATCGTTCCGCTGCCGCCGACAACGGTGCAGAGCTGCGTCGGCCCTGTGGGATGTGCGGCGACGGTGACGCTATAAGCCTGGCCCGCTGCGCGAAGCTGGGTGAATTGAAAGGCGCCGTCTGCGCTGATGGAGAGAAGTTCCGAACCGAGTTGTAGAGTCAGCCCCGTTCCTGAAAGCCCCGTCACCGTTCCGCCCACCGTATATTTCGGAGCTGTCGCGCAGAAATCGGACGATTGCAGGGCAGTGATGTGCGCGCAGGCGTTTGCCATCAGATACGAGCTGACCGTTTCGTTTTCGGCCGATTCAAGGGAGGGCAGACAGGAAACGGCGAGCAGAGCCAACGCGGGCAGGAATCTCAACAGGCGAGATGAACGGATCATAATGAAAAGGGCCTTTTTTGCCTGTCTGGCCGGAGCATTGCAGGCGAACAGCTTTTTTGGACGTCTCAGTTATAAGAACAGTCGATGATTCTTTCAATTCCAAAAAAAAATCATCGGAGGAAGCGATTCCATACTGGCATAGCTGAAATGCGAATGAGTAAAAAAAATCATTGCGTTGAATGCAGGGTGTATTCCCACCATTCTTATGGGATTGTTTCGTCGCTTCATTCCGCTTCTGATCCTCATGATACCGTTCCTGGCTCGAGCCGAAACGATACTGCTTCACGATGGCCGTCTCGTTCAGGGAAAGATACTGAATCAGTCAAGAACGCACGTGCAGATCCAGACTGCAACGGGAACCCTTCTTATTGATAAAAACGACATTGCGCGTATTGATTACGACGACCGAGCGCAGAGGATACTTGAAGAGAAGGCTCGAGAAAAAAAGGCGCAGGAGAAAGCCAGAGAAGAAGCGATAAAGAAGGAAGCCGCCGAAAAAGAGGCCCGCCTGAAAAAAGAGGAGGAAGACCGTCGGGAAAACGAGCGTAAAGCGCAGCCCTTGAAAGAAAAGGCCGATTCGAATCTTCCGGAAAGAAACGCCATCGACGTCGCTCTGTTTCGCGTCGACGGCCGCCAGCGAACGATATCAGAACTTGTGATGAGCGAATTCCGTAACAATTTCCAGGCCGTCGGGCGGTTTGTCGAGAATTCGAAATGGAATCCGTATGCTTCAGGATACCAGCTCGAAGCGACATTGTCGAGAAATTTTTGGACGTTCCGAGCCGGTCTTTCCTATCGAACGCTTGATGCCGATATGAACGTTAACCGGATCGAAGATAACTCGATTTCGATTTTCGCCGAATCGGGGACTACTCGCCCCGGATTTTCGTTCTTCAACGGGCGCGGCGAACAGCGGATGCTCTTTCTCAGTGTGGAGCGTACGTTGTTTTATCGGCCCTCTTACGATATCGGCATGCGGCTGACCGCTCAGATACAGAGAGAGACCATCAAACAGAAAGGGCATGATGTTCTCTTTATTTTCGATTCCACCCCCCCAAGACAGGAGTTCGAGCTGGCCGGTCTTGTGCAGCATACTACGACGGATCGTCGCGCTCGACTTGATCTGCGGTACCATCGCTCGTTTTTCGGCGGGCGTATTGGCTTCTCAGCCGGAGCGGTATCGGGCGGAGCATCCATCGTATTGAAGGGAGATCGGACGACGATTCGCACTGTCTTTTCATCCACGGACTATCAGGTGGCTGGTTTCTCATCTTATGAAGGCCAGTTTCGCGGCCGTTACGAAGGGCCGGCTTTCGAACTGGAATACAGTCGACCGATCCTGCCCTCGCTGGAATGGGTCGTTCGATACGACTGGCAGCGAGCCCGATTCCGGTTAACATCGACGAATGGAGGCGTCACGGGCCTTTCTCTACAGAGCGGGGGGACTAACCTGAATATGATCCCCTTTGGTCTGGGCCTTCCCGTATTTTTCCCGGAAGGCCCTCAGTATATGACCGTATCAGAGCTTTTTATTGGCGTGAACTACCGGCTGTAGGCATGCTCTCAATATGAAGCGTCTGCGTCGGGAATGCAAAGCTGACGCCGATTGATTCGGCAAGTGTGAGTATTTCCGTTAACACCTGTTCGCGTGCCAGAAGCTCCTCGGTCCAATCCGGAACCTCAAAAAACATATAAAGCATAACATCGAGCGAACTCGGGCCGTAGTCGTTAAAGACGACATGAAAGTAATCCTTGCGCGTTTGCGGATGCTTCAGGATGATTTCTTTGATTCCGTCGACGAACGCCTTTAATTTTGCGGGTGGCGTGTCGTAGGTTAGCCTGAGCGTCGTACGCAAGCGTCTGTATTGACGGCGCCCCATATTGTCGACCTTCGCGTTCATTAGTTCGCTGTTTGGAATCGATATCACCGAGTTATAGAAGGTTCGAAGACGCGTGCTGCGAAATCCGATCTCTTCCACAGTGCCTTCGGCGACACCGACGATGATCCAGTCGCCTACCTGAAACGGGCGGTCGAAAAGAATCATAAGGGATCCAAAGAAGTTGGCTACGGCGTCTTTCGCTGCCAGAGCGACGGCAAGGCCTCCGATACCGAGGCCGGCGAGCAGAGAGAAGACGTTGATGCCGAGATTCTGAATGGTCATAAGCACACCGAGAATGACGACGAGTATTTTCAATGTACGCTGAAGAAGAGGCACGAGCATGTCGTCAAGCGAGGATTCCGTTTTCTCGGCGAAGCCCATGAGGTAGCCTGTCAGAGCTTCGGTTAAACGATATGCCAGCCAGACCATAGAAAGGCTGAAGGCGATTTTCAAAGCTGCGATGAAGAAGCCGAGCGTATTCCCGTCGAACTGGAGTATTTTCAAGCTGAGGAACCAGAAGCCGACGGCGGCAAGAAAGCCCGAAGGCCCGCGAAAGGCTCGCACAATGCTTTCATGTCGCGCCAGCGGCGTCTTCTTTATAACCTTTAAAGAAATATCGAGAGAGAAGCGAACGATCGTGCGTATCATCAGCCCGAGAAGAAGAGCAATTCCAAGCCCGATCCACTGCCAGCGTGCCAGAAAAGCGAAGCGAGCCTTCGACCATTCGGGCAGGTGTTTTTCGAGAAAGGGCTCGCGAAAGCCCGATCCCATACCCGATCCGTCGACATAGGGCAGACCTTTCACTTTGTTATAGAAGGATTCGGCTCGTCGTACGGTATCGGCCGAGAAGAGGAACTCACCGGCCCGCTCTCCCTGATCTATACGTGCGATTACGATTTCCGTATCTCGCAGGCGCCAGCGCAACAGCGGTGCTTCGGCCGTGCCTTCGGCGGGTATCAGCTCATAGTTAAGAACAATGACTCGATCGATCGTTTCTTTTAAAAAGATCGCCGCCTCACGCCCGCGTTCTTCGCGAAGCAATGCCGGCGTTTCTTCGAGGTTCAACGTTCGGACGGCGTCATCGATGCGCGATTGAAGCGACTCATTACCCGTTTCGATGCCACGACGATAATCGTTCATAGCATCGTAAAAGCTGCGCATCGTATCGCGGGGGCTGTCTGTTTTAACAGGCTTGAGAGCGGTGATTCGTGGAGGTTCGGCCGGTTGAGCAATGATCGCAGAGGCTGTAAATAAAGAGAAAAGGAGAATCACCATGTGCGAATGCATCTGATACATCCTGGCTTTCTCAACAGTGAAGAGTGTTTTCAATGTTCTGGGAGCCATGCCTTATGATTGCATGGCTCCCTCTCAGGTCAAGGGAAGAAGGCGAAAGTGCCGCTAAAAAAGCTGCTGTCCGATATCCCTGCTACGTAGCGTTCACGCTCCAATGCTCTTTCTCTTCCATGCGATCTCGCACAGGTAGTCGATACACTCTGCTTGCGTTTTCGCATGATCTTCGTTGCGGCCCCACACATAGATGCCATGATCGCGTACGGCGACGGCCGGCGACTGCGGATAACGCTCGATGGCCCTGCGCAGTGAGTCGGTCAGATCACATTCGCGAGCAGTATTGTCGATAACGGGCAGCACATAGGTGTCGAAGTATCCATGCCCCTGAATGCCTTTCATCATTTCGAGCCGCGTAAAGCGCAGTTCTGAGAGGCCTTCATCGACGGCCTCGGCCAGGAAGGTGGCGAGTACTACGTTCGAAGAATGCGAGTGAATTACGGCGCCGGCATCGCGCAGCTCATAGGCGGCCGAAAATAGCGGAGCACATTCGGTCAGCTTCAGGGCCTCGTTTGCAGGCCTGACGAGGATCTCTCCCTGACGCGAGAGAATAAAAAGATCTTCACCTGTGATCTTCTCTTTCTGCACGCCGGACGGAGCCATATAAACGATGTCGTCTCTGCGAACCGATATGCCGCCGCCTGTGCCGCTGACCCAGCCAAGCTGATAGAAGTTTCTACAGAGAGCCGGGACCTTTTCGCGAAGCAGCGCTTCATCGGGATACGTACGTTTTTCAGTGGCAAGCATTCTGATAAAAAAACAAGGAATGCGCTCCGGTCAAGAGATAAGAAACCGACAAACGTCGAATTCAGCGATATTCATTCTCATCATTCCGAAAAAACGTCCGTACTTGAGAAAAAAGGTTGAACCTATGTATCATCATATAGCATGCGATCAGCTTGAGGTGATTGATGAGAGATTGCTTTCGTGTCTTATTCCATTATTCTATTCAAATACTGAGTGCACTGAGCATCATAGTTCTCACAGCTTGCACAAAGCCCATCGGTGATCGTTTACCGGAGTTCTTTCTTTTTGATTCTATCTTTCCTCCTCTTTATAAAGTCAGCGGCGAGGTTACCGGTTTGATGGGTCAATCGCTCATCCTCTCCAATGCAGACGGCAATACGGTGCAGCTTGACTGCCTCTCCTGTCCCCCCGCACAGAATGTACCGTTCCAATTTCCAGAGGGCATGCGCACTGACAGTCGCTACTACGTTAAGATCAGCAGTTATCCGTCGAATCCGACGCAGATCTGCGATGTGTATCAGAACGCAGGTCTTATCGACAATTCTCATATCGATAACGTCGTCGTACAGTGTGAGGACGGCTACCGTGTATCGGGTGCCGTAAGCGGCCTGGCAGGTAGCGGCCTCGTTATCACTTTGAACGGCACACAGAGCATGACCCTGAACGCCGGGGCGACGGCCTTTACCTTTCCCATCCCGGAGTATGTGAGCGTTGACCCCAGTTATGTGCGCGTGACGTCACAGCCGACCAATCCCTGGCAAACCTGTCAGTTTAATATCGTTGATGGCGGCGGCAATGCCGTTGCCGATTATACGTCAGGCGACGTCGATATCTCTGGGAATCCCATCGAATGTACGACGAACGTTAAGAACGTGTCGGCTCAGATTGTGGGATTGGCCTATGACGGGCTTCAGGTCACGATCAACGGATCGCCCTACACCTACAATGCGGGGGCTACGACGACGGCCCTTGTTCCCACGGCGAGCGGTCAGCCCTACGGCATATTCGTAACGGCCTCGCCCTCCGGCCAGCAATGCAGCGTCGTCTATGGAGGCGGCAACGGCACGACAACGCTGGTGCAGAATGCCGATATCGTGGCCCGTATCGAGTGTAATACCAATACCTATTCCGTAGCCGGAGCGATCACCGGCCTGACGGGCAGCGGCCTGCGCATTCAGATGACCGGAGCCTACCTCGATACGACGCCTTATACGAAGTCGGTCACGCCGGCGGCCGGTGCTACAGGCTATTCCTTCGCCGGAGGGCTTCACTATGGCGATACGATTTCGACGCTGACGATCACACAGCAGCCGTCTTCCCCCGCTCAGTTCTGTAGCTTCTCGAGCGGTGGAACGAGTTACTCGTATACAGGAGGTTCCGTTACGGGCAACGTTACCCTTCCTTCCGTTGTATGCAGTACGAATACGCTACAGGGAACGGTGAGCGGTTACTCGGCTCCGTCAACGGGCCTCGTCGTGCGCTACAATGATACGACGACCGCTACAAGTCAACAGATCGCTCTTGAGCCCGGAGATGCCTTTACGTTCCCGACGGTGATCGGTCATAGCTATACGCTGAGCATCGTAGCGCAGCCCTATAATCCTGGCTATGACTGTCTCTTTAGCGACAATACGACGACGATCAGCGGAACAATTTCATCTTCCTCTGTGACTCAGAATATCTCGTGTAATCCGACGCCGCCGGCTGCATTTCCCACGATCTCAATGGCCGGTGTGACGAATACGATCACGTTTGCAGGCCCGCCCGGCGCAAAGCTCTGTTACCGTACCGATGGCGGGAATCCGGCATGTGCCTTAGCGGCGGGCGGTACTGCCTATAGCCGAGGCGGAGAGTGCGCAAGCGGCTCCACACAATACGGCGGAAGCTTTACGATATCGTCTACAACGACATTCCGGGCGGTGAGTTGCCTCACTCTGTCAGCTTTCGATCAATCCGCCGCTACGCTGTATACGGCGACGGTTGCCGGGACGGCGGCGACGCCGACCTTCAGTCCGGCGGGAGGCGTGTACTCGAATGATCTGTCCGTGAGCATATCCTCGACTACGGCCGGAGCAACGATCTTTTACAATAAGACCGGCTCGGCTTTAGGTTGCGACGGCACAAACGCTGAGAGCAGCTTTCCTTCTGGGGGAAGTATTTCCGTTGGAGCCACCGGCACGACGTTTTATGCCATTGCCTGCAAGGCCGGAATGAATGCTTCCTCACAGAGCAGCAGCACCTACACTCTGCAGGTAGCGGCGCCGACGATCGAACACGATGCCTATGGGAAGGTAACAATCTCCGGTACAACATCGGGAGCGACCTATCGATATTCCACCCTGGGCGCCAATCCTACCTGTATAACAGGTACGTCGTATACGGGTGCTTTCGTCTATCCGCTCACAAAGGAGTCGATTCGCGTCATTGGATGCAAGGCCAGCTATATGCCGTCCTCCGTTTCGACGAGAGTCGTTCGAGTTAAGGCTGATATACGCGTAACGGGACTGTATACGGGCAACCTCGATTGGGCTGAGGAGCAGAACGGTGTTACAAGTGCGTACAGCGAAACGGGAGCGGGATCAAACGGAGCATTGCTTACGACGTCCTATCCGGTCGCCGGCTACCAATACAAGGTGCGGATTGAACAGCAGGTTACCGCCGTTCCAGGGCCACGGTGCCTCATCGGGAATGGATCTGGCGACTACTATATTATGGAACGCGTGTGGGTTCCAACGGCCAATTTCGACGTCTCCATTGGATGCGCCGTCTTTGCCTTCAAGGATACTCCCAATCCTTTCATTACCAAAACCTTCTACGTAAATCGCTGCCCTGTCGGCCAGGAGTGGGATGCGATTTACGGAGGATGCACCGGCCCTCCAGGAGGCTACAAATACTGCGCCTTTAGTGACAATAAGTGCAACGTTGGGGTCTCTGGCGGATTCTACGTGACTTCCGACAGTCCTCTTCATTCTGCCTGCTGGGGGCTTTCGCATGGACCGTATGGCGGCTGGAGACCTTTTCAATCGGCCGCCTTTCTGAATACGTTGCTGAATTTGGTGCTTGGTTCTGCATCGGCGCGAACGCAAAGCCTGCCGGGCATTTCTGAAGGCACAGCTTACTGGAGCGGCCAGGCTGATGGATTGGATGCTACGCGGGCCCTCTATGTGATTGCCGGAACTCCATTCGCGGGCGGGCATATCGCCATAAAGACTGATCTCAAGCCTCTTTTCTGCCAGAGCGAGGATCCTTGATGAAACGCCCGCAGATGAAACTTCTCTTGACAGCTTCGTTCTACGAGGCAGGATGAGCTATGACACGGAAAACAAACATTCTTCGCTTACTCTGCGCCCTGACCCTTGTGTTCAGCTGGTCTGTTCTGTCCGCCGATCCCGGCGATAGCATGGTCGACGAATCGGCACAGCCCGCCGAGACGACTGAGGCGATCGATACGGCCACAGAAACTCAGCCCGAAGCTCAGCCTCAAGAAACGCAGACTACCGAAACAAAGCCTGCCTCCGAGTGCAGCGCCGATCTGCGTTCCGATAGCCCGCAGGAGCAGATTCGCGGAGCGAAGTGTGCGGCAGAGAAGAAAGACGAGAAGGCCGTGCCCGATCTTATCCATGTTCTCAAGAATCAGGATCAGCCGTCCGTGCTTACCGAGGTGCTGATTGCTCTCGCCGTCATCGGTGAAACAGGCGAAACGACGTCCGCCCTGATGGAAAAGGCCGGCGATACAAGCCTGAAGCCCGCTGATCGCTATATCGTCGTGGCCACACTGGTTGCGCTGCGCACGGACGCTCAGAAGGCGCAGATCCAATCGCTGCTTTCTGACCTTGAAGGAAGCGACGCCTCTGATGCTCTTTTAAAAGACCTTGCTTCGAAACTGAAGCCTCTGGTCGGCGGTTAATCTTTAATCGGCGCCGTTGTCTTTAATACGGTGAATCGAGACGAACTCAGTCGCTACTCCCGTAACATCCTGCTCTCCGAAGTCGGTAGAGCAGGGCAGGAGAGACTGAAGGCGTCTCGTGTTCTCGTCATCGGTGCAGGCGGACTGGGCAGCCCGCTTTTGCTGTATCTGACGGCTGCCGGTATCGGGCATATTGCCTGTGTGGAAAGCGACACGCTTGATCTGACCAATCTACAGAGGCAGATACTCTATTCGAGCGAAGGCGTCGGCCAGAGCAAGGCCGATCTTGCAGATACGAGACTTGCAGCGCTGAACCCTGAGATCGAGCTTACGTTTATTCGACAGAGGCTGATTCCCGCGAACGCCCTTGAGATTGTCGATGGATATGATCTTGTTCTCGACGGCTCCGACAACTTCCCGACGCGATTTCTTGTAAACGACGTCTGCATGTATCGCGGAATTCCGTTGATCAGCGGAGGTATCCTGCGCTTCTATGGAATGCTGATGGGCGTCGAGCCCGGGAAGACCCCCTGCTATCGCTGTGTATTCGAACATCAGCCCGAGCCCGGAAGCGTTCCGTCATGCAGCGCGGCCGGCGTACTGGGCGCCGTTGCCGGCGTGATCGGCTCGCTTATGGCCGCCGAGGCGATAAAGTATCTTCTTGGTTTCGGTGATGAATCCGGTGACGTGAAAGCAAGAAAAACGATTTTAGGGCGCATGCTGCGTCTGGACCTGCTTACGCTGGACCAGCGTCTGACCGATCTTCCAGAAAACGACGAATGTATATACTGCCAGGCTCGAAAAAGCGGAAATCCGCTGTTTCGGGCAGACGACCCGGATTATTCCGATATAGTATGCGCCGCTCCTTTTTCTCTTGAATTGCTTCCGCCTACGGCCTGATTTCGCGAATCCTGTCTTTTCTCTCCGCTTTTCTTTTTTTACTTGATCGTACAGGATGCCTTTTCGATTTTTCCCTGACACCCGGAGGCCATCAGGATGACAGATAGAGACGATACATTTGGTGATGACGAAATAGAAGAAGGCTTCCTGTCCGAAGACGAGTGGGACGAAGAATGGGACGACGATGCCGATGAAGACATGGTGTCGTTTGTCTGTGAGGATTGCGATTATCGCTGGGATGAGGCGTCTGAAGAAGAGAACGATGCCATCGTATGTCCCATGTGTGGAAGCGATAACGTAACACAGCTATGATTCCGATGCGGCTGGTTCTCTTTCTTGCGGGATGCCTGATCCTGGCGTTTCTGGTTCTGGCGAATCCCGAAGAGGCCGATCTGTACCTGCTGTTCTGGTACGGCCGCTTTCCCATGAACGAGATCGTTCTCGGCTCCGCCCTGGGGGGAGCCGTGCTTGCCCTTCTGATTCGCAGCCATATCGCTTCGCTAGCGAAGAAGCGTCAGGCGGCGAATCGACGATCAGAGGAGCGGGTATCTCTTGCCCGGAAGCATCTCTAATGGCGCTTTCGCCGGATCGCACCACGCATGTTGCCGTGCAGCAGGGCTCCTTTCGCGGACGCAAGATCGCCCTGCCTCCGGCCCTTCACGGACACAGGCACTTCACGTCATCGCTGATGAAAGAGGCTTTCTTTCAGCTTGTTGAAGCCTATCGTCCCTGTGCATTTTTTGATCTCTGTGCCGGTTCGGGGCAGATGGCCGTTGAGGCATTGAGCCGGGGGTTTGCTCCCGTTCATTGTGTGGAGCGCGACGAGCGACGTTTTGCCTTTTTGATCAAAGAACTTTCCGGATTCGACCTCTCCTTTCATAAAAAGGACTTCAGACGCATGGCCCCTGTAATCGCAGAGCAGGGCGGAGTGGCCTTCCTTGATGTTCCTTACAGCTTCTGGAACTCGGATGGCATCTGTTTGCATATGGAAGAGTTTCTGTTGAAGCTGCGGACGGAACTCGAAGGGCGATCCACCCGTGTGCTGCTTGCCGTGCAGGCTCCGGCCACCGTGCGATTCTCCAACACCGAAATCGAGCAATGGCTCTTTGAGCACGGCATGACACAGCGCGAATACCGCGGGCATACGCTTCTTGTCGTTGATTTGGGTGCGTCGTAGGAAACGGGCATGCACGATCGTCCGGACTTTTCGGGTTTGACGCGAATGGTTCGAGAAAAAATTTGACAGATCGGTAACAGAGATCTCGTCTCAACTTACAGGAACCAATATGACAGATATTCTTGCCATCCTGCTTATCACTGTATATAGCATCGATATTATCGCTCTTTTCGTCTTCGGTATTCACACCTACATCATGGTCTACTTCTATCGTAAGAACCGTGATTACTGCTACTCCAACGTCGACCACGAGCCCATCGACCTGAAGCGCGTGAAGCCGGCCAACCTGCCCGACGTAACCGTTCAGCTGCCCATCTTCAACGAATTCTACGTCGTCGATCGTCTGATTGATGCCACCCTGAAAATCCAGTGGCCGAAGGAAAAGCTGCATATTCAGGTGCTTGACGATTCCACCGACGAAACGAAAGATAAGGTCTCGGGCATCGTCCGTGCTCTGAAGGCGCAGGGCTACCGAATCGAACATCTGCATCGTACGGACCGCACCGGACACAAGGCCGGCGCCCTCAAGGCCGGCATGGAGAAGAGCGAATCTGAATTCATCGCTATCTTCGATGCCGACTTCTTGCCTGCTCCCGATATTCTCATTAAAACCATCCCCTATTTTGCAGAGCCCGACGTCGGTATGGTGCAAACCCGCTGGGGTCACATCAACGACGACTACTCGATGCTGACGATGGCGCAATCGTTCGGTATCGACGGACATTTTGTCGTCGAGCAGGTCGCTCGAAACGGCGGCCGTATGTGGATGAACTTCAACGGCACGGCCGGCATCTGGCGACGTCAGTGCATCTATGATGCAGGCAACTGGCAGGCCGATACGCTGACCGAAGACTTCGATCTTTCGTACCGTGCCGAGCTGGCCGGTTGGAGATTCCGCTATTTCACCGACATCGTGAATCCGGCAGAGCTTCCCTCGACGATTGCCTCCTTCAAATCGCAGCAATTCCGCTGGTGCAAAGGCTCGATTCAGACGGCTGTGAAGCTGGTGCCGCGCATCCTGCGCTCATCGTTCAGCAAGAAGATCAAGGCCGAGGCCATCACACATCTTCTGAACTACTCCGTGCATCCGCTGATGGTGATCAACATCCTGCTTTCGCTGCCTCTGCTGCTTGTCGATCGCTGGACGTCGTTCAAGCTGAACAGCGTTTCGATTGCGGTGCTGTTTTTTGCCGCTACCGTGCTCAGCCTTTCCACGCTTGGCCCCACGTTTTTCTACATCTATTCACAGCGCGAGCTTTACAAGAACTGGAAGCGTCGCATTATCTGGATTCCCATCCTCATGATGATCGGAACCGGCATCGCCATCTCGAACACAAAGGCCTTTATCGAGGCTCTGATGGGCAAGAAATCGGCCTTCATGCGCACGCCGAAATACCGCATCGAGTCGAAAAAGGATGTGGTGAAAGAGCGTGCTATGTACCGTCAGCCGCTTGATACGCTGGTTTTCAGCGAGCTTCTGATGGGCATCTATGGCCTGGTGACCGCTTACTTTGCATGGGCCTATGAGAAACCTTTTATCATTCCTTTCATGCTGATCTATTCGGCCGGATTCCTCTACATCTCTGTCGGCAATATTCTTGAACGCATGCAGATCAATGCTCGCTTTGATATGCGCCTTTTCCAGAAGAAAGAAGAGGTCGTCGTTCACGATTGATGGGATGAGCCCGTCCCATCCTGAAACTCAGGAGAGCTGCAGGATCGACTCTAAGCCGGGCGTGCACGAAAATTTCTTGCATTCCCGGAAGGCGTCTTGCTCTTTACATCATGCCTGATTTCACCAGCGATGCGCAGCTGCGCGATCCTTCGAAGCAGAAGCGGCGTAATGCACGAATCGCCGTTCGTATAGAAGCGGAGTTTCGCATGGCAGGAGAGTCGGCCACACATCCGGCCGACCTGATCGATCTGGGAACGGGAGGGATCGGTCTGACGGCGCGCATGCCGCTTTACCCTGGCGACCGATTGATCCTGAGCTTTCGTCTTGAAGACCGCTATATTGAGGCGTCCGTTGTGGTCAGCCGGGCCAGCGGAAAGAATTTCGGGGTCATCTTTGAAGATCCGGACGACCCGGCCATCGGACACGTGCAGGATTATATTCAGAAGAAGTTCTTTGCGCGGTAGCCGGCCCGTTTTCCGTTTGACCGTATTGCGACCATCCTTTTTTTGATTCTGAGTACACGCGTTGAAAAAAATCCCTGCGGGGAGTGGAGAAGCTGAATGTCTGCTGGAGATAAAGTCTACTGCGCCAACTGCGCACACTGCATCGTCGTTCGCCAGTACGAAGCCGATCAGGATAAATACATCCTGCGGGTTCGCTGCAACAAAAAGATGTGGTCGAAACGGTCCGGAGAAGAGAAGCTTTACAAATACTTCACCGTTGCTCGTCGCATGATGCCGAATTGCGAGCATTATAAGGCGCTGGGCGATCTGCTTCCTTATATCAAGAATCTTAAGAAAGAGCTGCCCATCAAAGACGAGATCTATACCATCAAGAAGCCGACGACGAAACTACCGGCATGATCCTGCCGCTTTCTTTTTTCAGCCGATCGCCGGTTCTTCCGGAATTCCGTATCGCTGAAAGGGAATTCGTCAACCTTCATATTCCCCCCAGGCTGCTGCTTCCACTGAAGCGCGAGGCGATAACCTATGTGCCTGAGGGGGAATTCCCGCGTCGTGTGCAGGTAGGCGAGGTCCTGGCCAGAGCGCAGGGCTTTCCGCTGCTTGCTCCGCTGGCCGGTGCCGCTGATTTGCATTCTGATGACGTGATTCGCATTCGAGTTTCAGGCGCCCTGCATGCGGTGCGGATCGATACGCAGCCGCAGTTCGAGAATATGCAGGCCTTTCTGGATTTCTGCGACGCTCATGGTCTTTTCTATCTGGATGAATCGCCTGTTCCATTGTCGTCGGCGATACGCAGGGCCATCGAGGGAGCGAAATCAGGAAAGCTGCGGGCCTTTGTTGTCTCTGAGGCCGATGCCGAGCTGCCGCTTTACTGGAAGTCGGTTTTCGCAGGCCAGGGAGTGGAACGACTTCATCTCGAAGATTTGCTGCGAGGCCTTTTCCCTGGTGTTCATATCTTCAGAACGCAGACGGTCAGCGACCGAACGGATTTCTTTCATGCGCGGCTATTGCAACCCGCCGTCCTGATCAAAAAGGCATTGCGTTCACGGGAACTGCGCAGTCCACAGAGCTGGCTTGAAGACGGTGTGGTGTATCTTGCTCCTCCTGTCGTTCATGGCCTCATACGAGCTCTATTTCACGGCGAGCCCTTTACACATCGGCCGGTCGTTTTTCGTGACTTTTTGCGCAGAAAGGATACCGTTGCCCTTTTGCCTAACGGCTCTGTTCCGGCCGATGTCTTCGCTGATCGTCTGCCCGCGGACGGCTGGGAGGCGCCTGGCCAGCGCAACGAAAGCGCCGATTTCCTTGCCAGCTTCTCCATCGCCATCGAACGACATGCAGCGTTCTATCGCTTTCGCAGCATGAAAGGGCAGATCCCCTGTACGGGATGCCGGGCCTGTAACGATATCTGCCCTGTCGATGCCCGCCCGCTTTCTCTAATTTTTGATCAGAGGCGATTTGATCGCCGTAGCTGTTTTCAATGCGGGTTATGCGAACTCGTCTGCGAGGCGAACATTCCGCTTTCGTCCATGATCGGAGGCCTTAAGTGAGCCGGTTGCAGTATCTTTTCTTTTACCTGCTACCGGGTGTTTTCTTCTGGGCCGTTTCTCAGTGGCTGCTTGGTGACGATCTGATCGGTCGTGCGGGCCAGCTTCTCTTCTTTGCGATGGTGCTTCTACAGTACAGGCTCACTGCGCAGGATCAGCGAGGAAGCGTTCTTCTGCACGGCGCCGGCATCTATCTGTACGCCATCTATCTGCTGCCTCCCGGTACTGCGGGTCTTGTTCTCTGGACATTGCTTGCTCTCTTCCTGTTTCTTCCGGGATCGCTATTTGTCGGCTATCCTTACCGGCATCCGCTTATCCTTATCGTTTTGATCGGAGGGGGGGCAGGGGTTGCCTTCGGTCTGACCGATCCGCATCCTTTCTGGCTTTTCTCCGGGCCTGCTCCATTTGAGCGGATGCCGTATCTGGCCTTGATTCCGGCAGCTTATATGGTCTGGCGGGAGTCGGGCCATCTGCTGGAAATCGTCGGCATTGTCGCCGGCCTTGGAGCGACGCTATCGCTTTCAGGCGAGGGCGATCGACTTCTGTCCATACTTACAGGCCCGTATATCGCCCTGCTCATTCTGTATTTCAGCATGCCGTTTCGCAGCCGCTATCCGGGGTATGTACGCCCCGTCCTCGCCGGATTGCTGTTCTTTTTTCTCTTTCTACCGTCTCATGTTTTCTCGTTTTGGTTTCATTCCGGAGAGACCGCAATTCTCTGGCCTTCAGCGGCCTTTTTTGTTCTGCAAGACTGGCTTTCGGCTCCGCTTCACCGATTCTTCCGGCGAGCCATGTTTTAAACGTTATGAACCTGAAAGACATTATTCCAGCGGATCGTATCTTCCATTACTCTGAATCTCCGGCAGATAAATATGCGCTGCTTGAAGACCTGATGGATCGCACACTTGCCGGTACGGCATTTGTGAACAAGCGCGAGAAGATCCTTGAGGCGCTTCTTGATCGCGAGCGTTCGATGTCGACAGGCATCGGCTCGGGCATCGCCATCCCTCATTGCTCCACGCAGCATATTGAGGGCATGCTCGCTTCCATTGCCATATTGAATGAGAAGCTTCCTTTTGAAGCGGTCGATGATCGTCCCGTCGGTATCGTCGTGCTGCTTTTGCTTTCTCGCAACGATTTCGATCGCCATATCAAGACGCTGGCCGCCATCGCCCGCGCCTTCAATCAGGAAAACCTTCGCGATGCCGTAGCTGCAACGACGACGGCCGACGAAGTAGTGGCGCTTTTCGAAAAACTCGGCTAATTCTGCAAGCAAGTCAGGCGGTTCTTTTTTGACGACAGGATGCGACGACCTGGAGTCGTATCCTGCATACGACTCCAGGCGCAGTTCTTGTGGCCGACCGGCCAATCAATTTCCGGCGCTCAATGTCTGAACGGCCAGTCAGTAGCCTGGAAAGGCGGCATCGATCAGGCCGTATTCGATGGCCTCTTTCGTATTCATGTAGTTGTCGCGATCCGTATCACGCTCGACCTGCTCGATGGAGCGACCGCTTGCCTCGGCGATGATGCGGTTCAGCTCGTCGCGGGTCTTCTTGATTTCCTGGGCGTGGATCTTGATATCAACGGCCGGAGCGACGATCTGCCCCGAGATTAGCGGCTGGTGTATCATGATGCGGCTGTGCGGCCAGGCATAGCGCTTGCCCTTTGTTCCTCCGCAGAGAAGCAGGGCGCCCATACTGGCAGCCAGTCCCATGCAAACGGTGGAAACGTCTGACGAGATCATGTTCATCGTATCATAGATGCACATGCCCGATGTGATCACGCCACCGGGGCTGTTGATGAAAAGTGTGATGTCCTTTCCAGGATCGACGCTTTCAAGATAGAGAAGGCGTTCTACGATGTAACGGGCGGAAGAATCCTCCACCGCTCCCCACAGATACACATGGCGCTTCTCGAGAAAGTTCTTCTCGATCGCGGCTCGCGTGGGGGAAAATTCTTTTACGATTTCTTCGAGGTCCCGGCCAACGGGATTCGTGAGGAATTCCTGCATGGGATCAGGGAAAAGATAAGGCCACCGCACGGAAAGAAAAAACCGTATCAGACCTCGGTTTTTCTGCGTTTCAGGTAGAGCAACACCGCTCCGAGCTCGATAAAGACGGCCAGAAAGAGGAAAAAGAGCCGATTCTTCTCGATGGAGCTGACCGAGTCGGTCGACGTCGGAATGCGAGCGGGCAGATTCTCGAACTTGAAGAGCACGATCTCTTCGCTTCGCGTGATCGCCGGCGTATCGTCGGCATACAGAAAACGATCGTTCAGATCTCTGTATTCCTGCTTCAGATCGTCGATGCTGGCCTGAAGATGTTCCAGCTCGTTTTTGCGATCTCTGTAGGTCAGATATCCGGCATCACCGAGAAACGACAGATAGAGAAAGACGGCGATGGCAGGCCAGATCAGCGCGAAAAGCGGCGGTGCCGGCGAGAGCAGAATTGCCCGTATGCGTTCGCGTAAACTCATCGTAAATACCGGGCTGTTGCGCCGGGCCGAAGCCCGGCACTCAGATTTCAGCGACCGAGGTTATAGAATGCCTTATCGCCCGGATAAACGGCATATACGTCGAGATCGTCTTCGATGCGAAGAAGCTCGTTGTATTTAGCGATACGGTCGGTGCGAGACATCGAACCCGTCTTGATCTGACCGGCCCGCGTGGCCACGGCAATATGAGCGATCGTCGTATCCTCGGTTTCGCCCGAGCGGTGCGAGATGACGCAGGTCATATTGTTGCGCTGTGCGAGAGAGATCGTCTCAAGCGTTTCGGTCAGCGTTCCAATCTGGTTCACCTTGATCAGAATGGAGTTGCAGCTCTTTTCTTCGATGGCGCGGCGCAGTCGGGTCGGATTCGTAACGAGCAGGTCGTCGCCTACAAGCTGAATCTTCGAGCCCAGTTTCGAGTTGAGAAGCTTCCAGCCTTCCCAGTCGCTCTGGTCGAGCCCGTCTTCAATCGAGCGGATCGGGTATTTTGCCGCAAGGCCTGCCAGGAACTCGACCATACCGGCCGAATCCAGGGACTTGCCTTCCACCTGATAGGTTTTCTTCTCGCGATCGTAGAATTCCGACGAGGCCACATCAAGACCGATGAGCACGTTTTCGCCGGGACGATAGCCTGCCTTTTCGATAGCGCTGAGGATGACCTCGACGGCCTCGGCGTTGGAACCAAGGTTCGGAGCAAATCCGCCTTCGTCGCCGACCGATGTGGCCAGACCCTTATCGTGAAGCACCTTTTTCAGGTTATGAAAGATCTCAGCGCCACAGCGCAGCCCTTCTTTAAACGAAGTGAAACCGACGGGGATGATCATGAATTCCTGAAAGTCCACGTTGTTGTCGGCATGAGCGCCGCCATTGATGATGTTCATCATCGGAACGGGCAGCGTATCGGCCATCGGACCGCCAAGATAGCGGTACAGAGGAATCTTCAATGATTTTGCCGCTGCATGTGCGGAGGCAAGGCTGACGCCCAGCATGGCATTGGCGCCGAGGCGGCTTTTGTTTTCAGTTCCGTCGAGCTCGATCATACGCAGGTCGAGTTCTTTCTGTCGCAGAGCGCTCACGCCTTCTTCGATCAGAGCCGGTCCGATTGTGCTCTCGACGTTCTCGACGGCCTTCATCACGCCTTTGCCGAGGAAGCGCTTGCTGTCGCCGTCACGCAGCTCCACCGCTTCGTAGTCGCCTGTAGAAGCGCCGGACGGAACGGCAGCACGTCCGACTACGCCGTTTTCCAGTAGAACCTCGACCTCGACGGTGGGATTCCCACGGGAATCGATGATCTCCCGTGCCCGCACGTCGGCGATCAGAGTTTCATGTTCAAGCATTGCATCCATCTCTCTCTCCTTTCTTGCAGATCACATGACAGATCGTATCTGCTCAGCATCTGCTTTCGGGCTGCGCCCTGATTGGATTGTTTTTTCGATCTGAGAACGGACACAAGAAAAAACAGAGCAGAGATTTCCCGGATTCTGTCGCCTCCTGCAAGTGGTCGTCCTTTTTGATCCGGGCTTTTCTGTCGGAACGTCGGCTCGATTGCGTTTTTTATGTCCGCATAAAAAAAGATCTTGTCCCCGGTGAAAAATGTGATCTGCTTCAAATCAGATGGCACGGGAACTCCAGCTACAGGCGACTCCCGAAAATCGTCTTATCCACTCCGTCGACGAAACTCTGCACTCCTGGATGGATTACATCCGGTACTGTATGGATTCCGATTTCTACAGAGAGGCAAGACGAGACGGCATCTCGCGTCAGGATTCGGCTGTCCTGACCTTGCTCTGGACCTATCTGAGTACCTTCTCACTGCGGGATCGAGAGCGCATCAAAAATGACGTAGATTCCTTTTACTTTTACGCGAAGGGATTCTTGAACGAGCTATCGCCGTTCAGGTATAACAGAGGCGGCTACGATCCGACCATGCGCGCCGTCTTTATGGGTAAGATTCGCACCGTTTTAAAAGACGTAAAGGCTGCCGCCCTTCACGAAGAAGGCCGGGAAACCTACGAGTTTCTCTGCGCTATTGTACGCTACACGTCGTCCGAGGATTACATCTGTCGGGCCTACGACCTCTATCGCCGTTATCTCTTTCGCTTTCGTCCGAAGGTAAAGAGGCCTCGGGTCGATTTCCAGATCTGAGGCAGCTGATCAGATTACGCCGAACGATTTCAACGACCTGTACATCGTCTGAATGGTCATCACCATGATCCCGGCCAGAGGAAGCGCTATTACCATGCCGACGAATCCCATCCATTGCTGAAAGGTGATCACGGCGAGTACGGCAACAATCGGATGCACATCGACCGATCGCGCAAGCACGACGGGTTGCGTGAAGGCGTTGTCGACGCCCTGGCCGATGCCGATGACGATCAAGGCGGGCAGTAAAAGGCCGTTTCCCGTGAGCAGAGCGACGGCGACTACGGGAGCGGCCCCCATAGCAGGACCGACATAAGGGATGATGTTCACGGCGGCGGCGAAAAGAGCAAGTACCGGAGCATAGGGCAGGTCGATGATCCAGAATCCAGGAATAAAGATGCACGAGAGAATAGCGATCTGAATGGAAAGCCCCTTTAAATACGAAACGATGCCGTAACGGATCTGATGCGTGATCAGAAGCGTCATCTCGAAAAAGCGATTGGGCACGAGCGCCATCACTCCGCGAAAGATCTCGTCTCCCTGTAACAGAAAGATAAAAAGAACGATAGGCGTAATAATCGAATAGGTGATCAGGTTCGGAATCGAAGCAAGCAGGTTGCTATCTTTGACCGGGCCCAGAACAAGATCAACAAGCCAGGGGATGTCGATCTTAATCGTGCGATACGTATCGGGAAGAATGAATTCAAGCTTCTCACGAGCCGACTGAATCAGATCGGGCAGTATGTTCGCAAGCTGGCCAAGCTCTGCCGCGAATTTCTGCGCCTCTGCCGTCAGCGGTGGTATAAGCAGCGCAAGGATGACGTAGACGCCGCCGACAAGCAGAAGCAGTACGACCATGACGCTGAGCACGCGATTGATACCCAGACCTTCGAAAAAATCGACGGCGGGGTTAAGGAAGATCGAAAGCAGAAAGGCGATGCTGAACGGAACGGCCAGCTCTTTCAGCCCGTAAAGCAGGGACGCCAGGAAGACGATGACCAGAGCGAAGAAGAGGATGCGAACGCCATGCGTCGCAAGATCCATTTTTTTATCGTGAAGATCCATCGATCATTGCTCCTTTTCGCGCAATTGATTCAGTTCTTTTAGCGCATGGTCCAGGATTTCCGTCGTCGTGATCAGGCGGCGTCCTGTAACACGGGCGATATTGAGCAGCAGTAGATTCGATAGCCTTGGATTCCGTTTGATGATGACGTCGAGATCGGGGCGAAAGAAGCCCAGCATGCGGCTGTAACCGTCGCTGACGGCCGATGCCGTACGCGGCGTTTCTTCGAGAAGGGCCAGTTCTCCGAAGAAGTCGCCGTGCTCGAGCTCGGCCAGCGTCTCTTCGCGTCCGCTTCGCGCCGAATACACGCGTACGCGGCCTTCGAGAATGATATACATGCCGACGCCGGGCTCCGTAGCGCGAAAGATATGCTCGCCGTCTTTGAACTGGCGCATGTGGCATTGATCACGAATGACGCGAAGACCTTTCTGTGGAATGCTATCGAAAAGAGGAATCTCGCGCATGACGGCGAGCTCCTTCTGAAGCGGGCTTTCCTGGTCTTTTCGGATGGCGTCCCATAAAGGAAAGGATCTCATATCTTTTTCAATATCGGCGGTGGCGGCAATTTGCAGGATGCATTTGTTTTTTGGTGGACGGAGCGCCGCCCGGGCCGGAATTGACTGTAAGAGCGGGATGTAGCGCAGGGGTAGCGCATCTGGTTTGGGACCAGAGGGTCGTAGGTTCAAATCCTATCATCCCGAAGGCGCCAGTAGCTCAGAAGGATAGAGCAACTGCCTTCTAAGCAGTGGGTCGGGGGTTCGACTCCTCCCTGGCGCGAGACCGACATGGCGGATGTAGCTCAGTGGTAGAGCGCCAGATTGTGGCTCTGGTGGTCGCGGGTTCAATCCCCGTCGTTCGCCCATCCTGATTTTTTTCAGGAAGTGAATGTGATGGATCTGAAAAAGGATTGATCGCAAACACATGATGAAAAGTGTTGATCATCAGTTTGCACTGCGAGCGAAGCGAGCGTGGTGGAACTGGTAGACACGCCAGATTTAGGTTCTGGTGCCGTAAGGTGTGGGGGTTCAAGTCCCTTCGCTCGCAAAACCATGCGGGAATAGCTCAGCGGTAGAGCACCTCCTTGCCAAGGAGGGGGTCGCGGGTTCAAATCCCGTTTCCCGCTCATTACAGACTCGCAAGGGTCTGGAAGAAGCGATTAAAAAAGAATCGATGAATATGAAGGCCGGTTATCCGGCCTTTCTCATTTCTGCCTCATTATTGCCGTTTAAAGAGAGCGGGTACACGTGATGAGCGCAATTCTGCCGCTGTTTTTTAATTGTAGCTGTCGGTGCTTTCGAAAAGCTAACCATCACACGTTAAGACCTCAAAAGGCGTCTCTATTTCACCAATTTCACGGAAAGAACCTGCATGGAATACAAAGTTAAGAAGAAATCCGACACACAGGCCGTCGTTACGTTTACGGCTACGGCCGCCGATATCGAAGGCGCCTATGAGAAGGCCTATGTGAAGGCGGCGTCCAAGGTAAAACTGCCAGGATTCAGGCCCGGCAAGGCGCCGATCGATCTGGTGAAGAAGCATCTTGGCGATAGCGTTATTGAAGACGCCGCCAACATCCTTGTTATCGATGCCTATAACGATACGGTCGAAAAGCTTGATCCGTCGCCCGTAAGCCGCCCTTCCTTCAAGCTTGAGAAGTTCGAGCCCGGCAAAGGCGCTGAGTTTGAGGCCGAATACGAATTCCTTCCCGAGATCAAGCTCGCAAAATACAAGAAGTTAAAGGTCGAACAGGAGCAGCCTGAGTTCGAAGAGGCGCTCTATGAGCCTGTGCTGACAAAGATTCAGGAACAGAACGTCATCATGGTGCCGCGCGAAGGGCAACCCGTTTCTGAAGGCGATGTCGTTACTCTGAATCTTCAGATCGCTCAGGGTAAAAAAGAGTTATATAAGAATTCCGAGCTTGAGTTCGATACGGCTAAAGATGAGATCTTTCCCGGACTGAAAGAGGCCGTATCGGGCAAGAAGGTCGGCGACGCGCATAGCTATGAAGTCGACGTCGAGAAGAACTTTCCCGATCGCCGCTATGCCGGTAAGAAGGTCACCGTTTCGTTTGATACGGTCGATGTGCGCGCACGTGAGCTGCCTGCGATTAACGACGAGCTTGCCGCCCAGGCAGGTGAGTTCAGCACGCTTGCCGACCTGAAGGCCGACATTAAAAGCAAGATCCTTAAAGTGGCTGAAGAGCATCTGAAGGGCAGGGCTATGGACTCGCTGATCAAACAGATCATCGAGAAGAACCCCTTTGCCGTTCCCACTGCCCTTGTCGAAACGGAAGTGGAGCGCATCCTCGCCAACCTTTCGCGCCGCCTCGGCATTGAAGAAGGAAAGCGCATTTCTATCGAAGGCCTGGCACAGCTTACCGGCCGCACTGGCGAAGAAGTGAAGTCGGAGTACGAGGCCATGGCGCTTGAGAATATCAAATCGCGCATGGTCATTGACGAAACGGCTCGTCTGGAATCCATAGAGGTAACCGACGCCGATCTTGAGAAAGAGATTCGGGAGCGCCTGGTTTCGGCCGGTTATGAAGACGGTCCGATGCTTGACCGCATGGTGCAGGACGAAAACCTGCGAAGCGGCCTGCGCGACGAGATGAAGGTGAAAAAAACGCTCGACTGGCTCTATGAGAACGCCGAGGTGAAGAAAGGAGATAAAGTCTCCATCAAAAAGTTGATCGAAGAGGGCAAGATCCGTATTTGACGGATCGCCCATTCTTTGCTTCACTGATTCGAGAATCCAGACCCGGAGAGGACAATGTCTTATTACCCCACAATTTACGAGCAGACTTCCCGCGGAGAGCGTCCTTACGACGTGTATTCCAGGCTGCTGCGCGATCGCATCGTCTTCATCGGCCATCCGATCAACGACGAATATGCGAATTCCATTATCGCTCAACTTCTGTTTCTCGAAGCCGAAGATCCGCAGAACGATATTTACATCTACATCAATTCACCGGGCGGATACATCTCCTCCGGCCTTGCCGTCTATGACACGATGCAATACATCCGTCCTGACATCCGGACCATCTGCATCGGGCAGGCTTCAAACATCTGCTCTCTGCTTTTGACAGCCGGTACAAAAGGCAAGAGGTCGGCTCTGCCGAATGCGCGCATCGCCATGCATCAGCCGCTTGGGGGCGTGACCGGCCAGTCCCGCGATATCGAGCTCCAGGCGCAGGAACTGATCAACATCAAGGACCGACTGAACAACATCTACGCCCATCATACGGGGCGTCCGCTTGAGCAGATCGAGCGTGATACGGATCGTATGTTCCACATGTCGGCCGAAGATGCGAAGAATTACGGACTGATCGATACGGTTTTCGAATTCAACCGCAAGCGTGAGCCTGCCGTCGGCTGACTTTCTACTTGACCTCAGAGTGGAGACGTGATCCACTCTGAATTGCCGGGATCACGAGTGCGAACAGGCCAGAAATAGAAAAAGGCAGATCAGAAAAACCGGGTGGATTCATGAGTACGAAGAAAAAAGGAAACGGAAAAGAAAAGCTGCACTGCTCCTTCTGCGGGAAGGAACAGGATTCCGTGAAGCGGCTTGTGGCCGGTCCCGGTGTTTATATCTGCGACGAGTGTATTGAGCTCTGCAACGAAATCATCGCCGAAGAATCCGATCAGGACATTCAAGAAGGCGACGTATTCAAGAACCTTCCCCGGCCGAAAGAGATCAAAGACGTTCTCGACGAGTATGTGATCGGCCAGGAAGCGGCGAAGAAGGCTCTGTCCGTCGCCGTGTACAACCACTACAAGCGCATCGGCGAGAACCGCCGTAAGTCTGAAATCGAGCTCGATAAATCGAACATCCTTCTGGTCGGGCCGACGGGATCGGGTAAGACGCTGCTTGCGCAGACGCTCGCCCGTCTCCTGAAAGTTCCCTTTGCCATCGCCGATGCGACGGCTCTGACCGAGGCCGGTTATGTCGGCGAGGATGTTGAGAACATCCTGCTGCGCTTGATTCAGAACGCAGCAAACGATATCAAGCAGGCCGAGATCGGCATCATCTATATCGACGAGATCGACAAGATCTCGCGTAAGTCCGAGAACC
The DNA here is from genome assembly GCF_000243335.1 of Leptonema illini DSM 21528. NCBI lineage: Bacteria > Pseudomonadati > Spirochaetota > Leptospiria > Leptospirales > Leptospiraceae > Leptonema > Leptonema illini. Next base: position 1,854,761 of record NZ_JH597773.1, on the reverse strand, counting down.
CTTCGATTACGCGTGACGTGTCGGGCGAAGGAGTGCAACAGGCCCTTCTGAAAATCATCGAAGGCACTGTGGCTAACGTTCCGCCTCAGGGAGGGCGCAAGCATCCGCATCAGGATTTCCTTACGATCAACACGAAAAACATCCTCTTTATCTGCGGCGGAGCCTTTGTAGGCCTTGAGAAGATTATCGAGAAAAGACTCGGTTCGCGTTCCATCGGTTTTGATCGCCGTCCCGGAGACGCCGATCTGCCTACGAAGATGAAGCGCAGTGAAACGCTGAAGTATGTGCAGCCCGACGATCTCATGAAATTCGGATTGATTCCCGAGTTTGTCGGCCGTCTTCCCGTCGTCGCCACGCTTGCCGAGCTGGACGTCGAGACGATGAAGACGATCTTCACCGAACCGAAGAATTCGATCTACAAACAGTATCAACGTATCTTCGAGATGGAAGACGTGAAGCTGAAGTTCACCGATGAAGCGATCGATGCCATAGCAAAGAAGGCCATCGAACGAGAAGCGGGCGCTCGTGGACTTCGCTCTATCGTCGAGCATATCATGATGGATCTTATGTTCGAGATCCCCTCCCGCGAAGACGTCGAGCAGGTGATCATCACCCCCGGCGTTATCGAGAAGCAGGAAGGCCCGGTGCTCATCTACCGCAAAGAAAACGGTAAAGAGAACGGCCGGGAAGGCGGAAAAGAGAGCGACCGTAAAAAAGCCGCCAGTCGCGAAACCGAAGACAGCAAGGAGTCGGCCTGAAAGGCCGGCTTTTTCTTTTGAATTAAAGGTTATTCCGGTTAACCGTGTAATGCGGGTTTGACGACACAGGAAGTGTCGCCTTCAAGGGCAATATCGAGCAGGCTAATTGAAGTCGCCAGACGCCTTATGCAGCGTCGGACTGCGCCATCTCTTTAGCTCTCTCTTTATCTCTACGCCTGCGACCCTTTTCAATCAGCCAGACGATACCGACCGAAATCGCATAGAGCGCCCAGAGCGGCAGAGCCAGTGCAAAGAGGCTGAACGGATCAGGTGGAGTGAAGAATCCCGAAAACGCCAGGATTCCAAGCAGTACCACCTTCCAGATCTTCTGATGATAGGCGACCGGCACGATGCCGATCACACCGAGCACGACGACGACCATGGGCAGCTGAAACGTAATGCCCGAGCCGAGCACGATCATAAAGAGAAAGCTGTAATACTTCTCAAGCGACGTCTGTGCGATCACTCCTTCGGGTAAGAAGGTATAGAGCATCATGTCAAGACTGAGCGGAAAGATGTATTGATAGGCAAAGACGACTCCGCCCCAGAAGAGCAGAGTCGATGCGGCGACTCCGGCATGGCCGATGCGAGCGATCTTTTTGCTGACTGCCGGCGTCACAAAGCCCCAGAGAAGCGAAAGGGCGATGGGCAGTGTGATCAGAGAGCCGATCATCACGGCAAGCTTGAAGTAGATCTCGATAGAGCCATACATCGAGCCGAGAATGAGCCCCGGCGAGGCCTGCGTGGCAGGCAGTTGAGCTACTACGGCCTTATACGGGGCTATTAAGAAGCTGTGGATGCGCTCAATGAAGATGCCTGTGACCGACGACGTAACGACAAGGATGCCGATGATCCAGAGTAATCTAAAACGCAGTTCTTCAAGGTGATCGCCGAGCGACATGAAACGCTCACGGTCAGATTCCTCATAAACGGAGTTCTCGGACTGTGTAAACGAGCTTTCACTCTGTTCTGGCTCTGCGGGGACGTTTTCGGGAGGACGGGCCGTGTAGCCGGTGTAGCCCTGGGTATTCCCGGTCGGTAGCAGGCCGGGCTTTCTTCCAGGAGGCAGGACACGTTTTTTCGAAGCAGTCTTGCGACTGCTCCGCTTCTTACCGGATGCAGCCATTCAAGATCAGGCCTTGCGAGAGGTTTTCCGGGTGGCCTTCTTCGTCGTCGGGCCCGGCTGGTATTCGATCTGACGCGGTTGTTCGACCTGCGTGGTCTTCTGCTCTTCTTCAAGAGGAGAGGACATGCTGCGTCTGAATTCTTTGATACCGGATCCAATATCCCGGGCAAGCTCGGGAATCTTGCGACCACCGAAAAGAAGCAGGGCAATGACCAGAATAATGATCATTTCCGTGCCGCCGATTCCGCCGATAAATAGCGTAGTGGAGAACATATCTCCAGGAAAATCGTCGTTCTCAAAAAAACAATGAAAATCAGCTTTTCAGCGAGGGCGTTCGCTTGAAAAACAGAGGAAGCCATGGCCATTACACGTGAACAGCGTCAGAATTTCACACGCATCTCGGAGCCCTATAAACAACAACTGGACGATCTGTCGAGAGAGCATTCCATGTTGAATGGAGTTCTGAAGCAGGATGCGGCCATGGCCCCGTATGTGAAGATCCGCCAGGCCATGCTATCCTTGCAGAAGTCGACTCTGTATATACGACTTGATGCCTTTTCACAGAAGATACAGAATCTGCGCAGCGATACGAATATCAGCACGGCTCGAAAAGAGGTCTCAAACGCCCTGGCCGACCTGGTTAAACTGACCGGCGCCGTCAGCGACATGACCCTGACCGAGAATCAGGAGGTGCTTGATCAGTTTGTGCTTCTTGATCCTAAAAAGAGACTGAACCTGATCGATGGCTTCCGTCAGGTTCTTGATATGACGAAGGAGGCCGAGGGAACGGGCAAGTACCGCTGGTATTTCGCCGAGCTCTATATGAATCTCTCGCTTCTGGCCTTTGTTTTTATGGATTTCAAGCTTTTTGAGCGAACTAAGAACCCCGGCGAGCCGGGCTATGCCGAGAGCAGGGATCATCTCGACCTTTTGATCGATACGGCGAGCACGGCGGCCCGCGAATACCGGCAGAAATACGAAATGGCGGGCAAGGACGTCGGGGATCTACAGAAGGCGATCAAGCTGCTTGAGATGTTGAAGATGATCTATTCTTTTGCCGGCAATCCCGAAGAGCAGAGCAAAAACGAGCTGAACCTGACGTCGATGAAAGCCACGGTCGAAGACATTTTAAAGAAGAAGAAACAGGAGAAGAAATAGTCCCTGAATCCATTTACCCCCTATGGGTATAGAAAAAGAGTGGCAGCTGGCCCTCCTCTTATTATTTTCTAACTATCGGGCGAGCGAAATCGACCTGATAGAACTGACGGCCACGACCGGCAAAAGGGCAGATGGGCCCGCGAAAAGCGATGGACGTCCTCCTTGCCGCTGAGGAAGGAGAAACAGGAGATAACAAATGGCAGTAACCGCAATTACAGACGATACATTTACAGATCAAACATCGAAGGGACTGGTTCTCGTGGACTTCTGGGCGGAGTGGTGCGGGCCGTGCCGCATGCTTTCCCCGATCGTGGAGCAGCTTTCCAACGAGATGGGTACGGTACAGTTCCGCAAGATCAACGTAGATGAGAACCCCTCTGTCGCCTCGTCTCTCGGCATTTCTGCGATTCCGACCATGGTTCTTTACAAAGACGGCAAACCGGTGGACCGCATCGTCGGGCTTCTGCCAAAAGACCATCTGAAAAAGGTCCTCGAAAAGCACCTGTAATCTACTGAATCGAAAGAAATCGGCTTTGAGAACGGCGTTTCAGCGAAAAGCGGGAACGCCGTTCAATCATCGGCGACATAAATCGTAACCGGATGCACATGAGCGTCCGTTTCGGTGCTTTCCACGGCTACGGGGAACTTCATAAGCAGCAGGGCGCTCTGTTCGGCATTGAGCCGCAGCTCATGCCGGTGCCCGGCGGACTCTTCGAGCACAAAGGCGCTCTGACCGGCCTCCAGATCGGCAAATCTCATGCTCAGCGGATGGCTGTGGCCCAGTGCTACTCCCACCTGCGCCTGTATTTTCGGATCAGAGTTCGAGGAAGAGCAGGCCGCTGCCAGCATATTAAAAAAAAGGATTGCCGTCGTTTTCCGCATCTCGTAGTCCGATAATATACAGAACCTAAATACAGTCAATTTCAGGCGTATCAATCACAATCTCTCCGTGAGAGGCCTATGTCGAAGATCATTCTGACCGAACCATATACAACGCTTCCGCGGGGCGGATACCTGCTCGAAACCTCTGTCGGGTATATTCAGATCGGCTCGCCGCCTGAGACGATCAAAGATACGATGATGCTTCCGAGGAGTACGCCTTTCATTTTCGTGCTTCCGAATCAGTTTTTCCATGTCTCGAAGGGCATTTCTGTCGCCGAGCTTGAATTCCCGATCTACTACAACCACTTCCTGCGCCAGAAAAAGACCTATGTCGTCTGTACTGAGGAACAGCGCGAGCAGTTCCGCATCGTTCTCAACGAGGCCATTTTCGGCCCTGAAGAGCTCGATCTGAAATCCGACTATGCGAACGGTGAGCAGAGCTTCGGCTTCCCGAATATGAAGGCCGAGATCGACTACTTCCGCGGAAACCGCGAGATGGACGACCTTGTGCGCTTCGTCATCTTCAAAGACAATCAGGTGCGCTTCAATAACGTCACGATCGTGAAGAGAGACGACGGCAACTTCGAGGTGCACGACTCCGACTGGAATAAAAAGACCGACCTACCGGGTGAGGTCGGCTACAACATCATCTATGATACGGGCGAACGCATGCCCGAGCCATATCAGCCGCCGCTGCTCGGCGTTACCTGTCTCGGCCCCAGTCACGGCTTTGACCCCGACGATAACACGTCGGGCTTCATCATGTGGATCAATCATCAGGGCGTGATGGTCGATCCGCCTGTGAATTCGACGGAATGGCTGCGTCGCTCCAACGTGAATCCGAAGCTGATCAATACGGTCATCCTCACGCACTGCCATGCCGACCATGACGCCGGCACGTTCCAGAAGATCCTCGAAGAGGGTAAGATTACGATCTTCACGACCGTAACGGTCATGCACTCGTTCATTCGCAAATATCATGCGCTGACGCAGATTCCCATCAAAGAGCTGTATACGCTGTTTGACTTCGTTCCCGTCGTTATCGGTAAAACGTATATCATCAACGGAGCGGCCTTCCGTTTCAACTATGCCTTGCATTCGATTCCGTCTCTCAGCTTCGAATTTCAGTTTCAGGATCAGTCCTTCATTTATTCGTCGGATCACCTGAATGATCCCGATAAATTCAAGGAGCTTCTTGATAACGGAGTGCTGACCGAAAGCCGCTATCGCGATCTGCTCGACTTCCCCTGGCATTACGATATCATCTATCATGAGGCGGGCATTCCGCCGCTGCATACTCGAGTCGACTATCTGTCGACGCTGCCCGAAGAGGTGCAGAAGAAGATCACCGTCTATCATATCTCGCGCAAGTCCATGCCGCCGGAATCACATCTCACGCTTGCGAAATTCGGTATCGAGAACACCCTCTATCCCGTCGTGAAAACGCCGCCCCATGAAGAGGCCTATCGCATCCTGGATGCCCTTGCGAACGTCGATATTTTCAAGAACTTCCCCATAGCGAAAGCGAAAGAGTTCCTTACGATCGCCGACAAAGAGCTGTATAAACGCGGCGACGTGATCATTCGCAAAGATACGGCGGGCGATAAGTTCTTCATTCTGCTTTCGGGTAACGTTCGCGTCGAAGGTATGGAACAGGAAAGCTTCGAAGAAGAGAACGTCACGAAGCGCTACGGCACCTACGAGTATTTCGGCGAGGCGTCGCTCATTCTCGATACGCTGCGCAGCGCCGACGTCGTAGCCGAAACCGACGTGCAGGCTCTGACGATCGAGAAGGCGCGATTTCTGAGTTTTATTCGCGGAACCGACCTGATGGAGAAGTTCGAGAAGCTCAACCAGATCCGACGTACCGGAACGTGGGAGACGCTGTCCAATTCGCGCTTCTTTCGCGGCATGACGTCGGCTCAAAAGACGAGCATGGAAATCCTCATGGAAGAAGAGGAGATTCCTGGCGGTCGCGATCTTATTACCGAGGGCAGCAATTTCGACGACGTCTTCATCATCAAACGAGGCGAGGTCGACGTGCTGCACGGGGGCCGTACGATAGAAACGCTTGCCTGGGGAGATTTCTGCGGTGAGATCTATAACTTCCAGAAAGGCTTCACCTCGACGTTAACCTTCCGTACAAAAACGACCTGTCAGGTATACCGCATCAGCCGCAACGGCATGCTGCACTATATACACGACAATCCGGGCGTGTACATGCGCCTGAACTACGTCTACGGGAAGTAAATGGGCGGCGCAGCCGGATTCCATCCGCTGCTTCGCGAGTATTTTGCCCGGCGCTTCGGGAGTCCGACGGAGATCCAGGAGATGGTCTGGCCTGTCGCTTCCTCGGGCCGCCATCTGCTGGCCCTGGCGCCGACGGGCTCGGGCAAGACGCTTGCCGCCTTCTATTCGTTCATCAATGACTTCGTTACCGAACGTCTTGCATCAGGCACGACGCGGTTGCTGTACGTATCGCCGCTCAAGGCGCTGAATAACGACATCCGACGTAACCTGCTTCTGCCGCTTGAAGAGCTTCATTCGGAGTTTGAGAATGCCGGACTCGCCATGCCCGAGATCCGCGTCGTTACGCGAAGCGGCGACACCCCGCAGTCCGAACGAAACCGCATGCGGCGTCATCCGCCTGAGATCCTCATCACTACGCCCGAAAGCCTGAACCTTCTGCTCGCTTCGGGGACGGCCGGCCTGATGTTAAACGGGCTTCGAGCGGTCATTGTCGATGAGATTCACGCCATCGCTCCGGGCCTTCGCGGCGCTCATCTGATGACGGCCATCGAACGTCTGGAAGAGTTAGCCGGACCTCTGCAGCGCATCGGACTTTCAGCAACGGTCGCCGACCCCGATCGCATCGCCCAGTATCTTGGCGGATGGCAGGGCGAAGAGCGTCGCCCCGTTCAGCTGCTTTATGAAAAAAGCCCGGCTCGCGCTGAGCTGGATATCAAGGTGATCTGGAATCCCGCCGCCGACGGGCCTCTTGATACGCCGGCCGAAACCGTATGGGATGCACTCGGTGCTGAGATCTATGCAAAGATAAAGGCGGGCACTCGTATTCTATGTTTTACGGAAAGCCGTCGCGTCGTTGAGCGTGTGGCCGCTCTTGTGAACGATCTGCATCAGAAGCAGGCAGAAGAAGGCATGACCGTCGAGCCGGTCGCCTTTGCGCATCACGGTTCGCTTTCGCGTGAGATCCGGCTTGCCGTAGAAGAGGCCTTCAAGGCCGGGCGGTTGCGCTGCGTCGTCGCCACTTCGTCGCTTGAGCTGGGCATCGACATCGGCGAGCTCGATGAGGTACTGCTTCTGCAATGCCCTTCGTCGGTGGCCTCGGCGATGCAGCGCCTGGGAAGAGCGGGGCATCGTCCGGGCGAGGTTTCGCGAGGCACGCTGTACCCGCTGCACAGCATGGATCTTGTAAACGGCGTTGTGCTGCGACGGTTAGTCGATCAAAGGCGGCTTGAGCCGATCCGGCCGCCTTCTTCTCCGCTTGATCTGCTTGCACAGGTTCTGATCTCGATGGCCTGTGAGGCCGAGGCCGCCGGGCATAGCCTGAACATAGAGCGCGCCTTTGAGCTGCTTCGACGATCCGATACGTATCATAAACTGGATCGGCGTCATTTTGACCTGACGCTTGAGATGCTGCAGGGACGTTTTCAGGGCCTTCCTTTCTCGGGCCTGCGCGCTTCGCTTAACGCTGCGGGTTCCGATTCGCTCCTGCCTGCGCCCGGAGCGCGGCTTCAGCTGTATCAATCAGGAGGAACGATTCCGGAACGGGGCCTTTATAAACTGCGATTGAGCGGCGGAGAGCGAACGCTTCTTGGCGAGCTGGACGAAGAGTTTGTGTGGGAGCGTCGCGCCGGCGACCGCTTCGTTCTCGGCTCCAGGCTCTGGCAGATTCAGTCCATCGGCGACAGCGAGGTGGAGGTCATTCCGGCGACGACGGGATGGGGCATGAGCCCGTTCTGGCGGGCTGATAGCAGAGATCGCGAGAACGGCTTTGCCGATGCCGTCGCCGATCAGCTTGATCTATGGAATCAAGAGATGCAGCGGCCCGGTTTTCTTGATCGGCTGCGGAGCGAAGAAGGAGATGACGTCGCGCGCGAACTGCTTCTTTTTCTTCAGAGGCAGCGGGAGGCCTCGCATGCCGACCTTCCGGGGCGTTACCGCATCGTCGCCGAAGTGCTTCCAGGAGAGGACGATAGTTATCCGGTCTTTCTGCATACGTTCTGGGGAGGTCGTCGTAACCGTCCCTTTGCCCTTGCTCTTGCCGCACAGCTTGAAGGGCGGTATCAAACGCGCATCCCGTATTATGCAAGCGACGATGGCGTCATCGTCGTGCTTCCCGCACCGCCCGAATCCGAAGATGTTTTCAGCCTGCCGCCTGAGTTGCTCGACGTACATCTGGAGAAGGCGCTGCCCGAGTCGGGCCTGTTTGGCGGGCAGTTCCGTCAGTCCGCATCGACGGCGCTGCTGCTTCCGCGAAAGGGCTTCGGTCGACGGACGCCGCTCTGGCTGCTTCGCGCCGCTGCCGGGCGTCTGCTTGAAGCCCTGTCTGGAAAGGGCGAGTTTCCGGTGACGGTGGAAGTCTACAGGGCGCTTCTGCGTGATCGCTTCGATATAGACGGATTACGAGAACGTCTGGACCAGTGGCAGACCGGTCAGATCGAGTTCGTCATGCGGTATGTAGACCAGCCGACTCCGTTCGCTGCGGGCATTGATTTTCAGCGTGTGAATGAACTGACCTACGAGCCTGACCGTGTGGGCGGGGCCGGCCACCGATCGAGTTATTTTCAGGAGCTTCTCGGGAACAGGTGGATTCCCGTCAGTCGAGATTCAGTTAAGCTTTTTGAAATGCGGTCGCTTCGTCTACAGGCCGGGTATGCGCCCGATAGCGAGGCGGCCCTTTCGTCGTGGCTTGAAGAGCGTAGCTTTATTCCGCAGTCGGAGTGGCAATCGCTTCGTGATGTTGTGAGCCAGAGTAAGGCAGCCGTGATTCTCTCGGAAGCGGCCCGGAACGCCTCAGACGCGAGCGCTGCGGGATCGGGCGATTCTGCGGTCGCCGAAGCCTACCGTTTCGCGGGGGCTCGTGAGTCCTTTGTTTGCTATCAAGGGGTTTCAGAGATCCTTGATCGAACGTCAGCGGGAGAAGGGCGTGACGTGCCCGGAGCTGGTGATCTGCTTCTGCGGTTTCTCGATTGGTACGGTCCTGTGACTCTGGATCGCATCAGAGATCTGTTCGGCGATCTGACGGAGCGCATGCTTGAAGAAATAGATGAGCAACTGATCCGGGCTCCCTTAATCAAAGACGACGCTGCGGACTGCCTGTGTCTGCGGCGCAACCTCGAACGAATCTACCGACTGCAGAGACATCATACAAGGCTTGCGCCGCCACTCCGTCCGCTGCGTTTTCTCGCGCTTCTTGTCGCCCACAGGCAGAACGTATCGGTGGTTTTTCGCAAGCCGCCTGCGCAGGTGGAATTCTTGCAGCAGACGATGGAGCGGCTTTTTGGATCGACGGCGCCGATCTCTCTCTGGGAGCAGCAGATATTCCCTGCTCGCATCGAGGGTTATACGACGGCATCGCTCGATGCGCTTTTCACGGATTCCTCACTATGCTTCACGGGAACGGGAGGCGAGTCGGTATTCTTTTTTCTGGAAGATGAGGCCTCTCTTTTTTTAAAACAGAATGATCTGAATGAAAAGCAGCGTTTGCAGATTACAGCACACTCGGGCGGGCAGTCGCTTTTTCGTGCTGAGGCCTCGCAGAGAGAGGCGTTGCTTCAAGCGCTTCAGGAGGGATTGGTTGCCGGACGATCGATTTCAGTGCTTCGCAAGGTGGCTCGCACTTCGTTTCGAGACAGCGAAGAGCAGCGGCCACAGCGCCGTCGCTGGCAGTCGCAGGCAGATACATGGTCCGTTCCGGGTCGCGCCTTTGATACGGATCCTCTGGTCGTCGAAGAGCAGAGCCGGCTGCGCGTGCGGCTTCTTCTTGATCGATACGGCATCATCTTTCGCGAGCTTTTACAGAAAGAGCTGCCCGCACTTCGCTGGTCTTCGGTCTTTCGCACGCTCTGTCGCATGGAGCTTGCAGGCGAGGTGCATGCCGGAGCCTTTTTCGAAGGGTTAACAGGATTGCAGTTCCTATCGGCCGAAGCCTATAAGTGGATGCAGGGCCTTGAAGCCTTTCTTGAAAGACGGCATGTATGGTGGCTCAATGCATGTGATCCGGCGTCGCTCTGCGGCCTCGGCCTTATGGTCGATGAAGAGCGTCCACTGCCGTCAAGGCTGCCCGGTAACCGTATGATCTACAGAGGGGAGAAGCTTGCAGCCGTGCTCACAAGGCAGGGAAGGGTGATTCAGTTCTTTGACGCTCCCGACGAGATCGATGATCTGAAACAGGCGCTACTGGCCCTTCTCTATGTCGATTTTGAGCCCGCAGCACGCCTGACGGTCGAGATCATCAACGAACAGCCGTCTCTTCAAAGTCCGTACCGATCCGCTCTCGAAGCTATGGGCTTCCAGAGCGACGGCAAGGCGCTTGTCTGCCACCGAGAGAGAAGCTTTTAAGGGCCTGTAAAACTCTTTGATACGTCTCTTTTTCAACGCATCTATTTCCCAAGTCGCCTTATGTAAATCACCTTACGCACACGGGCAACAACGGTGCCTTTTTCATCGACGATGACCTCTTCAAACGACCAGTCCGTCTTCTTCTCAGCCTCGACCTTTGCTCGAATTCGTTCAAGCTCTTCGTCGGGCAATCGGAACGTCGCCCGCACCGTTCCCGTACCGGGCTTTACGAATTCGATGCTTGCCGATTTATCCCAGACCATGTAGCCCGTTCCAAGACGCTGCATGAGCATAAACATATACCACGGATCGGTCATCGAGTAGAGCGATCCGCCGAAATGCGTGCCCACATAGTTGCGGTTATAAAAATGCATCTTCAGCTTAACGGTGATCGCGCTGTAGTCGGGCGTTACCGACTCCACCTTTACGCCCGCTCCAAGATAGGGGCCGAAAACATTGATCGTTCGATGAAAGCCGATCCACTTCTCCATACGCAACCAGAGAGCGTCGGGCTTGAATTCAGAGAGAGATGGCCTTCTTGACATGAAAATCCTCGCAATCAGGGAGCGTCGCGTCCCGGTTTTTCGTAGATGATGTTAGGCGAACGTTCGGCATCGACGACGGAAAGAAAGATGCCGCGAAGCAGTCGACGCAGCGTCTCGCGTTCCTGGCGCGACAGAGATCGCGAAAGATGCCTGTGCAGGTCGGGTAGAATTCGCAAAAGAGCGGGCCGTAGCTTCTGCGCTTTCGGCGTAAGGCGAATCGGACGGATGCGACGATCCTCGGACTCGCCCCTTTCAATGAGCTGCTCTCTCTCAAGGCGCTGTACAAGGGCGGTCAGCGTCGATTTGTCGCGATGAATGGCCCGTGCAAGCGGCTGCATGGCGCTTTCGCCTTTTCGGGCCAGATAGAGCAGGATTTCAAGATGTGTGCGGCCGATATCGAGCCCGATGCGGTCGAGACGTTCTTTTACAAAACGATCGGCCTCCTCTTGAAGGCGGAGCAGGAAATGCACGAATACCGGATGATCGCTGCGGGACATGGTTTGATGTCAAACCAAATCGGTCGTCCGCTTTCGACAATCCTTTTTTAAGAGTCTGCGCGAAAAGTTTCAGATGAGTTGCCTCTGATTCGAGCTGGATTATTTCATCAGCTCTTTCAGGGCGTCAATACCGCGATGAAGAACGGACTCTTCGGCCGCATACGAGATACGAATCCAGTTCGTCTCGTTTGTAAAGATGCGACCAGGAACTACAAGCAGCTCTTTCTCTTTAATGGCCCTCTCACAGAAGGCCATGTCTTCACCGGGCACCTTAGCGAAAAGATAGAAGGCGCCTTCGGGCTCGTAGAACTCGGTGACTCCTTGAAGTCCGGCACGTATGAGATCGCGCTTTTTGCGGTAGTCGTCGACATAAGGCGTCATATCGGTTTTCAGCGCCTCCACGCCGGCCCACTGCACGGCAGAAGGGGCACAGACGACCGTATACTGCTGCAGCGTCGTCATCGCCTTCATGATCGTCTGCGGGCCCGTCGCCGCCGACAGGCGCAGGCCCGTCATGCTGTAGGATTTCGAGAATCCGAAAAGAGTGAGCGTCTCGGGATAGATCGACCCGGCGCTGATAAATTTCTTATCGTAATCGAACAGGGCATAGATCTCATCAGATACGAGCAGCGCTCCCGTTTCTTCGGCCAGATCGGCGAGGGCTTTGATCTGTTCGGCCTTCATGATATAGCCCGTGGGGTTAGACGGACTGGAGTAGATGATGAGCTTCAGTCGATCTTTCGGGATCTTCTTCAGATCGTCAGCGGCGAAGGTTTGCGGAAGAAGCGTTTCTTCGGCTCTGAAAAAAGAAACGAGGCCTCGATAAATGAGAAAAGCGGGCGAAACAAGCAGCACCCTGTCGCCGGGATCGATCGTCGCCATAAAAAGCAGCTGAAGAAGACTCGAAACGCCCGAGCTGATAAGCACGCGATCGGCCTGCGTTGCAATGCCGTTCTTCTCGCGAAAGTGGGCCGCCATCGCCTCGCGAAGCTGCGGTATACCCTGCGTCTGCGTATAGGCCGTGCGGCCCTCTGTGAGCGCCTTTGCCGCCGCATCGACGATGTTTCGCGGCGCCGGAAAATGCGGCTGGCCGATGGAAAGATTGATCGGATTCTTCAGATCGCCGGCAAGATCGAACATCTTTCGAATCAATGACGTGTCGATGTGATTCATGCGCGAAGAAAGGATGGCGTCTTTCATTATCTTCTCCGGAAGGCGTTTGTGGTTTTAGTTGTAGAATTTGTTCATTTCGTCGATCAGGAAGTCGCCGATGATGCGCTGCCGCTCGTCGGGAGCCTGATCGAGTACCTGTTCGCGAAACCGCAACAGAAGGAAGTTGATCGTCTGATCTTTCGGCTTCTTGTTCTGATTCGCATGGCAGGCTCGTATATACATAAGCATCGTCGGAACGTCGGACTTCAGAATACGGGACTTCGTATGGACTTCGAGAAATCCCTTCAATCGTTCAAGAAGTTCCTCTGCCGTCGGAGCCTGAACCATAGGTCAGGAATGCCCGAATGACGCGGCCGTAAAGCGAATTTAGCTTTTGCCGGCGTTCAGGCGCTGGAAGGCCAGCATGCCGCAGGCTCCGTCCACTTCGCGTCCTGGAGAGCCTCTGTTAAAGGCAAGGATGCCGGCGTTGCGCAGAGCGATCTGAAATTCGGCGGCCTCTTCTTCGGTGGGACGCCGCCATCCCTGAAGATTCGTATTGAGAGGGATGAGATTGATCTTGCAGTTTACACGCCGGGTGATCTGTATCAGGCGCTTCAGATTGGCCGCATCCATGTTCTTTTCGGGAATCATCACGTACTCGAACATAACGGGACGGTTCAGCTCGCGGTTCAGTCTTCGCGCCGCGTCGATAAGCTCTTCGAGCGGATACTTGAGATCGATATCCATAACCTGACCGCGCTGTTCGGGATCGGGATGATTGAGAGAGATGGCCAGGTTGAACGGCTGCTTCTCGTCGATGAAGCGATGGATCATCGGAACGACGCCGGCCGTTGAAAGCGTGATATGCCGCGCTCCAAGCGCCAGGCCATGCGGATGATTGAGCAGATGAGCGGCCTTCAGGGCGTTGTCGTAGTTATGAAAGGGCTCGCCCATGCCCATAAATACGATGTTAGTCAGCGTCTCATCGGGACGCGCATGCAAGAGCTCGTAGACCTGATCGACGATCATCCAGGCCTCAAGGTTACCCGAAAAGGGCAGGGTGCCCGTGGCGCAGAAGGCGCAGTTCAGCGTGCATCCGGATTGGCTTGAAATGCAGGCGGTGCGTCGTTCCTTGCTGACGATCCAGACGCTTTCAAAGCTGCGAAAGCGCGAACTCTTTTCGTTATCGGGCGCATAGTCGAAGATGAACTTCTCCGTTCCGCCTGGAGCATCGGATCGCTCAAGCATACTGAGTCGTCTGAAGGCCGGCGCGAGCGCCTCGCGCAGCTCTTTCGGGAATTCTGAGAAGTCGTCGATGGACGTCGCTCGATGCCTGTAGATGCGCATGAAGGCCTGCTTGCCGCGATAGGCTGGCAGGCCCATCTGCCGGAATTCCTCGGCAAGCTCTTCGGGGAATTTTCCTTTCAGATTCTGCATGTCAGGTTTTGCGATTCAGGTGCTGCAACGTTATCGGCCTGCGACCGATGCGCTCTCACATCAAAGAAAATGCACGGAGGCGTCGCTGCCCTGCTTTTTCTTTATGCGACCGATCACGGCCGGAGGGCGCAGAAACGATTCCGAGGGGCGACAGGTTCCGCGCATGCTCACAAAGGTTTTCTCGAGCTCACTTATAACTCGGCTGCGATAGGCGTTTAATCCGGCATCGAGCATGGAAAGCGTCTTTTCAACGTCTTCTTCTCGCACCATCATCAGATAGCCGTAACCGCAATTGAAAACCGAGAGCATCTCATCATAACGCAGATTGCCGCGGTGTTGCAGAGAGGCGAACGGTTCGGGCAGAGTCCAGGGAGTGAACTCGGCGCTCAGATCATCGGAGAGCACGCGGGGCACGTTTTCGTAGAATCCGCCGCCCGTTACGTGCACCATGCCCGTCGGCAGCTCTGCTTCGATCACGTCACGCACGACCTCTTCATAGAGGATGGTCGGAGCAAGCAGTATCTGATCACGCAAGAAGGCGCGGTCCCCTTCGGCGGCGGGCAGCAGTCCGTGGTCGAGAAAGATCTTTCGCACAAGCGAAACGCCGTTGGAATGAATGCCCGATGACGGAATGCCGATGATGACGTCACCTTCGGCGATGCGATTTGCCTTCTGCAGACGCTCTTTTTCGATGCAGCCGACGACAAATCCGGCAAGGTCGTAGTCTTCGTCTGCCATGACGCCCGGATGCTCGGCCGTCTCGCCTCCAATGAGAGAGCAGTGCGCCAGACGGCAACCCGTGGCGATGGACTCGACGACGATCTTCATCTGCTCGGGCCGCAGGCGACCCACGGCCACATAATCGAGCAGGAACATGGGACGGGCGCCGCTCACAAGCAGATCGTTGGCGCACATGGCGACAAGATCGAGGCCGACCGTTTCATGACGGTTGAAAAGCCGGGCGAGGGTCAGCTTGGTGCCGACGCCGTCAGTCGACGAAACGAGTACGGGCTCTTTATAATCTTTCAGGAAGGAAACGTCATACAGGGCGCTGAATCCGCCCAGGCCGCCCATCACATTCGGGGTGAACGTGGATTTCACGGCAGGCTTGATAAGATCGACAAAACGCTGACCGGCCACGGTATCTACGCCGGCCTGTCGGTATGCTTCGGACATAGTTCAGCTTTTCGCAGGTGCCGCTGCCGTCGACTGAATTCAACGGCTACTTTTTGCCGTTGCGCACGCTCAGAGGGCGAAATGTGGCGATCTCTCGCTCGAGGGCTTCGGCAAGCAATCCGTCTTCGAGCCGCGCCGTTTCTCGCCGGCAACCCTTGCAGACGTGAATGTGGGATCGGATCTTCTGGTCGACCTCGCGGCCGAGCACGTAATTCATCAGATCTTTTTGTTCAGGACACATCGGCTTCTCCGCTTTTTGTGTAGTATCAGCATCGGCGTCCATATCGATTTCCTCCCTCAATTTCTTGAGAAATGGCCGGCATTGCATCGATCTATCACAAAGATATCGCTAAAATCGGTTGACGGAAAGTCGCCACACTGTGTCTGAAACGGTGAGTGAGAATCCAAAGATCCTGAGAATCCGTCATGCCGACGGAGTTGTCGAGCTGCAGTTCGACCTGAACGAGAAAAATATCTTTAACGAAGAGGCCTTTCTCAGCTTCTCAAAGCACCTGATCGAAATCGGTCAGGATAAAGAGATACGGGCCGTGCTTTTGAGCAGCGCCAGTGAAGAGTATTTCTCAAACGGATTGGACCCGAACATGTTCGTCGATCGGGATTTTCAGCATATCCACCGCGCCGTCGATATCATCTTACAGAGCACGCTCGAGCTTCTGCGCCTGCCGCAACCGATCGTCGCCGCCGTGGGCGGTCATTGCATGGGGGCGGGCGCCGTCTTCGCCCTTTTTTCGGAGTACCGGCTGATGTCGGCAAAGAAGGGGCGTATCGGTTTTCCAGAGATTCGCATCGGGCTCAGCTTTCCGGCCGGCGCGGCCACATTACTTGCCGAGTTAGTCGGTCCGAAAGCGGCCCGCGACCTGCTCTTCGACGGTACGCCGCTCAAGGCCGAGCAGGCCCGCACCCTCGGTCTGGTTGACGAGGTCTGTTCGTCGGCGGAGCTGATGCCGGCTGCTCTTAAGCTTGCCACTTCGCTGGCGAAGAAGCCGCCGATGGCGCTGCAGGCGATCAAGCTCGCCCTCAAGCAGCGTGCGCGCATATATATGGAAGATCGCATGCACGATGACCGTGACTGGCTCGTGCGTACGATCCATTCCAAGCACGGTCAGGAAGGCTTCCGGTCGATTCTTGAAAACCGGCGACCGGTCTTTGAATGAGCGCGCAAAGCGTTGCCATGAAGCAGGTTCAGCGACCTGTAAGAGGCGGATAACGCCATTAGCGCAGAGAAGGAATATATGTCAGAACAATCGATGTCAGAAGAAACGCTCGAAAAGATGCTGCAAGAAGACTTTGCGAAGTTTCAGAAGCCCGCACGCATGCAGATCACGCTTCCTCCTCCCTGTTTTATTGAAATGAAGGGGAAGTACGTCGACTACGTGAGGAATAAATCGTTAACCGTGAGCTTTCCCGTTCAGGCGCACTTCGCCAATCCAACAGGAGCCATGCAGGGAGGTTTTATCACGGCGGCCTTTGACAACGTTCTCGGACCGCTCAGCTATCTCATCGCAAAGAAGCCGGCCGTTACGCTCGACCTGACGACGAACTACATTCGCCCGATCATGGTCGGCGACGTGCTTACCATCCAGGCCCATCTCGTCGGCAAAGGCTTCGCGACGATGCATATGTCGGCCGAGGCCAGGAATCAGAAGGGAAAGTTGATCGCTACGGCGACGACTAACTGCGCCATCCTGTCGCTACCGTCTGAATAATGGCCTGAATCTGTTCTGTCTCGAAAGCCGCCGATAGTTCGCGGAACGGTTCGCCCGAAAGCTCAATGATTGAAGACGTCGTCGCCGAAGCCGCGAACGTCCATCTCGATGCGGTCGGGCAGGAATTGAAGGGCCCTTGCAAAGATGTCGTCGCGCTTTTCGCGCTGCAGCATTCCGTTCAATACACGGCGCAGATGAAAGAGATAGATGACGTCGCTCTGCGCATACAGCATCTGATCGTCGGTGAGCTCGGGGCGGCCCCAGTCGGTACTTGTGATCGATTTATCGAGGTTGTCGCCGGTGAATTCTTTTACGAGTTCTTTCAGACCGTGTCGATCTGTATAGGTGCGCGCCATGCGCGAGGCCAGTTTCGTGCAGTAGAGGTTCTTCACCTGAATACGAAGTCGTATCTGTAAAAAAGCGCAGTCAGCCCGCGCATAATGGAAGATCTTCGTAATCTTTTCGCTCTCAAAAAGCTGCTTCAGAAGAGCTGGAGGATTCGCCTCGTCGACCTGCACAAGTGCGCAGGAGCCGTTTTCGCGCGCCACCTGAATCAGACACAGCCTGTCGCGATGCGGATTCAATCCCATCATCTCGCAATCGACGCCCAGTTCTGTGGCGGTGAGGAATTCCTCGTAAATATCGTTCGGAATGTCCTGTTTTACCAGGCGGGCTCGTTGCATGATAAGAATCCTTTTTAGTTTTTCTACCGGGTCAAATAAAATTTCTCTTTACAGATATTCTTGCACAGTATCTTTTTTCGCGCCGTTTGATAGCCGTCGGCTGCGATCTCCAGATGAAGCTGCTCAAGAGGGCCTGGCAGCAGGTCAAATCGTCCCGTTTGCGGATGTACCGTCCAGCGTTCGTTTTCGAAGCGCACCTCATCGAGAAGCCTTATTTCGGCGCCGCGGATCGGATATCCCGATGCATCGACCACCTTGAGTTCGAGACGAGGACCGGCAGCCATCTGTAACAGAGCGGCTTTCCAGATCGGGCGCATTCCTGCAATGCTGCGCAGGCCCTCTGAATAAACAGGGCTATTCATCGATCCTTCGACGATATAGGCAAGCGTGCCATACTTGAAAAAGAGCCAGTCCTGGTCCGTTCCATCGACCGAATAGAGCTTTCGCGCCGCCTCATACTGGCGTTCCCTGCGAAAAGACTCCCCCGAACCGGCCCAGCTTCGCGCATAAAACCATGCTCGATCGGGCCATGGATTCATGACGCCGTCGATCGTATACGGAAAAAGAACCCGTGTGGCGAAGGTATGGTATGAGAAAACGACGGTAAAGCGCTCCCGTTCTGCGAAATCCATCATGACCCTGGTCTCAGGCTCTGATCCGGCCGACGGTCCGCGATAGTCGTGTACATCCGCTGAATTGCCGGACGCTCCGGTCTGACCCGTTCCCCAGTAGAACGGATAATTGCGATTCAGATCGACTCCGCGCGCATTCTTGCGCCCCGCATGGATGCTGCGATTCCAGTAATCGTCGAGGCCGTCGGGATTAACTACAGGAACGATCCATACCTCGAAGGATTCGAGAATGCGGCGTCGCTCTTCGGGCGTAAATCCCGCGAAGCGGGCGCGAAGAGCGGCGCTGACGGGAACGCCGGGCACATCGAGCAGCAGAGCGGCCATATCGAGTACGTAATCTATAGAAAGAAGTTCGTTCCCGTGGTGGGCGCCGTTAAACATCAGCGACGGCTCGTCTTCGTCGACCTCGGGGTTCTTTGATATACGCAGCGCTTCAATGGGCCGATTCCGGACCGATTTGCCGATAACATAACGCCGGCAGAGATCGGGACGACTCTTCTCGAAGTATAACAGTATCTTCTCGACGGTTTCGCGGTCCTTGTAGCCCGAGAACCACACGGCCGGATCGTCGGATTCGCGTCGTCGATCGATGTCGGGGTCTACATAGCGAAACGGAACGTCGTTGATGCGCCTGTATCCGTTTTCTTCAAGCCACTCGGTCTTCGCGGCCGGCACGCGATAGATCGGTCCTCTGCTACCGCGCGCGATGGGCTCCAGGGCTCCGTATTCGGCGCGAAACTGCTCTTCGCCAGCAAAAGGGACTTCATAGAAAGAATAGACGCCCCACCAGTGGATGGTCGGCTCTCCGCGCTCCGAATCTTCGCGCATGCCGCTGCGACAGGAATTCGCAAGCAGCAGGGCGAACAGTAAAGGAAAAAGCAGGCGACTGTGAACCGAAGACATCCGTGCTCAGAGCGACGGATGGGCGTTCTCGATCAACTCGCTTTTTTCTTCTTCAATGTTCTGTAGAACCGCTGCACCTTCATCCAGTATCGCGGATCGTAAAAACCGCGGCGCAGATTGCCTGGTCCTGCATTATAGGCCAGGGCGACAAGGGCAGGGTCCTGAAATTCGTCGAAGAGAAAGCTCAGATAGTGAACGCCCAGCATCAGATTCACTTCGGTTTCGTGGATGTCGGCCGGATCAACGGCCATCTGCGATCGGTCGCGAATCCACAGAAGCGTCGCCGGCATGACCTGCATATAGCCGCGAGCGTCGGCGCTGGAAACGGCCTTACGGTCAAAGCTGGATTCGGTTTCGATGACGGCCGTTACAAAAAGCACCGGATCGACGGGCTGTCCGTCGATGCGAGCCGTCGCCGGAACGCGCAGCATTGCAGATTCTTTCAGAATAATGCGGGCCAGGCGTTCGTCTTCTCCTGGCTCGATCTTCGGGTTCATTGCGCGAATATGCGTAACGAGAAGGTCATGGTCCGGATGCGCGAGCGTTTGCTCTTTAGAAAACCATTGGTCCGGATCGGTGAGCCTGGCCGGCTCGGGCATATCCATCATACCGGCAGCGGTCAGGCCGGTCAGTGTGAGGATGCCGCGTTTCAGAGTGCGTCTTCCGTTCTTGTTCACGGTCGCCTCCTGAGTGGATTTGTGCGTCGCATTATCGGAATTGTGCGCCGCACAAGCCACTTTTTTCAGAGGCCCTGTGGCGTCGAGTGAAAATTACCCCCCTGGTGTATGCGTACGGTCGCCGCTTACATGGTGTTTCAGGGATGAATCCGGCATGGACGTCTGATTGGACCCGTATTTCTTCGAGGCCTTTTAACTGAATAATGATTCAGCTAAATCGGAATCTTCGTTCTTGACGGAATGGGTGGTCAAAGCTACGAGATCTCAGGATTCGTAACAAGTATGCCGGTTTTTGAGCTGAATATATACGCCATTCCGCCGTGGCTTTCAGTGCTTTCCGGCCTGCTGATCGCCTTTCTCTCGTTTATCAGGGGACGAGGGGCCGAAGAAAGCACTCTTTTTGGGATCGTCTGCCTGCTCTGGACCGCTCTGCCAGGTTCGTATGTGGTCCATTATCTTCCGGTGAATCGTGAGGTGATGCTATCGAGCGATCGCTGGATGACCTCTCTCTACGCCTTTCTGCCGTTTTTCAATATACTGCTCTTTCACAGAATCCTAAGGCTGCGTCGCCGCCTCTTAGAGGTTGCCTTTTTCGTCATGAGCGTCCTCTCGTCTGTTCTGGCGCAGTTGCCGTGTTTTTATACCGGCCTTTTAGAGTATTCCTGGGGCGTGATCGCCTCAGGAGGGCCCTGCTTTGGTCTGTTTGGCCTTTATTCTGCGTCTGGCACCGTCTATGCCATTGTCCTCGTCGCGCTCCATTTGAAGCAGAAGACGGAGCGCCTGCGTCGCCTTAAAATACAATACATACTTCTTGCTCTGATTACGGGAGCGTTGCTCAATCTTGTAAACGTGCTGCCTCTATATGGCATCGACGTGTATCCTCTGGGCAACCTGACGTTTATTGCCATGAGTATCATGGCCTACGGCATCCTCAAGCATCGATTGATGGAGGTCGAAAGTCTCTTCTCGCTCACGGTGATGTGGATCGTAACGTCGCTGCTCATCGGTATTCCAAACGGTATCGGTCTGATCCTGTTTCGTGAGTATCTCGCTCATTTGAATACGACTGAGATCATCCTGCTCGGCATGGCCTGGTTTTACGCAAACTTTGTTTTCGTGCGCCGGATTCAGCCCATGATCGATCGGCTTTTTCACCGACATGCCTACAATTTACAGAAAGCCGAAAGCCGTCTTGTGAATCAGATACTTCTTCTCAGGTCCACGTCGATGATGCGACAGGAGTTTTTATCGGCGATTGAAAGAGCGATCGGCCTTGCATGGGCCGACCTGTTGATTCGCGAAAAAGGCAGCAATCGCTTTCATGGAATCCAGCAAGCGGAAGTCGAGGTGAATGACGACGTACACGACTGGTTCCTTGGCGCCGATCATCTCTGCGATCGTGCCACGGTTGAGATCGATCCCTACTATGCGCTCATACGAAGCGACCTGTTGGATCTATTTGAGAAAACGAAGGCGAGCTCTATGGTACCTCTCATGCAGAACGGCGTTCTTCAAGGCCTTCTTGTATTTGGAGGTAAAGCGAACGGGAAGGTACTTCATCGCGATGAGATCGCTTTTATCGAGCATGTAAAGGCGGCAGGAGCGATCGCTCTTTCCAATGCATCTCTGTATCAGGATCTAAACGAGTTGAAAGACCATCTTGAAGGGCTCGTCGCAGATCGTACGGCGAAGCTACAGCGACGTACCGATCAGATGACGTTTGAGCTTCGTCTTGCCAGCGTCGTTCAGAAGTCCATTCTTCCGCCTGCGGTTCAGGAGCCGCCCGGGCTTCGACTTGCCGCTCGCATGATTCCCATGATGGAGGTGAGCGGCGACTTTTATTATGCTCGACCGTTAAGCGACCGACGCTATGGCGTTGCCATCATCGACGTTTCGGGCCATGGGATGCCGGCCGCACTGCTTACGTCTATGATCAAAACCGAAATCGACCGACAGTTTGTCGATGGTCGTTCGACGGCCGAGATCTGCTCGGCCCTGGGCGAAGAGCTTGCACCGGCCCTGGCCGAAACGGGGCTTTATTTCACCGCCTTTGTAGGCATTATTGATCGAGACTCTCGTCGTCTCCACTATACGGGTTGCGGCCACATACCGCCTGTCATTGTTCGAAGCTCTAAAGATCTACATATTCTTGAATCGCGCGGAGTCGTCCTCGGCAGTGCGCTTATTGGCGTCTATCAATCGCAATCGACCGAGCTGCATCCCGGGGATCGACTATTCCTGTTTACCGACGGATTGATGGATGCGTCTGACGAAAGCGGCGAGGCGTTTGGCGAAGAACGACTCTATGCCCTGATGCAGTCCGGCGCCAGGAAGCCCGCTGACGAACAGCTGGAAGAGATCCTGGTCTCGGTAAGCGGATACCGTTCCAATGGCAGCCGATCTGACGACATGACTCTGATGATTGTGGACGTCGAATAGCGGACGTTAAGCTTTAGCGTTTGCGCTTTATCCCTTTGCAACTCTGAGCGAACAGTCGCCGGCTCTTTTTGATAGAAGCGAGCGTTCCCGCATATTCTCCGTTAACTGAGCGGCCTTTTCGAATTCCTGCGTCGCGCACGATCGCTCATTGCCGCGATTCGGTCGCCTCGCGAAGACGATCCTGCCTTTCGCGCAGCTCGGGCGTGAGCGCTTCTCCGAAATCTTCGTCTTCAAAGACCGGCCTGATTTCGATGATGGATTCGCCTTTCATCGGGTTCGGACAGCGCTTCACCCATTCGATGGCCTCTTCAAGCGACTTCACCTGCCAGATCCAGAACCCGGCTACAAGCTCTTTCGTCTCGGCAAACGGACCGTCGATGACCTTGCGCTGTTTGCCTGAAAAGACCACGCGGGCCCCCTCAGAGCTTGGCTTCAGTCCTTCGCCGGCAAGCATGATGCCCGCCTTGACCAGCTCTTCGTTGAATTTCGTCATATCCTCAAAGAGTTGCTCTTCGGGCATTTCTCCGGCTTCGCTCTCTTCCGTAGCCTTCACAAAAACGATCACTTTCATGTTTTTCTCCAGTGTTTGATAAGAACCATCTCTGGTTCTAAAATGGCGACGAATTCAGCCTGGCCGATTCGACATCGGGTGAGAAAAAAACGCGAAAAAGGGAAGAATCTGCTTTGAGTGGCAGGAAGAGTTTCTGCTCAACCTGAATGGTGGGAGGCCTGGGCCGCCGTTATTCCGGAACTGAGATGCCTTCGAACTCGATGGCCGGATTGCGCTGCCGTAGAGTCTTCATCAAATCATCAAGGCCTTCGATGAAATCGGGCATGGAGACGGTTTCGCCGGCAATGTGAAATTTAAGCGTGCGTCGCCCTGCCGTCGGTCTTTCAATCTTCTTTATATCGACGACCCTGAATTCGGCCCTACCGATCAGACCGCGAAACTCTATGCGATCGGCATGGATGGTAATCCGATGCGGCCTTTTTAGCTGAAAGACAAAGACGAACAGGAAGACGGCCGTCATCAGCATAAAAAATGGAAGCATGCTTCTATCATCGCTCTGCAAGATCATGACATCCTGTATGAGAACCATCAGCAGCGCAAAAAGTGTGCTTGCGGTGATCATATAGGTAAAGAAAGGCCGGACTTTGAAGGTCATCGAAAACAGATCAGAAGACGACGGCATGCAGTCAACCGAAGCATGTGGCCGGGAAAGCTTGCTGCAATAATCGGCATTTGTTGACTCGTTTTTGCTTGCCTTTGCGAATCGGTGTGGTAGAACGCTCCTTGATCGCCTGATGCGATTAAGGAGCAGTCAGTTGAAGAGAGTCATCGCGACGGTATTTGCATTCATTCTGTTAACGTCGGCGTCCGCGCCGGGCTATTCTGAAGAGGCCGGTCAGGAAACCGGGTCTGACGCCTTTCCTTTTGAGGCCGGCATGTCCAGGGTTGATATAACAGGCCCGGCCGTCGGTATCATGTTCTGGGGATACGCCCAGGAAGGCCAGAAGGGCGAGGGCATTCACCTGCGACAGTATGCAAGGTCTCTCGTCATAAAAGACACGCAGAGCGGTCGGCTTCTGGCTTATGTAACGGGCGAACTTGGCGGAATCCCGCATGAGATCCATCGGGACGTTGTGGCGCGCCTCCGGAAAGAGGTGGATCCGAGGTTCAATATGGCGAACGTTTTACTCAACGGATCGCATACACATAGCGGACCGGCAGGCTTCTTCCATTATATTGAGAATTCCATCTACACGACAAAATTCTTTCCAGAATACTATAACGTCATCGTCGACGGCATCGTGCGTTCGATTCGCGACGCTTATTTAAAGAAAGCGCCGGCTCAGCTGCTCATCGGCAGCACAGCCGTCGAAGGGGCCGGAGTGAACCGATCGCTCGTCGCCTATAACGCCAATCCCGAAGAAGAGCGCAAGCGCTATACGACCAACATCGATACGACGATGGTGCAGATCTCCGTTAAAACGTCGAAGGGAACGATCGGCGTTATCAACTGGTTCGGAGTGCATCCGACAAGCATGACGTTCGACAACCATCTGATCTCGTCTGATAATAAAGGCTATGCGTCGTATCTTGCAGAACGTGAGGCGTTGAAGCGCGGCCAGAAGGATTTCGTCGCCATCTTCGCCCAGGCTAACGAAGGAGACGTAACGCCTAACCTGAATCTGAATAATACCGGACCCGGTAAGGATATGTTCGAGAGCACGAAAATCATCGGAGAGCGTCAGTATGAGGCGAGTCGCCGGCTGCTTTTCAGCGACGAACTGCGTCCGTTGCCGGCCGGGCTCCGTTTCACTCAGTCTTTCATCGATATGCCGAATTCCGTCGTTAAAAAAGAATTCTCGGGAACGGGCAAAGACGAGCGTACCTGCCTTTCAGCCTACGGCTATGCCCTGGCTGCCGGCTCCACCGAAGAAGGCGGCGGTCACTGGCTTTTTCATGAAGGCATGAAGGACGAGAATCGCCGTTTCTATATCGATTGGCTGGCCGCTCATATGCTCCAGTCGCCGACGGAGGAGCTGCGCGAATGCCAGAGGCCGAAGGCCGTGCTTTTTGCGATGGGCGAGACGAAGCCGCATCCATCGCTATCGCAGATTCTGCCCATCGGTCTTGTCAGCGTCGGCGATTTCGTTCTCATCGTATCGCCGAACGAGGTGACGACGATGTCAAGCCGTCGCATGAAAGATACCGTTCGCAAGGTACTCGGCGACCGGGCACGTGACATCGCTCTTTCAGGGTTAACAAACGACTTCGCCGGATACGTCACCACACGCGAAGAATACTCCACACAGCAATACGAAGGCGGACACACGCTGCACGGCCCGTTCTCTCTGGCGCTCTTCCAGCAGGAATACGATCGCCTGGCAAAAGATCTGCGTGACGACCGGCCGAGCAATCCCGGCAGGGCGCCGAGAGATCTGAGCGCCAGCGTTCAGAAGACCGAGATACCGGGCCGCCGCCTCGTCGAGAGCTTCGAGGCCGGCGTCATGACTCCGAATCCCACGTCGGTGCAGATCGGTGAAACGGTGCGCTGCGATGTGCGGGCGTTGCATCCGAATATCGCTTATCCGAAGCAGAGGTCTTACTTTGACGTTGAACGCAAAGAAGGCAATGCCTGGAAGGTCGTGTATAACGACGCCGATTGGGCGACGAAGTTTTATTTCAAGCAGGCCCTGCTGCCGGTCCTTCCTGATCGTATCGAGCTTGTCTGGGAAACGACAGGCGAAGATAAGCCGGGCATCTATCGTCTGAAGCATTCGTCGTTTTATAAAAGTGCTGACGGAAAGGAAGTGCCGTATTCGGTAGCCTGTCCGGAGTTTGAGTTGAAATAAAGGCTGCTGGCCGCCTCGATAGTCGAGGTGGCCGTTGCATGCACGTGTACTTACCGGGTTGCCGTGGCGGCAACTACTTCGCGTTGAGAAAGTTAGCCGCCTCTACAATGCTAAATCCGTCATACTATGTGCATCGAATCGTAGCCGTCTATAACGACGACCTGATCATCGTTCAACGGAATCGTCTTAAAACCAGAAGCCCTCAGTCGCTCTTCGGTGAGCAGGGCCGATTCTCTGTATGCCGGATTGTTGCAATGCGGCACCACGACGTATTCGGTTAGCTGCAGGCCGTCGTCGACGACTTCAGGCGCCTGCTCGGGATCATCGCCCATTAAGTCGAAAAACTGCGTCGTAGGGCCGGCAACGACGGCGCCCGCACTCCATCCTGCGAAGACTTTTCCCTGCGCGACGGCCCTGACAATCGCATCATCGGCGCCGGTGTTTTGGAGGATATAGCGCAGATAGTAGGTATGCCCGCCGCATATCCAGATGATATCACAATCGTCGAAGTCCGTGCTGCGATTCAGATCCTTTATTCTAACATTGTAGCCGTGTGCTCTTAAAGAATCGAGAACTCCTGGGACCCAGTCGCCGGCATCGGGAAAAACATCCGTTGCATGCACGATGGCGGCGATGCGCATCTCTGATCGGTCGGTTTTTCCCGTCAGTCTGTCTAACTCCTGAAGCTGCTTTTCGTTCACGTGCATGGAGTAGAGAAAGAGTTTGTTCTTCATAGCTACAGACTCCTGATGCGGCTTTGCATTTTAGCGATCTCCGGAGGGCTGAGCAAATAAGGATAGACCAATTTTGTAGAGGGTAATCAGAAGCAAATCGGGCAAGAACGAGAACACAGCAGCTTCTGGTCGCAGAAGAAAAGAAATCACATGAAGAGGCAATCCGCCCCAGAAATAGAGATGCAGATAGAATGCAGGTGATGCCTGCGACTGCCGAACCCAGACGAATACACGATGCAAGATGCCAGGCACCACCTGTGCGAAAAGTGCGAGGATTGAGTAGATGATGATATTTCCCATCATCGCAAAAGCCCCTGCGCCGCTGTCCACAACCGGGATGCTGATGCCGACGAGGAACGCGCGGGCACCGGATAAGCAAATGAAAAGAAGGATCATGAACAGGCTTTTTAAACCGGGCATGGGTTGTCCAGGGGATGATTCATTTTCAAACAACTGAGAGGACACGATATGGGCCCAGACACTTTCAGTCGTCTCCAAAGGCAGCGCGGATCGACATAAGAGAAAAGAGCGTCCCTGAAAGGAACAAGCTTGCTCGTGTTTTCCATGAGAATGGCTTGCCTGTAAATAATACTATTGCTGCTTCTGACGAAGGTCCTGCAAGGAAAGCAAGGTTTATCAGGGCGACTCTGGCAATATAGTCCGGTAGCCACGGGGACTGAATCAGGTGTGTGCTTAAATGATGCGAATACCAGAGGATTGGCAATATGAACAGCAAACGTATCGACTCCCACTGAATATTAGCTTTCTTTGTCTGCTTGATGCGCATAGTCAAGGACTCCCTCTTCTGATGGATATGGACCCATTCAACCTCTATTCCTCAATCTGAGCAGAAAAGCAGTGACCGTGAATGTGATCGATCCGAATAAATATATTGCCAGTGCGAGAAAGAAAGGCAAGACGGAGGACTTCTCTGTCATTGTCCCCTGCAACAGGAGTGAGAGTAACGTGCCTGAACTGGAGATGAGGCCGCTGGTGATATGCACTTTGATAAGGGGCAGGCGATTGCAGCATGGCTTCTGTAACGATCGAGAATCCTTGCCTCTGATCAGAGCAACGATGCCTGAGAGGAGCGAGGCAGTCGCCACGATAGGAGTCGCAACAAGAAGGAAGGCAAAGAGAAATTCTGCAGCCCCAGAGTTCCATGCATAATGGAAAGAAAGATAAATCGACGGAAACATCAGCATCTGCGCCACCGTCAGGTACCGGGACAGCTCGTTAACAGGCTTGATTTCGGGCAACGTGAGTTCTGTTGACATCGGCCTCGCTCACTTGCGCAGAATCTTTTCCATCGTCTTTCCCTTAGCGAGCTCGTCCACCAGCTTGTCCAGGTAGCGAATCTTACGCATCAGCTCATCTTCGATCTCTTCTACCCTGTAGCCGCAGATCACGCCTTTGATCAGCGTAACGTTGTCGTTAATATGCGGAGCCTCTTCGAAGAATATCTCGAAGCTGACCTGCCTTTCGATCTGCGCCCGTAATGTCGCTTCATCGTAGCCGGTCAGCCAGAGGATGATTTGATCGACTTCCTGCTTTGTGCGATTCTTTTTCTCGGCCTTATGAATATAAAGCGGATACACGCTTGCAAAGGTCATCGAGAAGATTTTCGGCCTGTCCATCATATGCTCCCGAAAAGATGAGCTATCAGTATAGAAACTGCCATCAGATGTGTGACAAGCATTATTCCGAGGCCGAGCCTTGATCCGACATCGAGAAGATGCAGTTTCCGCCGAGCAAGCAGGCGATACAGACCGATGAGCGTTACATCTTGAGCGCTCGTTGCCTCACGCGGCCAGATCAGCCATGGCAGCAGCAAGCTTAGCAGCGAGACGGCGGGCAGCGACGACCAGTCCGTAAAAGACATCGTCGATACGTACATAAGAAAGGGAAGAAGGGGCAGCAGGCATTTTAGAAGAGTGTTATACGAGAAACTCCGGCGGGTGTGTAGCGACAGGGGATTGTTTGGCGTGACAGCGAAGACCGTTCGGCAGCGAGGACATGGGACGATCTCACCGGGCATGCCTTTTATCGGAGAGCGGCAAAGGGGGCATACATAGGAATTCAAGGCTTCGTGCGATTGAGTCGGCATGGGCGAGTGTCTGCGGATTCGGGATAACGGATGAGGCTGCCCGAGCAAGTCGATTTCCTGCTTGTGAGTGGTAGAGACTCAGGCGGAGCAGAGAATACACTTGATGTGCCAGGAGCAGGGGTGGGATAGCGCTGCGGCCAGTAAAGTGTATGGGACATAATATTATTACCGGGACATCTTAATGTGAAGATATTTTTTTTATGTCGTGCCCCGTTAAGACCTATCTACATTCAATACAGCCCCTGTCTCGCGTCTTAGATAGCAATCTCGCCTCGATCAGGCTGCGGTCGAACGCATCCGCTCTGTTCTTAAAGCTCAGAAAGGGATTCAGAACCGGCTCCAAACAGAAAAGGGAGGCTTTCGGGCCTCCCTTTAAAAAACGAAAAGTGAACGATGTTTAAACTCCGATCAGAGCTTGCCTTCTTTAAGCTTTTCGCGTTCAATCTTCACGCTGTAAGTATCGAAGAGATTCTTCTTGATCGCCTGAAAGGCCGACTGGCGCTTTTCCTGCATCAGTCCCATCTGAATCTGATCTTTTACCTGAGCCAGGGTTTTGCCCTTGAACTCATTGAACTGGCGAAGCTCATACATCTGCTTGATTTCTTCGTCGGTCACCGTCGTCTTCGACGCTTCGCGGCCGATATAAAGGTTTGCAAGCAGGTCGTTCGTATAAAGAGCCTGGACATACTCGACCTCGTCGGATTTCACGACCTTATCGTATTGCGACGATTTCTTTAGAAGCTCAGAAGGCAGAAGAACCTGCATGGCAAGCATGAACTGTTCTTCGGGCGCCATCTTCTCGATACCTGCCTCTTTCTTCAGATCGGCGTAACGATAGGCCTGATCCTTGATCTTGAAAAGCAGCGTATCGTCTGCCGGCGCTTCCTTCCACATCTCAGGCGGATTTTCGCCGCTTTCGAAGGTGATGGGATATTCCTTTTTTAGATTCTCGATCTCGCCGGCAAGCAGGCTACGTGTTTCACGGCGAACCTGCGCCTCGGCCTGTTCTTTCGCGAAGGTTTTCACCTCTTCGTCGCTCATCATGCCGGGATGCTTCTCTTCGCCTTTCGGAGCCTGGCCGGCCTGTTCGTAATACTTCTTGATGGCGTTCTGAGCACGACGCTGAAAGTCGAGGAAGATGCGTTCGAGGTCGTCGCCTTTCACGTCGCGCACTTTCAGGCTGCGGATCAGCCAGATGCCCTGTTCGTTTGTTACGATTACGAACTTTTTATCGCTGCGATCCTTGATGGGATCGGTGAGTTCGGTTAACGGATTGGGATTGCACGAGATGCAATAGGGGTCGAGATATCCGGCCTGGATGCGATAGCGATTATTCTCGTTCGAGGCGAACATGATCTTTTCGACCTCGGCATCGTCTTTTGCATCGTTCAGCTTCTTGAGAAGCTCTTCGGCTTCGGCCTTGCGATCGCTCTGCGGATCATTCTTGAGAAAGAGCATCTGCGCATCGAGCATCTTATACTTATGCGAAGAGGCGTTCACTTTCAGATACAGGTCGAATCCGGCGATGAGAGCACGGCGATCGATCATGATCTGATTGCGCTGGAATTCCTCGCCTTTGTCGAGGCCTTCTTTTTTACCGGCTAAAGCGGCGACGCGAATCAGGGCAAGATTCTGCAGTACTTCGTCCTGCATGGCAACGGTGATCTTCGTAGGATCGTAAGCTCCCATCGTGGCGGTGAGGAAGGTCTTCATTTCGCCGCGTGTGATCTTCTGTTCTTTGCCGTCGTCTTTGAAGGTGACGAGCGCCTGTCCGTCTCCACAGGAGGCGAACAGCGGCAGAAGAAGCAGAGCGAGCACGGAGGCTTTGCTGAGTTTGTTGATAACGGTCATGAGTTTCTCCGGTGTCAATGTTTTCCCCTCCCGGTCGGAGGGGAATCATAATTGCGCCCGGAAACAAGACGCGCGGACGAACATGGCGGCCGGATGGTAGAACAGATTCTCGCCTTGCCGGCACGCCTATTCAAACCGGAACAGGAAGGGCGGCTTTTTCTTATCGGCGGCGGTGCCGGGATTGCGCACAGGCGCTGTCTCGGTCTTCTCTACGTCCTTCGAGGCAGCAGAGCCGTTTGCCGATGCATTTTCGGATGCTGGCGTCGCAGCCTGTGTGGTGATCGATTCCTGCGTGGGCAGGGAATTCGAGGAGGCCTCTTTTGGACCGCTTCTGTCGCTTGAGGAGGCCTGTGTTTTTGCCGGCTCGGCACGATTTGTGGCATCGGGGCGGGCAGGCTCGCTGCGTACGGCGACGTCGGGGCGCACGGCGATCTCGGGACGCCTGCCATCTGCGAGCATGGCCTCAAAATGCGGCGGAATGCGGATGACCTGCGAGTTGATACGCTGTTTGAGCTGGCGCAGCCGAAAGGATTCCTCGACCAGCGAATCACGCAGACGGGCAGAATACTCCCGGTCCATCTGCAACGTGCCCATCAGCGCATCGAGCTCTTCTATGTCTCGATCGATACGCTCGACCTTGCGCAGAAGATGTACGACCCTTAGATTCATAGCCTGTAAGGAAGTCTGCTCGACTTTATTTATGCGTCAAGTCATATCTGTAACAGCGGAGCCTGAACTGAGAAAGAGGTGGCAAAATGACAGCCTTTTTAGAGTCTGGCAGCGTCCCGACAGTGGGATCTCAATTTATGAAGTGGATTCGAATCAGCGAACCGATAGGCCGTGGCTTCAACCTGAAGCGCAAGATCTATCACATGGCCGGATTGCTCGTTCCCGTGATGCTGTACGGCGACGTCTTCCGTTTTCTTGCGGACGATCCGTTTATCACGCGCAAGGTGCTGATCGGCCTGCTGATTGCCGCCAATATCGCTCTCATTGTCATGGAAACGCTGCGCATGAAGCATCGCGGATTTCGCGATCTCTTTTATCGCCTGTTTGGATCGCTGATGAAGGAGTCCGAGCGAGATCGTATTCACGGCACCGTCGCCTACATGATCTCAAATCTTGTGCTTGTGCTTTTCTTTTCAGATGAAGTAGTCGTGCTATCGCTGACCTTCCTTGTTCTCGCTGATCCGCTTGCCGCCTTTGTCGGTATCTACTATGGCCGGTTGCGCTTCTGGAACGGCAAGTCCGTCGAAGGCATGCTGGCATTTGTCGCCGGATCGTTTCTTTCAGGGATCGTTTTCTATTTGATTCAGGATGCCTTGAATCGAGGCAATCTTCCTTTTGTTCTCGAATCGGGCTCGATTGGCGTCGCCCTGGCCATCCTTGGATTCGCCGCCGTCGTCGCCGCCCTGGCCGAGTTCTTCTCGTTTACGGCCCTGAACGGAGTCGTCGATGATAACCTCATCGTCCCGCTTGCCGCTGCTGCCGCCTTCGTCATTGCCGCCCTCTCTCTCGGCTTTCTGCCGGCAACCGTCTTCTTTGATCTGAACTGGATGCTCTGAGCCATGAAGCTGAACAAGCTCGACCGCTATCTTGGAGGGGAGTTCATCAAGGGCTTCTTTCTCGCTCTGCTCGGTCTGCTGCTTGTCTTTCTCAGCGTTTCGATTAACGAGGCGATGAAGATCGAAAGCAAGCAGCCCAGGTACCTGCTCTACATGCATCTTCTGACGACGATACCTCAGCTTGTCGTCACGATCACGCCGGCGGCGATTATGTTCTCGGTCTGCTTCGTCGTCGCACAGTTCACGATGGCTCGCGAGCTGGTCGCCATCTTCGCCTCGGGCATCAGTTTTTATCGCGCCGTCGCCGTCATTTTCGGATTCGCCTTTCTGCTCAGCGCCGTTCTCATCGCCTTTCAAAACTACGTCGTCGTTCCTTCGAATCGAGTTTCGCTCGACTACATGGAACAGTACCGCAAGAACACGAAACGCAAGCTCGACGTCGTCTGGCAGCGCAGCTTTCGCGGAAAGCAGGCCTTTTATTTCGTTCAGTATCTCGATCGCGAAAGCAACCGCGTCATGGGCGGCTTTCACATCCTCTTCTTCAAGCCCGAGACGACCCCTCTCAAACCGGTGCGCATGGTCGAGGCAAAAAACGCCCTGTCTACGGGCGATCGTGACTGGAAGCTACAGCTGGTGCGCGAAACCTTCTTTGACGAGGAACTGAACGTCGCCGATGTAAAGCTGCATGTGGAGTTGCCGATTACGCTGGATGAAGATCTGAACTTCTTTACAAGGCCGCGTCGTGATCCCTCAGAGCTGAATCTGGCCGAGCTGCTTGATGAGATCGAGAACAGAGAAAGCGCCGGATTCAGCGCCACCGATTACCGCGTGCATTTCCATGCGACGATCGCCTTTCCGTTTATGTGCTTCATCGTCGCCGTCGTCGGCGCCATCGCCGGCAATATGGGATCGCTCCGGTCCGGCGGACCGCTGATTCGCGCCCTTCTGCTGTCCACGGCGACGATCTTCTTTTATATCATGTCCATCCGTATAGGACAGAACCTGGGCGAGAATAACATCCTGCCGCCGTTTGTGGCCGGATGGGCGTCGACGGCCGTCTTTGCCGTCATCTCAGTCGTGCTTGTGATCAAGCATCGTCGTTAGTCGTTCGATTCCTGCGCGATGCGAGCAAGGATCGTCTTGCGTTCGGCGATCTGCTGCGGAACGGGGCGCTGCACGATGTTGCAGAGCGAGGCGAAAACGTCGGTCGGATCAATCCAGTTCATGCAGGCGAGATCGCCGCGAAAGCAGCCTTTATTCCCGAAAATAGAGCAGGGCCGACATTCAAGCACGTCGGTGGGAATCTGCACGATGTTGCGGTCGTCCTGACCGTACGGTCCGAAGCCCGAGAACGTATGCGTCGATCCCCAGATGGATAACACCGGCCGACCGAGAAGGGCGGCCATGTGCATGTTAAACGAATCCATGGCGATCATGGCGTCTAACCGATCCATAAGCCCGATCTCGCCTTCAAGCGTCAGATTGCCCGCCACCATCACCGCCTTATCGGGAGCGATTGAGACCAGCTCTTCGAGAAGGGCGATCTCGCGTTTGCCACCTCCGAAAAGAAAGAGCTTGCAGGGAAGATGATAATCGATGAGGCGCACGACGTCGCGAATACGTTCAAACGGATACGTCTTCGGTTTGTGCCCCGCAAAAGGAGCGAGGCCGATCCAGAGTGTATCTTTTTTCTCGATCTTGCGATCGACGAGAAAATCACGTGCCAGCTTGCGCGATCGCGTCTCGGGCGTGATCCAGGGACCCGGACCCGTATCGGCCTTGAGTCCGGCACGCTCGAAGACATGCATGTAGCGTTCGACGACGTGCGGCAGCTGATGCAGCACCTTGTTGCGCCTTCGTATCTGAAGGCGTTTTTCTTTGCGGCCTTTGACGATGCGCGCAAAGGGCATCTTGCCGCGAAAGAAGAAGCGCAGCATACGCGAACGCAACGAGCCGTGCAGATCGATGCCGTAATCAAACGGACCGAGGCGCTGTAGCTCTCTATAAAGACGGTGAATACCTGTGAGGCCTCTGTATTTGCGCGCACGCAGATCGACGCCGATGACCTCCGCTCCGGGAATATTGTAGAAGAAGGGCTCGTATTCTTTACGCGTGACGACGGTCTGGCGGACTTTTGGATACGCCCGCGCAAGCGCTCCCAGAACGGGAGCGATCAACGCCACATCACCCATGGCCGAGAAGCGAAGGATCAGCAGATGCATCAGTTCGACTTGCCCTTCTGATAGAGAACGGGATTCAGGCTTTCATCGTTATACATCTTCATCTGGCGATAGACCTTCATCATACGCGTGCCGGCGAGAATGTCGCCAATATACTCTTCGAGGCATCGGCCGAGATCGCTCTGCTGTTCAAGCAGTACGTTCAGTTTGTTCTCGCATTTCTTACGATGCTCGTCTGTAGCGTCGGATCGTTGCGTCTCAAGACGCATGTGATAGATCTTCAGACAGATGATGCTCATGCGATCGAGAATCCACGCCGGACTCTCTGAATTCAGGCGTGCGTCGGGCGAGGGCTTGATATCGCGAAAGTGCGTCAGATACCAGTCGTCGATCTTCTCCACCGTATCGTTACGATCCTGATTGGAGCGATCGATCCAGCGTTTCAGATGCACCACAGAGGCGTCGGCGATGTTCGGAGCGCGCACCTCATCTTCAAGATGCCACTGCACCGTATCGATCCAGTTCTTGCGGTAGAGCAGGCTTTCGATCGTGCCTTCGGCGAAAGGATTCTGTTCTTTCGCGTGGATGTCGTCGGTTTTATGATAATCGTCGATCGCCCTGTTGAAGATCTCATTCGCCTTCGCCGCCGTCAATTCCTGAACCGTCATCATAAACTCCTCGCGCATCTGAACGCGTATTCGATTGATTATTTCTTCTTGCCGAGCTCGCGACTGCGTTCCGTCGCTCGATGCACGGCCTCATAGATCGCATGACGCATACCGTTTTCTTCGAGGGCCGCCATGCCTTCGATCGTCGTTCCTGCCGGCGAGCTGACGCGCCGAATCCACTCCGCCGGATGATCCGACGAACCGGCAAGCAGAGTCGCCGAGGCAAGCACCGTCTGCACGGCCATCTTTAAAGCGTCGTCAAAGGGGATGCCTTCGCGCACACCGGCCTCGGCCATCGCCTGAATCAAAAGAAAGACGTAGGCCGGCCCCGAACCTGAAAGCCCGGTCACGCCGTGCATCAGATCCTCTTTCCCGACGGCAAAGGCGTAACCGACGGCGCCGAAAAGCTCGACGGATAACGCTCGCAGCGCCTCGTCCTCGCAGTAGATCGCCGTCGTCGAAAGTCCGACAGTAGCGCCGAGATTGGGCATGGAGCGGGCCAGCAGAGGCGCCGGTCCTTTAAAGAAAGAGCGAATCGTATCGAGAGAGAGGCCGGCGGCGATCGAAAGGCAGGGGCGGCTTCCCTGAAGCGAGGCCACCGCCGTCGCCATATCCTGCGGCTTCACGCAGAGCAGGATCAGATCGGCCCATTGCTCAAGCTCGCCGGCCGAGGCAAAGGCCTTCGTCTGCTCAGAAGCAAACGGCATCACATCGCAGGCTCCGGTCAGCCAGCGATTCTCTTTCTGAAGGCCCTCGGCGATGGAACGGGCCATCTTACCGAAGCCCAGAAATCCGACCTTGATCTGTTCAGGCAATGCGCTCATAAACAGGGCCAGAAAAGTGAATTCCGCCCTCCCGTAAAGCCAAAGAGACCGACTCAGGGGCCGCGGGAGTCGGGGGGAGCCTGTCGAAAAACCAGATCCGCAAGAAAAAATCCTGGAATTCATAATGCGTGCTGTTATGAATTGTCATGGCAAAGTACAAGCAACCCGACCCGGAGCAGGGGCAATTCGTTGTTCTAAATTTTTCTGAATTGTTCCCGGAAGATCATCCAGTTCCACGGTTGCTTGAAACCATCCGTAGTTTCGACCTGAGCAAATTTGATCAGAGTTACTCCAATGATTCGGAGGAAGGAGGTCGCCCTGCCGCACCGGTGGATCGGATACTTGCATTGATTGTGTATGCGCTGCTTTATGGTAATCTCTCTATGCGAGCTCTTGAGAGAGACATTAAAGTGAGGGCAGATCTGATGTATCTGTCGGGAGGGATGCAGATTGATCACTCGACTCTTGCGAAGTTCAGACTCCGGCATGCTGACGCTATCAAGGATCTGTTCACGCAGACATTGTTCCTCGGAGTAGAGACCGGGTTGATCGATCTCGATACGGTTAGTATAGACAGCACAAAGATCAAAGCCAGCGCTAACAGGAGAGATATAGGCACGAAAGAGGAGCTGGAAAGGCGATATCGACATATTGAAGAGGCCTGTAAGAAGCGTTATCAAGAATGGGAAAATGCAGAGAGTTCAACAGAGAAAGAACTGCTGGCAAGTAAGATGGAGAAATTCGCAAGACACAAAGAGAAACTCGCGAAAGGCTTGGAGTTTCTTAAAGATCGAGAAGAGAAGAAGCGAATCCATCTTACCGATCCCGATGCAGATTGGCATAAGGATGGTTCAAATCGTTTTATCGTCGGTTACGCTACACAGAATGCCGTGGACTATAAAAGCGGCATGATCATTTATCAAGAAGTTGTTACAGCGCAAGGCGATCCAGCCTTTACCGTCGACATCATCAATAGCGTGGAGAGGCTGAAGAATGAGATCCTTCCTGAAAAAGAGGGGGAAATCAAATACGTTCTTGACTGCGGTTATGCGAGCGAAAAAAATCTGGAGGAACTTGGCGAGAGAGATGTTTACCTGCCCGATCGAGAGTTCGCTCACAAACAGTCAGGCGGCAAGATAAAACCAGAAGAGCGAAAGGATAGAGTCAAAGAAGAGGCACCTCTGGTAACAGCGAATCAGGAGGGTCTGCTTGAGTTCATCTATGACAGAGAAAAAGATGCGTTTCTCTGTCCGGCAAAACAGACCCTGAAA
Organism: Leptonema illini DSM 21528; assembly: GCF_000243335.1. Taxonomy (NCBI): domain Bacteria; kingdom Pseudomonadati; phylum Spirochaetota; class Leptospiria; order Leptospirales; family Leptospiraceae; genus Leptonema; species Leptonema illini. The sequence continues at coordinate 1,817,824 of NZ_JH597773.1, read as the reverse complement.
TTCATCCGTGACAGAGAGCTTCAAGGAGCCCTTTACAGGGAGTATCGCTTTAACCATTGTACGGGATGTTCTTTCCAGAACCAATGTGCTGGCCCCGGCAACAATCGAAAGCATCTTCTGATCGCCAAAAGGCAGTTCCCAAACATTGATGTCCGAAAGCTACAGCATTATCACGGAAAAAAGGGAATGGCTTCAGTCAGCAATCCTCTGACCCTTAAAATGAGAGAAAAACTAAGCTCGGCCTATGGTAAGACAATCTATTCGCGCCGGTTTCCGTCGGTAGAAGGTGTCTTCGGCGTTATGAAGAGTGTACGAAATGGATGGCAATTCTTTCGACGCACCCTCAAAAAGGCTCAGGTTGACTGGGCAGAACGTTGTATCGCCCACAATATTGCGAAGCTGATCAGTTTCAGGAGAGTGAATGTATAGCAACATCACAAATCGACGGGGGGAGATCACTTTGCTGGGGTAAGGGGGTTTAACGTCATTTCGCCTATGACCCAAGGGGCCATAGGCGGGCCACTGAAGTGGTTTTTCGACAGGCTCGGGGATGGCTCCGGCGCGCGGGATATCGTGTATTTTGCAGGAATACGGTGCTCGACATACGGCGTGGTACGGGCTCCGGCGCGACATATTAAAATTATGGGGACATTCTTATGAGAAAATAATGACATTATGTCGCTCCGTTTCTCGGCAAAAGCGCGATCACTCTCGCAACCGAGCATCCGATCTGTGAACAGGATAAAAACCGCCTTGCCTGTAACGGAACACACAGCATTGAAGTTGAGTATGAACCGATATATCGGCGCCCTGCTTATTGCCGCCTTACTTGCATTCGCAATGCGTTGCTCGCTGCCACGAATGGGCACTGCCTACTGTGTAGAGGGTGGCTGTAAGAATGGCTATGGGGAACAGCGCGTGGATTTCTTCGGTGTTATCGATAAATCCGTCGATAACGGTTTTGTCGGCTATTCCATTTACAGGGGTGAGTTCAGGGATGGCCTGCGCTGGGGCAAGGGTACCATTGAAAAGCGTGTGAAATCGATTGAGGGCGAGAACTATGAAGGGGATTTCGCCTATGATAAGTATCACGGCTACGGAAAATGGGAAAGGCTGATAACAGGACCATGGCCAAAAGAAGAGATGGATAGCTGCCCCCATAGATATGAAGGCCAGTTCCAGCAAGGTGTTCCGCATGGGCGAGGCACATTGACCACCTGCACGGGCAAGGCGTATAGCGGAGACTTTGTGAATGGTGCAATCTGTTATGAAGGAGATTGCAGAAATGGCAGAGGTGCCTATCTGTTCTGGCGTGGCACGCACTATCGTGGCGAATTCAGGGACGGCAAACGGCATGGAAGAGGCAGAGCATATGATGCAAACAATCTACGGCGCTATGAAGGGGAATTCCGGGATAATCATTACAATGGACACGGTGTGCAGATCGGTTATGACTCGCCACAGTATAAAAATGGCCGATGGACAGATCCTGAACCGTACGTTCGCCTTGAAGGCGCGTTTGTTAATGGGAGCGAAAAGGGTTATGGCAAGAAGGTATATTTAAAATCAGGCGATGTCCAGGAGGGCGAATGGAATGGCCAGGGTGGCTGTGCCGGCCCAAAATGCAATGGTGCGCCCAGGGCATGGCCTCCTGATTTTATTGATAGGATGAGAGAGAAGGCTGAGAAGGGTCGAGAGAAGAAGGAAGAGTAATCGCTGCGTGGAGCGGCGTTAACTTCAGTATGTGTGCTGCGGATGAGGGAGAAGGTCGCTGTGGGCGGGATGGCATGCAAATCAGGCGGGACTTCGGCGCAGGCCGGCTGGTATAGAACGGGCTCGGGCGCGCGACAGATTGTTTAGCTCGCTATACAGTGCGCGAGATATCGTGCATTTTGCTGGAAGACGCCGAGCGACATATTAAAATTATAGGGACATTCGAATGCGAAAATAATGAGATTATGTCGCGCCGCTGCTCGGCAAGGGCTCGAAAAGGCCGGCGACTGCCAGCAACAGCCCATTCCGAATCAGAAAAACGCCACCCTTCTTCCTCAGTCGGCCCTCGTACTCTCAGCAGTTCATCTCTCTCCCTGTCTTCTCCGCGTTCCTCCGTGCCCTCCGGTGCGCCAGGATAAGCCTGTGTTCTCCCGTGGGTTGAAAGGTACCCACCCCGCAATTAGCCATTCGGCGGGTAGTGAAGCGTGCATCTGCTGGAGTAATCCATTTGGGTGAAGCCACGCGGATCAAATGTAAGGGCCGTAACAAAAGTGAACCGACATGAGCCTCGTTACACCATTAGCAGCGGCCAGCCTCTCGGAGTTGGTGAAGCCTGACACGGTCGGGGAAGCAATGGTTAGCACCCGACTGGCTGCTCGGGGTCAGAGCGGATAGCACTTGCAGAAGGAAGACATGAGGAACCTGGGAGGCCCGGTGAGGGATTCGGCAACGAGTGACAGGAATCCATAACTGTGACTCATCCTCATCGGGAGTCGGAGGAGTCCATAGTAGCGAGGAAGTCGGGTAATTCCGGTGGAGCGAAGGGACTCTGCCGAAAACAAGTTTGGATAAGAAAAGGAGTAAGACCGCTTGATGGAAACATCCTCTACGGAAGAAGGAAAGGGAACTGAGGCAGCGATACCGCTTAACCAGAAGGGACTTTCCGAGAAGCTCGCTCTTTTGAGATCGAAACTCTATCACAAGGCGAGGAACGAACCACGCTTCAAATTTTACGTGCTTTATGATCGTATCTTCAGGATGGACGTTCTGGAGGCGGCGTATTCACGAGTGAAAGCGAATCGCGGTTCTCCCGGCGTTGACGGGATAACCTTCAAACAAATTGAGAACAGCAAAGGAGGTGCGAAAGCATTTCTTGAATCGATACAGAAGGAACTGAAAGAGAAGACGTACAGACCAAGCCCGGTCCGCAGGAAGTATATTGCGAAGCCGGATGGAAGACGCCGTCCTCTTGGCATTCCGACGATTAAAGACCGAGTCGTGCAAATGGCGACTCTCCTGATTATCGAGCCTATCTATGAGGCTGATTTTCTCGACTGTTCCTACGGGTTCAGACCGAAAAGATCTGCACATACAGCGCTCGCAGAAATCAGAAGTCATATTCTGTCGGGTTTTCAGGCTGTATATGATGCTGATCTCAAAGGATACTTCGATTCCATCCCACATGACAAACTGATTCTCTGCGTTGAGCAGAGAATCAGTGACAGGTCGGTCTTGCGACTGATCCGGATGTGGTTGAAGACGCCTGTGGTTGAACCCCCCGACGATAAAGGGAGTCCACCACGCATCGCAAGATCGAAACAGGGAACGCCTCAGGGGGGAGTGATCTCCCCGCTGCTCGCGAACCTGTTTCTACATTACTTCGATAAGGTGTTTCATGGTCGTAACGGACCCGCTGTGTGGGCCAACGCAAAACTTGTTCGTTATGCGGATGACTTTGTCGTGTTGGCCCGGTATCAATCGGATCGCCTCACCGATTTTGTTGAGGGATTCATTGAAGCCCGCATGGGTCTTAAGATCAATCGTGACAAGACGAAGACAGTCAACTTGAAGGAGAAGAAAGCGAGTCTGGATTTTCTCGGGTTTACCTTTCGGTTTGATCGCGATCTCAAGGGCAGAAATCGAGACTATTTGAATGTGTTACCCTCTAAGAAAGCCGTGCAGCGGATGCGGGATAGGCTTAAGATCATGACGGGCAAGAAGATGTGCTATCAACCTATTGATGAGATGATAGGCGGTATCAACAGAACCCTTGTCGGCTGGTCAAATTATTTCGCTTCGGTTATCCAGCGGCTTCCTTTAGAAAAGTCAACTCCTATACAGTTCATCGCTTAACAGTGCATTTAAAGAGAAGAAGTCAGCGTGGTTTTCGCCCGCCGAATGGTGTGAGCTTCTACTCCCAGATAAGCAAAATGGGACTGCTCTATCTCAAATGAATACGCTCTGGGATGGTCTGTTTTCGGGAAAGCCGGATGCGGGAAATCTGCACGTCCGGTTTGACGAGGGGGAGGGCTGCCGGGCTTCCGGCACCCTCTCTACTCTACTGGTTAACCCTCTTCAGCTCTCCCGGTCCTCTCAATACTGCACGACCACAAACTGCCTTCCTTCCACCTCAAACTGGCTCACCGGCTTCGCGCTTTTCGCAAGGTTGCAGCTTCTTTCAAGCACCAGATAGGCCGGCCTGACCTGCATCGTGCGGTTTCGCCGCTCAACGTTCTTTGACGAATCCGAAGTCGCATCCAGATTTACCGAGAGCAGGTCGCCGGCGGGGAAGATATGTCCGGTCGTGCCGGCAAGCTCTCCGACCTGAAGCAGGCAGAGCGAATGATGCGGCTTGAGACGAACCTGGCCGCTTTGCATCCAGCTTGCATCGGGGATGTCGGCGACGCTGCCTGCATGAACACAGGAACGGAACCACAGCCCTTCAGGAAGATCGACCGTCGCCTCGCTATCGCGCAGATTGGACACAAGCAGATAGTTAAGCGGACGATCGATCATCTCGCAGGAAAAACGTATCGTATACAGGCGCTCGTCGTCACGCACGGCATCGACGCGGTGACCTATCTGCGGAAAGCAACGCGAGTACACGGCCAGCTCTTCTTCGTTATACGTGTGCACCGGATCAGACGTGAAGATCAAGCCGCCGAGCGCATGATTCAGGAGAAGCAGAGTCGTCTTTTCGGCCTGGTTCATCGGCAGCGGCATGGATTTCTCGGTGTCTTTCAGAGCGCGGAACGTATGACGCAGATAGAAGACGTCGGGATCGTTCCAGAAACCGCGGCCGTTATACGGATGGCGTCCGATCGTCGAGATCAGCGAGTTAAACGTCGAGACCCTCTCCTGATAGTTCACGGCTTTCAGCAGCCCGTCCTCCCAGGATTCTTTGACGTCGCTACCGATGCGGCAGTAATCGAAGCGACCCTCGGCGGACGACGGAGGAATCCCGCATCCAAGAAGCAGCGGCCCGTTCTTCTTATCTGGCGTAAACGCCTGGCCGGCCTTCCAGCCCGTCGCCTCGTGAATCAGGTTAACGCCATCGGCCATCAGCTGAGCCCGGCTCATCGTTCTCGGCTCCTGAAGAGCGGCTGCGTAGAGGAAGTCGAGTTTGAGCAGATCAAAATCCCATTCTTCGAGCACGACGCGAAAGACCATGTGCAGATACTCGCGCACCTCTTCGTTCTGTAAATCAAGCGCATAGAACCAGTAAGACCAGAGCGGATTGAAGCCGGCCTTGATCATGCGACCGCGACGGTCGCGGGCGATCCAGTCCGGATGTTCGCGCATGATGCTGGATCGTGCCTCGGCGACAAACGGCGCAAGCCAGAGGCCGGCCCGGTAGCCCGCCTTATGTATGCGATCGACGATGGGCCGCAGAGATCCACCGAACTCGGGCTTCAGATCGAACCAGTCGCCGACGCGACGCTGGAATCCGTCGTCGATCTGAATCACGTCAAGCGGAGCGCCCGTTTCGACGGAGCGATCGATGACGCTGTAGAGGTCGTCGGGCGTGAGGCGATTATAATGATAGTACCAGCTTGTATAACCCGTCGCCGGCTTTGCGCGAAGAGCGGGCAGATCCTTTAACTCGAAATAGCGCTGATACAGCGCCTCGAGGTCGGGTTCCTTAGCCTCTTCGATATACAGATCGAGCACCGTTTCTTCGCCCTGAAGGGCTCGGCCGTCAACATCTCTGTGAACAAGCACGGAACGGCCCTTAAATTCGAAGAAAGTAAAGGCGTCAAAATCAGAGACCGACCCCATGAGAAGGGCGCGATGTCCGTTTCGCAGCACGGTGAAGGCCTGGCTGCGTTTCGCGCCTTTGCCCGTGCGCAATCGCTTTTCGATAACGGGTATGTCGCTTAACGGACGCAGCAGCCATCGTGCCGGAGCAAGCAGTCGTCCGGGACGCTCGGAGGATCGATATTCGCGCGATCCGGTCCAGTCGTTGTAACCGTTGCAGAAGATATGCGCCGGCTCGGATGAGACGGTAAAGCGCAGAAAGAGATGTGACAGGCGCTGTTCGGTTTTCAGACGCATCTGCAGGCGTATGGCGTCGCCGCTTCGCTGTACTGTTAACGTGCCGTCGGCGCCTGGCCAGCTGATGCTGTATTTGGCGTCCGTATCGGGAATCAGGTTCAGGTCGATCTCGCGGGCGGGGCGGCCGTACAGCTCCAGCTCGATGGAGTTAAGCGTAAGCGCTTCGATAAACGATGGCATGAATGTCCTCTTCTGTTCAGTTTTTTCTTCGCGTTTTTTGATTATAGTGCATGCTATATTGCTTCTATTGAAAATCCACAGATGAAAATCTACAAAGAGAGATTCTATAAGACTTCTTCGTGAACGCCGTCCATCAGTTGAACGGCGAAGATGTCGGCCGAAAAATCCGTCGCCTTTCTATAGGCAGCTCCTACCGTTTCGGCGAAATCGAGAACGACGGCCGGATCGACCGTTTCAAGAAGAGCGATGGCACATCCGCCGAAGCCGGCGCCGGTCATGCGCGAGCCGATGCAGGCAGGATGTGCCCGACTGATCTCCTGAAGCGAATCAAGCTCAAAGCAGGAGACCTCATAGTCGTCGCGAAGCGAGCGATGCGATTCGTCAAGCAGCGCGCCGAATCGCTCGATATGGCCGGCCGATAAAGCGGCGATGGCTTCGGTAACGCGAAGGTTTTCGGTAACGGCATGGCGGGCTCGCCTGAAAAGAATCGGCTCGGCAGAAAGGATGTTCAGATCCTCTTCGGGCACGGCGACCAGATTCTCGTATTGCGGACGCAGCCTTTGAATCAGCGAGAGCGCCTCATCACACTGCGCACGCCTTTCGTTATACTTAGATTCGCTGAGCTTGCGCGGGCGGTTTGAGTTCATCACGACGATCGTATGCCGATCACTCTTAAAAGGAATGTAACGGTAGTCCAGCGTCTCCGTATTCAGATGCAGCGCATGGTCTTTTCGCCCCATCGCTACGGCAAACTGATCCATGATGCCGCACTGCACGCCGATGTATCTGTTCTCAATCGATTGCGCATCAAGGGCCAGTTGAATGCGCTGCTTCTCGTTCATGGCAAAGTCTTCGATTGATAGGGCCTGAGCTATATAGCCCGTCAGCACTTCGAGAGCGGCCGAAGAAGAAAGGCCTGATCCGACGGGAAGATTCGAGGCAAAGAGCACGTCGAAGCCCGAAGACACGTTTCTCAGGTACATGCGGATCATACCGATCGCATACCCCGACCACGATTCGGGCAACGCATCGGCTCGATCGGGCAGTGCGTCGAGATTAATGTCCACGCCGTTCGGCTGTTCTACCGATCGCAGCCGCAGCATGCGATCGTCGCGCCGGCGCAGAAAGGCGACAATGCCGCGGTCGATGGCCGCCGGAAGCACCGTTCCGCCCAGATAATCGATATGCTCCCCAATCAGATTAATGCGCCCCGGCGCGAAAAATACGCGCTGAGGCTTCGCGCCGAACTCGCTTTGAAAGCGCTCGATGAGCCGGGAGCGATCCAGTGTTACGGCCATTTTCAGCGAACCTCTCTGCCGATCATGCCGGTTAAACCCTCGTCGTTTTGAAGGCAGCCTGTCGTGCATGACGGTCCAGAGCGGCCTGCACGAGTCGGTCCATCAGCTCGACGCCCGGAAGCCCCGTAGCCTCCCACATCTTCGGGTACATGCTGATCTGCGTGAAGCCTGGTAACGTATTAATCTCGTTAACGAGGATGCGCCCGTCGGCGGTGAAGAAGACGTCGACGCGCGAAAGTCCTTCACAGTCGAGCGCCCTGTAGGTGCGCATGGCCGTTTCGCGAACGCGCTTCTGATCGTAGGGCGTAAGATTCGCGGGGATCTGCAATCCGGCGCCGTCAGGGTCCAGGTATTTAGCCTCATAGCTGTAAAAGGCATGCTTCGGTAGGATCTCACCCGGAACCGACGCCTCCGGGCGTTCATTCCCCAGCACGGAGCATTCGATCTCGCGGCCGACGATGGCCTCTTCGATCAGCACTTTAGAATCGAAGCGAAAGGCCTCGTCGAGAGCTGCCTTGAGCTCGGTCTCGTTTGCGGCTCGACTAACGCCGACCGATGATCCCTGCCGTGAAGGCTTCACAAATACGTAATCGCCCAGCTCGCGAAAGACCTCGGCAAGGTCGATCGTGCGATTGTGCTGTTCGACGAGAATGTAGCGCGCCGAGTCGATGCCGGCAGCTGCAAGCACCGGCTTCATCATCGCCTTATCCATGCACAGCGCCGAGCCGAGCACGTCGCAGCCGACGAAGGGAAGATCAAGCAGGCGCAGAAGCCCCTGTAGCGTCCCGTCTTCGCCGTTCGGGCCGTGCAGGACGGGAAAAACGACATCAACGCGAACGACGTCCCCCTGAGCGGTGCGCACCGGAGCGCTCTCGCCCGGAACAAAGACAAGCGGCGTTTTAGAAAGGGCGGTGATCTCATCGATTGTCGTCGGCAGCTCGCTCACCGCATCAAGCAGAAAGAAGCGGCCCTGCTGATCGACATAGACGGGGCGCACGTTATAACGACTGCGATCAAGGGTGCGATAGATGAAGCCGGCCGAGCGAATGGAGACCTCATGCTCTGACGACTTGCCGCCGAACAGGACCGCGATATGTTTAGATGCCATGTGAGGCATAGGTGTGCACGGTTGATGCGCCGTGCAACTCAAAAAAGTTGAGCGAACTGCCGGCGAGCGAGATCGAATCCGCCGTGCTGATCCATGTAGTTGCCCGATCCGCCCATCGCAACGAGCCGGCGCAGGCCATGACGCCCGTATTCATCGCGCACCCACTTCTCGAAATAGAAGACCTCTTTGCGATAGAGCTCCGCATCAGATCTGACGCCGCCGGCATCGGCAGCAAGCAGGCGGTGCCGGTTGGCTTGCATATCGGCGCTGAGATCGTCAAGGCCAAGCCCCGTTAAGGCGCTCACGCGAAAGATAGGCAGATGATCCTCGCCCGGGCGCACAAAGCCAAGCGATGCCTTCAACGAATAGTAGGTCTTTCGCGCCGGCTCCGTCTGGTCGGATTTATTGATCACGAAGGCGTCGGGAATCTCCATAATGCCGGCCTTCATAAACTGAATCTGATCGCCGGCAAGAGGCTGCAGCACAAGATAGACGCGGTCGGCGATATGCTGCACCTCGATCTCGTTCTGACCGATGCCGACCGTTTCGATCAAAACGTGATCGAAGAGATGATAGAGCAACCGGCAGACCGAGAAGGTCGTGCGGCTGATGCCGCCGAGCTCGCGATCCGACGCCTGGCTGCGAAAATACAATCGGTGTTCGTCGACGGGAAAGCGCACACGCGTGCGATCGCCAAGAAGCGATCCGCCCGAAACCTCACTGGATGGATCGACGGCTAACACCGCCACCCGCACCTTCGCATCGGCGGCGGCAAAACGAAGCGCCAGCTCGCCGACAAGCGTCGACTTGCCGGCTCCCGGCGTGCCCGTAATTCCCGAAAACGTCGCGCGATGTGAACGGCCCGATTCCTGAAAGAAGCGGATCACGGCGTCGCGCTTATCAAAGGCGACGGGGCGTGAATCCTCGAAAAGCGTGATCAGCTGCGCGATAGAATAACGATCTCCGTCGCGCAGCGCCTTTTCGGCAAGCTCCAGCTCTTTAGAAATATCGACGCCTTCGCTCACGCCTTTGCAGATGCCTGCTCTTCGACGACTTCCATGATACGTTCCATAATGTCGATGAGTTGGTAGTCGGCCGGAGTGAAGATGCGCTTAACGCCGATGCCTTCGAGCTGCGCAAAGTCCCCTTTCGGAATGATGCCGCCGAAGACGACGGGAATCCGATCTTTCGCGCCGGATTGTTCAAGACGCTCCATGATCTGTCGCGCAAGCTCAAGATGCGAGCCCGAGAGAATCGAAACGCCGATGATGTCGGCATTCTCGTCGACGGCGCTCTGTACGATCTCTTCGGGCGTCAGTCGGATGCCGGAATAGATCACGTCGAAGCCCGAATGGCGTGCCGACACGGCGATCATCTCGGCGCCGTTTGAATGTCCGTCAAGGCCGGGCTTGCCGACGACGATACGCGGACGGTGTCCGACGCGCTGTGTGAACGACTCGACGCGGGCGCGAAGGGCGTTCACGCGATCGTTCTCGAGGCTGAGGCGCTGGCCTTCGATGCCCGTCGGCGGACGATATTCGCCGAATACCTCGCGCATGGCGGCCGCCCATTCGCCGGTCGTGATGCGAGCAAGGGCGCATTCTATGGACGGCTCCATCATGTTACGGCCTTCGCGTGCCGCCGCCTTCAAAGCCTCGATGGCCGCCGCCGCTCTGGCCGGATCGCGCTTCGCCTTCGTTTCTTCAAGAGAGGTTAACGTTTTTTTAGCGGAATCGGCGTCGACCTTGAAAATGCCGCCGTCCTCTCCTGAAAGAAGAGGAGAGTCGATGCCGTCCGTCCATTTGTTCATACCGACGACGATCAGTTCGCCCGAGTTGATCTTACTCAGGCGTTCCGACATACTTTTTACGAGAGCCGACTTCATGTAGCCGGATTCTACGGCAGCTTGCACGCCGCCCATATCGAGGATCTTCTGAATCTCGCTGCGCGCCTGGTCTTTCAGATCGGCGACCTTCGATTCGACGACCTTCGAGCCGTCGAAAAGATCGGGGTACTCAAGCAGGTCGGTTTCGTAGGCCATAATCTGCTGCAGACGCAGCGACCATTGCTGATCCCACGGACGGGGCAGAGAGAGCGCCTCGTTCCATGCCGGAAGCTGCAGTGCGCGACAGCGTGCGTTACGCGAAAGCGTCACACCGAGCGCCTCGATCAGAATACGCCAGGCGTTATTCTCGGGCTGGTTCTCGGTTAATCCAAGGGAGTTCACCTGAACGCCGTAGCGGAAGAGTCGATACTTCGGATTCTTCACACCGTAACGTTCGCGGGTGATCTCCTCCCACAGTTCGCTGAAGGCGCGCATCTTGCACATCTCTTCTACAAAGCGGATGCCGGCGTTAACAAAGAACGAGATGCGGCCGACGACCTGCTCGAACTGATCCTGATTGAGATGACCGCGGGAACGAATCGTATCGAGAAGACCGATCGCGTTCGACAGTGCAAACGCCAGCTCTTGCGCCGGCGTCGCTCCGGCCTCTTGCAGGTGATAGGAACAGATATTGGAGGGATTCCATTTCGGCACGTTATCGATGCAGAACTCGTACATCTCGCTGATCAGCCGAAACGACGCCTCGGGCGGGAAGATATACGTGCCGCGCGCCAGGTATTCTTTAACAAGATCGTTCTGCGTCGTGCCGTTCAGCTTCGACACGTCGACGCCTTTTTCGCGGGCGAGGGCCACGTAAAGCGAGAGAAGCCACATCGCCGTGCCGTTAATCGTCATCGACGTGTTCATCTCTTCGATGGGAATCTGATCGAATAATACGTGGAAGTCGTCAAGGGAGTTGATCGGAACTCCGACCTTACCGATCTCGGGGCGTGAGATCGCATGATCAGAGGAATAGCCGCACTGTGTGGGCAGATCGAAGGCGATGGAAAGACCGGTCTGTCCGCGCTTCAGGCCTTCGCGATAGAGGTGGTTCGTTTCCCAGACGTTTGTGTGGCCGCCGTAGGTGCGGAAGATCCACGGCTTATCTCGTGTCGGCTTGCCTTCGGCGTCGCTGATGATGTGAGGCTTCTTTTCGCTCATCTCGTCCCCCTGTTATCTGAAGCTACGTTCGGCGAACGGGCGAGGCGAGCAAGTCATTTTGAACAGGGAGCGTCCCGGTGGCAGGGCAACGGGTCGGAGGATGGGGGAAGCGCAAAAATGTCAGCCGGAGAGGGGAGTTGACGGAGGGGTACAGGCGGAATTGCCAGCGGATGAGCGGAGTCCGACCGATAGGCTACAGGCATTATCAGGGCGCGACATAATAAAAATATCGGGACAATCGGCTTTGTTGCGCAAAAAAGGCTTGTACTTTGCGGCCCTAGCGACATAACGATATTATGAGCGCATTGCGGATAAAGGGAAAGCAAGATCCAAAGGTTCCCTATCGAGTTCTGAACTGGAGAGATTACAACAGAGGGCTCGTTAAGCGAGGGGATCTCTGTCTCTGGATAGAGGATGGAATTGAGGATCGCTGGTATTCCGTGGAAACACCGAATCGCCGGGGAAGAAGAGATAAATACTCTGATGCTGCTATTGAATGCGTTCTCGTTTTGAAGAGTCTCTTCGGGCTGCCTCTACGGCAAACAACGGGGCTGCTGGCATCGCTTTTCAAGCTCTCCGGATTGGATCTGGAAGTACCGGATTACAGTCGAATCTCACGCAGACAGGGTCGGCTCTCCCCTTCTATCAAATTGCCGAAGGGAATCCGATCAAAACCAATTCATCTTGTACTCGACGGAACGGGGCTCAAGGTTTTCGGCGAAGGCGAATGGAAAGTTCGCGAGCACGGTGCGGGGAAACGAAGGACATGGCGCAAGCTTCATCTTGCCATTGATGCAGGTAGCGGACAGATACTGACTGCGTTACTAACCCAGCGTGATACTCACGATGCGGAGCCCGCACCCGATATCATTCGATCACTCGTAAAGCAAGGCTATGACATAAAGGATTTTCGCGGGGATGGAGCGTACGATGCTCATAGAGTGTTTCTGACATGCTTGCAGCATGGAATCAAAGCCATTATTCCAAGCAGGGAAGGAGCCATTCTATCAAGCGAAAAATACGAGAATGCCATGGATAATACCTGGCCACGCGATGAAATCGTGAAAAGAATTCGGGAAATCGGAAAAGGAGGTTGGAAGACAGAGAGCGGATATTTCAAACGATCACTTGTAGAAATGGCAATCTATCGCTACAAGCGAACGTTCGGTGACCGCCTGAGCGCTCGTAACCTTGAGAACCAGCGGGTAGAGGTCGCTTTGCGGGCCTCTATGCTTAACAAAATGATCAAGACGGCTAAACCAAAAACAGAGAAGCGAATCAAGTAATAAACGTTCTGGAATCGAAATCCGGGAGGCCATTGGTTCAGATGATCTTTGCGCAACAAAGCCGGGACAATCCCAATGCGAACATAATATTCTTATGTCGCGCGCCGGCGACTGTGGCATTCGCGACCGCTCCGGTTGAATAGCTCCTGTAGCATTCGCTACCGCGCATGTAGTTTTCGTTGCCCCTCCCGTCGATCTGGCTCTCGCTCCTTCAAGCCCACCTTCTGTTACGGGCCTGTTGTGCTAACTGGCGACGGATTCTGGAAAGCGAGACCTCTGTAATACCGAGATACGATGCGATATGGACCTGCGGCACTCGCTGCACCAGATCGGAGTTCTGTCGGATGAGCTGCTTGTAGCGCTCCGTTGCATTGAGCTTCTGAAAGGTGAGAGTCCGATTCTGCTCCAGCCAGTAGGTGCTGAGTTTGCGGCCAAGACGATCAAAGATTGGATGCTGCTCGAATAGGGCGTTATATGCGTCTGTATCGGCGACAAGGGCTACTGTGGGCTCCAACGCCTGGATTCCACAGTCCGACCCCGAGCTGATAGAGCAACCCGAAGCAGGACTCAAGAACATGCCCTCCGTTAGAAAAAGCTTATTCACCTGCATCTGATCGCTCTGCCCTGAAAAATAACGCAGCAGGCCCGAGCAAACAAAGACCGTGACCGTGCGTGTATCGCCGGGTTGCTTGAGGAATCCCTGACGTGGAATCTTCTTTACATGAAAGATCTGCCGCATCATAGACCATGCGTCGTCGGGAATCTCCACCCACTGTAGCAGGCTCTTTCGCATCTGCTCATACGCCTCATGCATGCAATAATGTTAGGCAAAGAGCTGGCGAACGGCAATTCAATGTTGTGACCGGCCCTGGATACTGCTCCGGAACAAGATCTTATCATTTGTCTATGGCCCGATGGGATTACAGCTACTTAATCGATCCTGTGCATAAAGCACAGGAGGAAAAGATGGATAAACGTATTGCCCTGATCACCGGAGCAAATCAGGGGGTGGGATTTCAGGTTGCCCGGGAGCTGGCCAATCACGGGCTGACGGTGCTCGTCGGCTCACGGAATCATTCGCGCGGAGAAGCCGCCGCGAAAGAGATCGGATCATCTGCGCATGCCGTTCAGCTCGATGTAACGGATCGCACGTCGATTGCCGAGGCCGCTTGCAAGATCGACGCGCAGTTCGGACGGCTTGACGTCCTCGTGCAGAATGCGGGGATTTTCAGCACAAGAAGGGAGAACCTCGGGCTTTCTCTGGTTGATTATGCGCCGCTGGCTCTGCCGAGCACGGTATCTCTTGATGAGGTAAAAGCGATCTGGGAGACGAACGTATTCGGTGTTCTTGCCGTGTATCAGGAAATGCTTCCGTTGCTTCGGAAGTCAGAAGCTGGCAGCATCGTCAATGTTTCGAGTGCGATGGGATCGCTGAACTTGAATGTGGATCCTGATTCTCCCTATCACGGAATGTTCGGTCCGGGCTATTCTGCGTCAAAAGCGGCCATGAACGCAATCACGTTATCCATGATGGTCGAGCTTGAGAATACTCCGATCAAGGTAAGGCTTGCTTCTCCGGCTTTTACAAGGACTGCGCTGACCGGTTTTACGGGCTTTGAAACCGTAGAAGACGGGGCTCGCGAAGTCGTGCGAGTGGCCTTGCTCGGGCCCGATGAACCGGCCGGCACGTTCACGCAATGGCCGAACCAGACGATCCCCTGGTGATGGTTTAGCGTACTTGATATGAATGCTTGATTCGCGCGGCATGGCATGAGAGCCCGATCGCCGTCATGCGCTCATGCCTCGCGAAATCTTCTCAGAACTCGGTCACGAAGCTTCATAAACGGAGCCTCGACGACGACGTACATGAACCAGGCCATCAGGAAGCTGTAGACGATGGCCGAGACGGTGATCAGCGATAAAAGAAACGGCGTGATGGGCTCCCCGATCCTGTAGTTCTTACTGAAGGCCACTCCCGTTAAGAGCATATGCCACAGATACATACTGTAGCTGACTTTTGCCACGGGGATGAGCGGTCTGATGCTCAGCGCTTTTGCCAGCCATGTTTTTCCATGGATCCCGACGAGAATCATGCCTCCATAAGAAAGGTCGGCAAAGTTGTAGCCAAGCGCATTCTCGTAGTTGGCCTCGTTGATATTCCACAGGTGGCGCAGGGCATACAGCAGCACCGAAGCGATGGCTAACTTGCCGGCATGATGATCCATCAGGCGGTTGTAAAGATCTCGCCAGTCGTGAATGAAAACGGCGATGAGAACCCCCACAAGTATGGAATCGAAGCGTGTATGGCTGTAATAGTAGACCTTGAAGGCGCTGTCGGGAGTGACGGAAACATAAAGATAGTAGAGACGAGAAAGGAGAGGAATGAAATAGAGTGCGAGAAGAAAATACAGGCGATGCTTCCGCTCAAGCCGGAATATAAGCAAAGACGCAAGAAGCGGAAAGACGAGGTAATACTGCTCTTCAATACTCAAAGTCCAGCCATGTTCCACAAGCCGACCCTGAACGAAGTTCGACAGGTAGAGCAGATCCCAGATTCGGTTGGCGTATGACGCCTGCATGTCGGCAAGCATGCGCTGCTGATCGGCAGTCGGCTCGGGAAGGCCTTCGACGATTCTGATCTGCGCTCCGACGAAGAAGATCATGAAGAAGACGAGAATGTAATAGGAAGGGAAAATGCGAAACGTACGTTTTAAAAAGAAGATGCGAAAGTCGATCCTGCCCTTTTTCTTCCATTCATGCAGCAATCCGCTTGTGATCAGATAGCCCGAAAGCATGAAAAACAGATTCACCGTTGTCGTGAGATTGGGAAGAAATCGACCGGCGATTTCGGGCATCCAGGTCAGATGTGTATTTGAGGCCACATGCCACGCGTGATATACGATGATTCCAAGAATAGAGAGCGCCCTGAGTCCATGCAACGCCCGGATTTCGTTTTCGGCAGCCGAGAAGGGAGAAAAGATGTAAGCCGCTGCTTGCTTGATAAAGTTCATCTGGCCGAGTACCTGTTGATCAGAGCAGGATTAGAAAGGCCCGCTCGCTTTCAAGACCATTTTGGATCTGGAAATTCGCTCACATATCCTTCATCAGATCGCGGATGGCCTTGCTCAAATCGGCAAGGCCTATCAACAGAAATACGATCGGTATCCACGGTCGCACGCGACGCTTTGCGCGGAGCTCGGGTGGAGTGCGAAAGTGAAGCACGAGCATCCACACCGACCATCCGATCAACATAGCTCCGAAGGCAAAGCCCAGTATGTGGCTGTAGACGTCCATCAGTAGCTCTGCTCGACTCCGTAGGCGTCGCGTCCGGGCACGGGCCGGAACTCGTATTCGGGAAAGAGCTTCGCGAGAGCATCGGTGATCATCTCGGCTGTGGAGAGGTGTGTGCGTACTCCCACTCCGAACTCGTTCGAGCCGGCATCGACGATGTATTTGCGCGGCTCATTCGTGGCGCTGACGATCTTGATATGCCCGCCGTGGTTCGGCCGGAAGGCGATCTCTTCGCGCTCAAGCTTTGCAAGCGTTTCGCGATGCGGCTTCGTTCCAATCGAATAGAACATCGGTTCGGCGACGCTTTCCCTTGGAATAAAGGCAAGATACGTCAGATGCTTGCCGTCATGCAGCGCCTCGATCATCTGCCGGAAGCGTTCGATGCGCTCTTTACGCACGTTGATCTTCTCGACAAAGCGACCGATCTTCAGCTTCTGCTGCACGGGAACGAAGACGTTTTTCATCTGATCCGATGAGGCGAAGTCGAGGATCTGTTCGGGGCTGTAGACGCTTTCCACAAACTCCAGGATGGCCTTCTGTTGCTGCGTCTCTGAGCGGAAGAGGGCCCAGTCCTGGATCAGCTTGCGGGCTTCGGGCGTCTTCGAGCTTGTAGCAAAGCTTGTGCTGTGAACGTAAACGGCATCTTCGGGCTGCAATGTGAGCAGGCCTGCATCGGCGACAAAGGCGCCGGCGCTTAAATCGATAACGTTACCGAGAACGAGACCGTTGTCGCGAATCTCAAGCAGACGGCCCTGCTGATCTTTTCCTGATCCGAGGCGGCGAACGACGCTGCCGACGGCGAGGGTGCGATAGTCATCTACCTTCTGTAAATACGCTGGCATCTCCATAAGGTCAGAAGACGCAGCCATCGGTAAACTGACGACATAAAAACTGTGGCCGGTGAGGGCTTTTTTTCGACCGGATCGACCGGAATAGCCGACGAAAAAGGCGCCACTTTTCAATTAGAAAAGAGGCGCCGATTCGGAGGTCTGATCTCGTTCTGTTAACGAAGAAGCTGCATCACGACCTGCGGCTTCTGATTCGCCTGAGCGAGCATCGCCGTCGCCGCCTGTGTCAGGATCTGATAGCGGGTGAAGCTGATCATCTGCTCCGCCATATCAGTGTCGCGGATGCGAGATTCGGCAGCCTGGATGTTCTCGTAGGCGTTCATGAGGCCTTTCGTCGCATGCTCGAGACGGTTCTGATAGGCGCCGAGGTCGGCGCGCTGCTTCGAGATGCGGCGCAGGGCGTCGTCGGCCAGTCCGATTACGGAGTTAGCCTTACCCGGAGTACTGATCGAGATGAACGTCAACACCGTCGGATTGCGAAGTCCGAGAGCGGCGGTCGTCATCGTGTTAACATAAACACGCTCGCGCTGATGCATGTTGGCTCCGATATGGAACCACATAGAAGCGGACGGATTCATACGAGCGAAGGCGCCTGTGAGCATCTTCATCTTGTTGAACTCGGCCTGCGAAGCGATACGATCGATCTCGTCGATGAGCTGTGAGATTTCGACCTGAATCTGCTGTCTGTCTTCTGCTGAATAGATACCATTAGACGCCTGTACTGCAAGAACACGAATTCGCTGAATCATGTTCGCCGTTTCTGACAGATATCCTTCCGTGGTCTGGATGAAACTGATTCCATCCTCTGCGTTTCGCGTCGCCTGACGAAGACCCTGGATCTGCGTGCGCATCTTTTCAGATACGGCCAGACCTGCGGCGTCGTCTCCGGCGCGGTTGATTCTCATACCCGAAGACAGCTTCTCGCCGTCTTTCATCGAGTCCACGTCGTGGAACTTCAGGGTGCGATGCGAAAAGATCGCGCTGAGATTGTGGTTGATGATCATGGATCGACCTCCGTGTGTTTCCCTGTAAATTGCTTCGGTACGTTGGCCGAAAACTTGTACATTTTTTTTTGAGCGAGCGAATATTTTCAGGATTGCCGGGCCGTCCGGGCCGAAATCATCTGCTCATGATGCAAAAGATTCGTTTTTATTCTATCGTAACGCTTGTTGTGGGCGGAGCTCTTTTGATTGGGGCGGGCAGTTATATCATAATCGGTTCGTATTCTGAGGGTTCTCGCGCCGGCCGCCTCATCAAGCTGACGAAAAAGGGCTACGTCTTCAAGACCTATGAAGGGGAACTCGACATGGGCGGCATCAGCACCATCCGCGAGCGGCGCAGCGAAGAGGGCGGCATCACCTCCATCTGGGATTTTTCGGTCGACAAAGACGATCAGCGTCTCATCGAGCAGCTCGAACGCCTTGGAGGCCGTAACGTGCGGCTGCGCTACGAAGAGCGCTTCTTTCGGCTTTTCTGGGAGGGCGAAACCCGCTATTTCGTGACTGGCGTTGAGGCGGCGGACTGAAAGCAGGGAAGGCGAGAGTTATTGCTTCTGCCTTGAGCGACCTGTTTTCGCCTTCACATCCTTCTCACGGGAAGGTGTTCTGTTCACCTTTTTTCTGACATAGTTTTCGGGTATGGTGAGCGCATTTCCGTCCCGGTTCGCTTCATAATGTGGGGAGAGTATCTCAACGCCGGCTTCGTTGAAACAGTCGAGAATATGACGATGCATGTCTGAGTGGATGCCTGCCATCTGCTGTGGTTTTTCTGTATACCCGTTCAATTCATAGGCAACGCTGAAATCCGAAAGAGCCGTCTGAAGAACAAAAGGCTGTGGCGTATCGAGAATGCCTTCCGTGCGTCGGGCCGCTTCGAGTAGCAGACCGTGTACCTTCGGCCAGGGGACGTCGTATCCGATCGTAACCGTCGTATGCAGGATCAGGCCTTCGCTTGCGGCGACGGCGCTGTAGTTGATGATATGAGCGCCAAGAACGAGGCCGTTGGTACCGTTACCTCTACGTTCTTCGCTGTACGGATGCGCGTCACAAGCAGGGTTTTCTCGACGACGTCGCCCATCGTATCGGCGATCTTTACTCGATCTCCAATCTGAAAAGGGCGCATATAGGTGAGAACCGTGCCGGCAACCATATTGGCAATGACGGCCGTCGACCCGAGAGAGAGAAGGAAGCCGAGGAATAGCCCGACGCCTTTGAAGGCCTCGAACCGGGAAGATACGGAAAGATCAGGACCGCCGTGAAGGCCAGGAGAATAAAAACAGCGAGTTTATACGTTGTGTCGGCCCATTCCGGGTGAAATCCGGCGATTTTCGTTCGTCCTGTTGACAGGCCTTCGAAAAACGATCGGAAGAAACGCATCGTATAACGCACGACGATAAGCGTGATGACGAGAAAGAACAGATTCGGCAGATAGCCGACGAAGCCATCTGCCAGCGATCGTAGCGGGCTCAGCACATAGGACAGGATGCGGTTGCTCCAACCCGAGGAAAAAGCAAAGAAACTGAAAAGCAGAACAAGTAGCAGATACGCCGAAACAACGTAAACCGTATACTTAATAAGAACATATGCATTCGTCGTAGTCGATCGAACCTGAGCTCCGCTCAAGAATTCCATGCCGCGCCATCGCAACGGACGCATCTGCGGCAGAAGCGAAACACGGATCTGCTTTTCGCCGATCTGAAAGATCGAACGCAGGCCCGCGAAGATCAGCGATGCGATAAAGAAAAGCAGGATGGTGCTCAGTGCTCCGCGTATCAACGGAATGGCCGATTCGCGAAACTCGGCTGTTGCCTGACTGAGGCCGAAGGAGACGAGGCCATAGATGATGCTCAGGTAAAGAAGTAGATGCATTACCTTGAACAGACCGGTGATCCAGCGTGTCAGGAGTCGCGGGCTGAGAATGCGAATGCCGCGAAAAACGACAGGATTGACGGATCTGTTGAGAAGGCGTGCCGTGCCGAGAATCAAACGGCGCACGAGGCGTCGTATCAGTATGAGGGCGCCGATGATGGCAATGAATGCCGCAGTGCCGAGCCCGACGTAGAGAGCATACTGCGAGAGAATATCTATATCGATGTTAGATCGAAAATCCTGCATGATCGTCTGTCCTTGCAGGAAAGAAGCGACCGCTCCTCCCTGACATCAGGAGACTTTTTCATACGGGGATTGCGGGGGAAAGTCAAGAAAGATAAGCAGCGGAGAGGGAGGGATTCGAACCCTCGGTTCCTTGCGGAACACCTGATTTCGAGTCAGGCACATTCGACCACTCTGACACCTCTCCGATGGAAGACAGGATTTTCAGCGGCATCCGACGGCACAGCATTTTTTTACACGGAGATCGCTCGCGTGAAGTATCCTTCCTCCGACAGAATTCGAAGCGAGTTCACAGTGTGGAGCCGGCGACAGAACGAAGCGCTGGAGCCTGACAGGCAGGGGCTCGGGCCTGCTTTCTTCCAATAAAAACGGTTTCCGCAAAGAGGCACCGGCGGTTTTATGTCCGGAATATGAACGGCCCCGTCGTCCGGCTGATCGATGCCACCCGCACCCCCTACGATCTTTCCATTGCGTCGGCCCGCACCTGCTATTCTTCGAAGGGCATCATCTACCCCGAAGACGTTTCGGCCACACCGAAGGCGGTCGAGCTGCGCGATCGAATCGCCCGCAGTACGCTCCAGGCCGGACACCTGACGACGCGTCAGCATCCGCATTTTATTTTTACGATCGACAACGTTAGTCGTCATCTTGTCTGGTGCTTTCTGCATTCGCATCCCTTCTATAATTCCGAGCAGGTCAGCCAGCGTTATGTTGAGGTGAAGGCCGATCGTTATCATGTGCCTTCGTCGCTTGATCGCGACGAATCATTGCGATCGCTCTATCTGCAAGTGATGCAGAAGATGACTGACGCCTATTTTGAGTTGATCCGGCTTCTTGAGCCCGAGGCCGAGCGCATCTTCTATTCGATCTTTCCGGCGAGGCGCAAATCGCACGATCGCTGGAAAAACACGATCCATAAAAAGGCGATGGAAACGGCGCGCTATGTGTTGCCGGTGGCCACACATACGTATCTCTATCATACGATTAACGGACTGACGCTTCATCGCTATCGACGTATGGCGCAGGCAAGCGACGTGCCGCGCGAGGCGAAAGATCTCGTTGATGCGATGTGGTTTGCCGTCTGCGACCATGATCCGCTTTATGCTGCCGAGATGCGTGATTCTCTGCCTCTTGAAGAGACGACGGAATACCATTTCTTCAACGAGTTCTTTGGAAGCAACCGGTCAGAGTCGCTCGGATTCTCGGGAAGCATCGAAAAACAGATCAGCAAGCAGTTTGTGCGCGAATTCGACGAGACGCTGCAGGGCCGTATCGCTCGCCTCTGCGGATCGAACGCAGAAGCCGTGCGCACGCTTGGAGCGTCGGTGCGTGCCGTTCTGGGCATGCCGTCTTCGGCGTTATCCGATGCCGAAGCGATGGCGCTTCTTCTGGATCCGGCTCGCAACCGCCATCTGGGATCGACGCTTAACGAAAGCACGATGTCTCGCCTGACAAGAAGCCTGTATAACGTACAGTTCACGTATCAGAAGAAGATCTCGCACACGGCCGACAGTCAGGATCAGCGACACCGTACCGTTCCGGCGTCGCGTCCGGTACTGATGCGGCAGTTCACCGGCGATGTCGATGCGATCGTACCCGAGCTGATCGAGCAATGCGAGCCTGCACGACAGTATTATAACGAGCAGCTCGCCGATCTCTTTCGCACCATCGTGCGTTTTCTCGACGCCGGCGGCACAGAAGAAGAGGCCGTGTATATGCTGCCGAACGCCTTTCCCATTCGCTTTTACGAAAGCGGCGATCTCTTGAATCTGCATCATAAATGGAAGGCCCGCACCTGCTACAACGCTCAGGAAGAGATCTTTCGCGCCTCGGTCGAGGAGCTCGATCAGGCGGCTGTCGTCCTGCCCGGTCTGACCGACTGGCTGCGCGCTCCGTGTTATTTGCGCAAACGATCCGGCGAACGACCGTTCTGCCCTGAAGGGGATCGCTTCTGTGGTATTCCCGTGTGGAATCAGGAGCTTTCAGAATACAGGAGAGTTTTATGAGAACGCGACGGGGAAGCGCAAGCGAGGCCGTCATCGTCGTCGAAGACGTGCAGAAGCGTTTCAAGGATACGCATGCTCTGAAAGGAGTATCGTTAACCGTACACAGGGGGGAGTTTATCGGTCTTCTCGGTCCGAACGGAGCGGGCAAGACGACGCTCATCGAAATCCTCGAAGGCATTCAAAAAGAAGACTCCGGCCGCGTCACGCTGCTCGGACGTAGCTGGCATGACTCCGTTCAGGCCAGAGAGCTGCGTGCGGGAATCGGTCTTTCGCTTCAGGAGAGCCACTTCTTCGAAAAATTGCGCGTGCAGGAGATTCTCGAGCTATTCGCCTCTTTTTATGGAGTCGGGCCGGATCGCGTCGCCGAGGTTTTGCGCCTGATCGATCTCGAAGCGAAGGCGCGCAGTTATACGTCGCATCTTTCAGGCGGACAGCGGCAGCGCCTTGCTCTCGGTGTCGCCGTTTTGCATCGACCGCAGATTCTCTTTCTCGACGAGCCGACGACGGGGCTTGATCCCGGAGCACGTCGATCGCTGTGGAACATCCTGAACGACTTAAAGCGCGAAGGCATGACGATGCTGCTTACGACTCATTATATGGAAGAGGCTGCCGTTTTATCAGATCGCATCTTTATTCTCGACCAGGGGCGCTTCATCGCCGGAGGCACACTCGATGAACTGATCGACGCTAACGGCGGAGGCTACTTTATACACTTTCGCATTCGATCGGTGTCGGGATTCTCTAAGGCGTTTGAAACGAAATTCCGCGGCAAATATATGTCGCTGACCTTTGACGCAAAGACGGGCGAGGGTACGGTGCATGTTAGCTCGTCAACGGCCTTTCTTGCTGCATGGCCTTCTTTTCTCAAACAGCAGAAGACGGAGCTTCTCTCTCTTGAAATACACCGCATGACTCTCGACGATCTCTTTCTTGCCCTGACCGGACGCAGCCTGCTTGAGGACGAGAGCGCAAAAGAGAAGGAGGAAGCATGAAACAGTTCGGCCAGTTATTGTTGATTCACTTTCGCGAGTTCTTTCGCGAGCCTGCTGTGCTGTTCTGGGCGCTTTTCTTTCCCGCCGCACTGGCCGTCGTGCTCGGATTCGCCTTTCGCGCACCGGCAGAGCTGATCGTCGACGTCGGCCTCATCGCCGAAAGTGCCGGCTCCGAAACAGGGGCACGGTCAGAACAGGCCGATCTTGCGAAGCACGCCGATCTCGTGAAGCGTCGCATCGACGGGCTCGGCGGATTCCGTGTGCATGTGTATAACGAAGAGACGGCCGGCCATGCTCTGAAGCGCGGCAAGGTTCGCGTCGTTGTCGTCGTGCAGCGTTCCGGATTGATCTTTCGATATGACCCTGCATCTGACACGGCCGTAAAAGAGGCAGCGCTTCTCAAGGCCGCTCTGTTAACCGAAGCTTTAAAGAAACAGGGAAGGGCTACAGGCGTGACGGGGCCCGGCGAAACGACGGCCGACGATAGCTCCGGCACGGGTATTCGAGAAGAAAAGCTCAGCATCCCCGGAACGCGATACATCGACTATCTGATTCCGGGCCTGCTTGCCTTCGGTGTGATGAACGCCTGTCTGTGGGGCATCGGCTGGTCTCTTATATCTCTGCGCATGAAGAAGCTTCTGCGTCGCATGGCCGCCGCTCCGATGGATCAGAACCTGTTCTTCCTGTCTTTTGCCACCGCACGCATCCTGCTCGTTACCGTTGAGGCGGCCTTCCTTATGCTGATCGCCTATCTCTTTTTTGACCTTGTTCCGGTCGGATCTCTGGCTTCACTATTTCTGATGCTTGTTTCGGGCATCTTCTGCTTCGCGGGCATGGCCGTTCTGCTTGCCTGCCGCACCGAGAATACTCAGGTGGGTAACGGACTGATCAACGCCGCCGTCATGCCGATGATGCTTGTTTCGGGCGTCTTTTTCAGCTATCACGGCTTTCCCGAGTTTCTACAGCCGGTGATCCGGGCTCTGCCGTTAACCGTGCTGGCCGATTCGGTACGCGCCGTTTATCTCGAAGGGCAGGGGATCGCCGATCTGTGGAAGTCTGTTCTTATTCTTGTCGCATCGGGGGCGGCCATGTTTACCGTCGGCCGCCGCTTCTTTAAGTGGGGGTGAGGGCTTCCGGTCGTTTTTCCGAAGCAGAGAGACGACAGGATCGTTTCGAGACGGGCCCGTATAGCGGCTGCCTGCCGTTATACGGGCAGTAATGCGCGAGTTATTCGTCCTGCTCGCCGATGAAGCCAAGGGCGATCATGGCCTGAGCCGCATAATATGTGAGCATGATCCAGAGCCCCGAAAGCGGAACGGGCGTATGGAACTTGTTCACGGCGATGATGGCGTCCGAGATTACAAAAAGCACCGTTCCGATGGGAAGGATGAGCGAATCCCGACTTCGCAGGAACGAGAGTGCCGACATGGCGGCGATGACGCCGATATAGGCGTAGACCGGAATGGCAAGCTCGCCCAGCATCGGACTCAGCCAGACGGAAAGCAGGGCGGCGACTATAAGAACGGCGACGGCCGGAACGGCGCGTGTAGCGCTGAACTTATAGCGGCGCGTCCATGCGGCAATATAGAAGAGATGACCGATCAGGAAGCTGCTCAGGCCCGGCACAAAGTGGCCGAGTGCCAGGGCAACGTCTCCGCCTGATCCGAAAAGCAGGCCCAGGGCGACAAGGCGTCCCTCAAGGTTGCGCACCGTCGTGAAAACGAGGTAGCAGAGAAGCCAGATCGGAATCGTTTTCGGGATAAAATCAAAGGCGAATCGACCCACTGTGTTGTCGACGATCATATAGAGAAGACCGGCGGCTATGGCGACGATCATCATCCATTTGCGTGATTGCATGTACACCTCATCTGCTCTTTATCTGGCTGAACCAGCTTGAGCCTTCTTCGGTCGAGGGCTCTTGAAGTCAGCACTGATCTGATAAAGATGCATTGTTTTTTCTGAATCCGATTCAGAACAGCCTGCCGTTTACGTCAACGATAAAGGGCTGAGGATCAGTCTCAAAATTTGGGATACATCCTGCGATATTTACTGTTCTGTCAGCCTGTTGAGCTCTGGCGGCAGGTCAGGCATTTCTGAATCGGTCCACATCCAGTCGCCGATGACGTTGACGATGGGCGGCCGATCCTCGTCAAGTGCGCGCAGAAGCGCCCTTTCAAGGTCGGATTGTGTGGTCGCTCGGTGCGGCTCAGAAAAACGAGATCCAAACGCCTCGCGCTCGGATTGAAAGGCATAGTCAAAAAAGAAATCCGAGAACTTCTTTCCCGATTCCTTCCAGCGAGCGCCGAGATCAAGGATCTCGCTATGGAGCGTGTCGCGAAGAGAGCGCTGTAAAAGCAGGCCGATGCCTCGTGTGGCGCGGCTTTCGAACGTGCCGGCTCGAATCATCTGAAACGATGGATCGGTGACGGCCAGACGTTCCTGAGCGATCTTCGCAAAGGCCATCGACCCGTATGCGGTTAACGTATGCGGCAGCCAGTAGAAGGCCGAAAATCCGATCGTGCGCGGGCTCTTGAGACGCTCATGCAGCTCGATCATGGGCTGCACGGAGAATCGCAGAGCGGCTCTGATGTCTTCGTCGGGAGTTTTCTTAATGGGATAGCCGATCGGGCCGAAGGCCGGAGTGAAGACGAGGCCGTCGACGGCCGATACGCCGGCTTTTTGCAGCTCATCGCAGATAAGGGTGACGGCATTGTCACTATTAAGGTCGATGTGGTCGATGGTAAAGCTGGCTCCGTTTACGGTTTTTTCACCGGAGGACGTACCGAAAAGACGTGCGTCGGGGTAACGCCTTCGCAGCACGTTTAGGGCTGCCTGACCGGCGACGCTTGATCCGCCGACGACGAGAAATACCGGGCTCATAATAAAACTCCTTATAGTTATTCTGTACTGATAAAACTCGACTCCCGTTTTCTGGTGGCTTCGGGAACCGGCTGCGAGCTACGAAATGCTTGAATAACCGCTTCTGTGTTGCTTCAAATACGGAATCACAAGATTGAGGACTTGCGTCGCATAGTCCTCAACGGAGATCTTTCTGCGCACATACTTATATCTCTTCAGATACCAATCTTGCAGCAGGGCCTTGATCATCGCCGCTGTCATAAGAGGATTTTCACAATGGAAAACGCCCGTTTGCACTCCTTCTTCGATAATGCTTGCAAAGATCAACTCCGTCGATTGTTCGAGCACGATAGAGCGCCGCTGGTCTTCGTGCGTGAGGCCCTTTGCTTCCATAAAAAAGAAATAGAATATTTTCGGGAAGGCCTCGCTCAGGTAAAGATGCGCGCAGATGGCCGCCTGTAGCTTCGCGCCAGCTTCCGAAAAAGAGATCATAAGCTCGTCAAAGATTTCAAGCACGGTACGCTGCCCGCGCTCGAAGATCATGCGAAGAAGCTCTTCCTTGCTGTCGAAATACGCATAGAGCCCGCCCATACTCATCTCAGCCTCGCGACTGAGATCGCGAAGACTCATCGCCGCAAATCCCTGCTTCTGGCTTAAACGTAATACGGCCCTTATAATGCGTTCGAGATTCGCGACGGCCTTCTCTTCTTTTTTGATGCGGCCCTGAAACAACCGATCATGGTAGATCTGTCGCGCAAGACGAGCCGTCGAAAGCGGATACTCGGCCGAAAAATCACGAAAACGAAGCGGCAGTTCGGCAAGAGCAGGCATGTTAACGCTTTCCTTTCGCGTAATCTTTGAGGATTCGCTTCCCGAGCGAGGATTTATGAACCTCGTCCGCTCCGTCGTAGATGCGCGCCCCGCGTTCATGCCTGTAGAGATAGGCGAGGATCGTATCATCCGACATGCCCAGCCCTCCGTGAATCTGCAGAGCGGCGTCGATGACGCGCTGCATGGTACCGGCCACCGAAAACTTGATAGCGGCGATATGATCTCGTGCCTTCGTCGCTCCGTCGTTATCGATCATCCAGGCTGCATGAAGCACCGAGAGCCGGGCCTGTTGAATCTCGGCATACAGCTCGGCCACTTTATGCTGTATGGCATCGTTATCGGCCAGCGTCCTTCCGTCGAGCGTGATCACGCGCTCATTGGCGCGCTCGCAGAGCATATCAAAGGCTCGACCACAGATGCCAAGCCAGCGCATGCAGTGGTGAATACGGCCGGGACCGAGTCGCTCCTGAGCGATGCGAAAGCCGTGCCCTTCGCGACCGAGAAGGTTCTCTTTTGGAATGCGACAGGATTGAAACATCACCTCGCCATGACTGAAGTAATCCGAACCGGATTCGCCCATGATCTGAATGTTTCGCATGAGCTGAAAGCCCGGATTGTCGGTGGGCACGATGAACATACTTGCGCGAAGAGCAGGCGAGGCCTTCGGATTCGTCACCATCATGGCGATGGAAAACGAGGCGCCATCCGCGCCGGTAGTGTACCATTTATGGCCGTTCAGTACGTATTCGTCGCCGTCTTTCACGGCCGTCGATTCAAGCAGAGTCGGATTCGATCCTGCCGTGTTCACCTCCGTCATGGCGAAGCAGCTGCGGATCTCGCCGGCAGCAAGGGGCTTGAGATAGCGCTCTTTCTGTTCTTCAGTTCCGAACATGTGCAGGATTTCGATATTGCCGGCGTCGGGCGCCTGGCATCCGAATAGATAATGCCCCAGCGGGGAGCGGCCCAGCGCCTCAGAGACAAGGCCATGCTCGACCAGGCTGAGGCCCATGCCGCCGAGTTCTTCGGGCAGCTGCGGTCCCCACAATCCCATCTGCTTTACTTTCGCGCGCAGAAGACCCAGCTCGGGCAGGAGCTCGCGAAAGGGCTTACGAAAAAAGGTCTGCTCAAGCGGATCGACCTCTTTTGCGAGGAATGTGCGGATCAGATCGAGCGTCATTTGCATCTTTTCTGAGATTGTGAAGTCCATACGGAAAAGCGGCATACCGGCGTTGCCTGTCAATCCGAAAAAATCGAGCGAACGCTCGCTATTTAATTGCTCGGATTTCTCTGCATCCGGGTGTGAATTTGCAGAGTCTGCAACCTGACTTCCCGAGAGAACAATCCATATGCGGAGGTGGGCGATTGCCAGCAAACCGGGTAGATGCGCGGAAATTTTCGTAGGAGGGTTTCGCGAAATCTTAAATATTGTTTACAGATATGAGCTGGACGATTAAGCACTGTAGAGCCCCTTAAAAGGAAGCAATTTTAGGGGGCCTTAAAATAGAGAGGTTGCAGGATGCCAGGAGAGAGAGTGGAATTCGGTCCCGATATTCTGGATCGAATCCTTGTGGTGCCATCCATGCAAAACCTGCCGCGACGTAAGATCGCCGGTGTGGTTTCAAGGATGGAGTGTTATCGATTGTCGGTCGGCGACGAGATTTTTATTGCGGATCAGCCGGCAGATTTTATGTACTGGGTGATTGAAGGCGAGGTGACGCTGAGCGCCCCTTCTGGAGATCAGAAGATCGTCGCCGGCGATACCTTCGGCGAAGAGGCGCTACAGGCCGAAGGCGTTTATGCGCAGAAGGCTCACGTAACCGAGAAGGCGCTTGTCGTCAGGCTGGCGGCCGATTGGTCGCGAAGCCTCTTTGCCGGTTCTTCGGCTTTTCAGGGGCTGCTGTCTGCTCTGATGCGTCGCCTGACGGGCCATGGTATTAAGGCCGTCGACTCTGTCGAAAGCACAAACGGTGAGCAGGGCCCTGACTGGCTGAAAACGATTGGATGGCTTGCGACGATGATCCTGCCTCCGCTTCTTTTTGTCTTCGGCCGCGGGACGATCGCTGAAGGCAATCAGCTGGTCTTCCTGTGTATATCGCTTGCGACGGTGCTTATGTGGGGGTTTCGCCTCATGAATGAGTTTATTCCGAGCATCTTCGCGATACTCTCGATTCTGATCTTGAACATAGCCCCGCCTGAGGTGGCCCTTGTGGGCTTCACGGATGGATCCTTCTATCTTGCCCTCAGTATTTTCGGTCTCAGTTCGCTTATCGTATCGTCGGGCCTGGCCTTTCGTATGGTCTTGTGGATGCTGCGAGCCGTACCCGTCTCACCGCGGTGGCATGCATGGAGCCTTTTCTCGATCGGCACCCTGTTAACGCCGCTTCTGCCCTCGGCCAACGGTCGTATCGCGCTGATGATGCCCGTTCTGAAAGATCTGATCGATTCATCGAACTACAAGCCCGGCGGGCGCACGTCGACGTATCTTTTCATGTCGGGCTTTGCCGGGTTTACGATGCTTTCGACGATCTTTCTTTCGAGTAAGACCATTCACTTCGTCATCTTCGGACTTCTGCCGCAACAGGTAAAAGAGCGTTTCAGCTGGGGCTACTGGCTTCTCGCCTCTCTTGCTGCCGGCGCCGTTCTTGTGATAGGCATTTTTCTATTGCTCGAATACTACAGTCGCGGCAAAGAAGATCCCGGCGTAACGCGCGAGCAGATCAAGATGCAATACAGGGCTTTCGGTCCGATGTCGTTGCCGGAATGGGCGGCGCTTGGCGGCGTGATGCTGTTTATTGTGGGCATTTCAACGGAATCGCTTCATAAGATTCAGCTTCCGTGGATCGGACTCATGGTGCTCTATGCCACGCTTGCAGTCGGTCTTTTGAGCCCGAAGCAGTTCCGGGTCAGTACGGACTGGACCTTTCTGCTCTACCTCGGAACTCTGATCGGTTTTGTAAGTACGATCTCCTATCTGGGACTGGATAAAGAGGCGGCGGCATCGTTAAGTTTTATGGGGCATTATATGAAGAACCAGTTCTGGCTCTTCGTCATCATCCTCAGCGCCACGGTGATCGTTCTGCGTTTTTTCGTGCCGACGAATACGGCGGTGGCCATCCTTGCATCGGTGCTTTTTCCCATGGCTCAGGCGCTCGGTGTGAATCCCTGGGTTGTCGGTTTTATTCTTTTGATGCTTTCTGATATATGGTTTTTTCCGTATCAATGTACGTATTACGTGCAGATCGAATCACTGGTGGAGAAAGATCCGCATCTTGATACGAAAACCTTTTATCGCTTCAATGCCGTGTCGAATGCCCTGCGCATCGTCGCAGTCTTCGCCTCCATACCTTTCTGGAAATGGCTGGGTCTCTTATGAAAATACAATTAGAAAAATTGATGGCCTTCGCCTTCGTGTCGATGGTCGTCGTCTTCCTCATCGCCTACAACCTCAACAAACCGCGAGTATTTATTCTGCACAGCTATGATACGGATTACTCCTGGGTAACCGATATCAACGAGGGCTTTGCTCGCGTTTTGAAGAACAAGGCCTACAATACGCGCTACTTCTACATGAATACCAAGCGAAATCCGGGCGTTGAATACAAGCAGCGGACGGGCGAGACGGTGGTGAAGATGATCCGCGATTGGAATCCCGACATCTTAATTGCCGTCGATGACGACGCTCAGAAGTTCGCGGCGCGCCACTTCATAGATGATCCGAAAATAAAAATCATCTATACGGGCGTGAACGCCTTTCCCGAGGATTACGGATTTGATAAGGCGAAGAACGCCACGGGTATACTGGAGCGACTGCCTTTCGAGGCTTTTAAAGAAGTCTTTGTGCAGATCCTGCCCCCGAATCGGCGCAAGGTCATGCATATTGCCGACTCATCGTCAACGTCGGTCTTTATTCAGCATGAGGTTGAGGCCTATGACTGGGGCCCGATGGTTCTGACTGAAACGATCCTCTGTGATACGATGGAGGACTGGGATCGCGCCATCGATCGTGCGAACCGCGAGGCCGACGTTCTGTTTGTGACGCACTACCATACACTGAAAGACGATAAAGGCATCGTGATCGAGCCGCGCAAGGTTATCGAGCGTATGGAGCCGCGGCTGAAAATACCCGCCATCGGCAGCTGGGGCTTTTATGTCGAAGACGGAGGCATGATGGCCGTCGCCGTGTCGCCATACGAGCAGGGAGAAGAGGCCGCCCGCATGGCCGTTCGCGTCATCGAAGAGAAGATCGCTCCGCGGGAGATCCCCGTTCAGACGAGTCATCTTTTCGTTATCTATATTCGCGAAGAGAGCATTCGCAGGCGCAACTTGCAGGTTCCTGGCCTGATCGAGGCCTTCGCACGCGCTACGAATAACTATTTCGAAGAGGTGCACTGATGCGCACACTTCTATATACAAAGAGATTGCTATGCCTCGGGCTGCTCCTGTTTGTCGGGCAGTCCCTTCCTCTTCTTTCAGCGCCGTCGGGGGCGGAAAAGAACGTTCTCGTGCTGCATTCGTATCATAAAGGACTGAGCTGGACGGAACGGGCCGTTTCAGGAATCGAGAATACCTTTAACCAGAGTAACTTCTCGGGTACAAAGGTGCGTATCTTCTATGAATATATGGATACGAAACGATTTGAAGATCCGGAGTATCAGGAGCTTCTTGTTCCTGCCCTGAAATACAAGGCGCAGCGCGTTCACTATGACGTCATCATCAGCGTCGACGACGCCGCTCTTCAGTTTCTGTTCAAGCATCGCGAAGAGATCTTTGGCGAACCGACGCCGGTCGTTTTCTGCGGCGTGAATTTCTACTCGCCCGAGCTTCTGGCTGGAAAAAAAAACTACACTGGAGTCGTCGAGGCCTTTGCGGCAAAGGATACGATCGATCTCGCTCTGAGGCTTCATCCGCAGACGAAGGAGTTCGTTATCATCGGCGACGATTCGGTGACGTCAGTCGCAAACAATCGAGCTCTTCAGAAAGTAGAGCCCGACTATAAAGAAAAGGGAATAAAGTTCCGCTATATGACGGGGGCGCGCATCGAGGAGTTTCGTCGAGAGATCGAAAAACTCGAACCAGGCGCCATCGTCCTGGCTATGCTTTTCAACAGAGATTCGAATAACCGCTTCTATACGTATGAAGAGGCCTTCGAGCGTTATGCAGGCCTGGCACGCGTTCCCGTCTATACCTACTGGGATTTTTATCTCGGGAACGGCGCCGTCGGCGGCAAGATCATCAGCGGTCGGGCGCAGGGAGAGGCCGCCGCCGCCATTGCCATTCGACTGCTGGACGGAGTTCCGATGTCTGAGATCCCCGTCGTCACCGAGAGCCCGAACGAGTATATTTTCGACTATAAACAGCTGCGCCGCTTCAGTATCTCTGAAGGCGATCTGCCCTATGGGTCTCACCTGATCAACGAGCCGGTTACGTTTCGCGAGTTTTACGAGCGTTATCGCAGCTATATCTTCGGATTTCTCGCGCTGATCACCTTCCTGCTCGTTGTGATCGCCGTCCTGGCGGTGAACATCCGCCGGCGCATTCGAAGCGAGAAGAAGCTGATCGAAACCAACAGCGCCTATTACCGCTTTGTTCCGCGGGAGTTTCTCGATTATCTGAACAAGAATGATATTCTTGACGTTCTTCCCGGCGACTGTGTGAAGCGTGAGATGTCCATTCTCTTCTCAGACATTCGATCGTTCACTACGTTATCCGAAAATATGACGCCTGAAGAGAATTTTCGGTTTATTAACTCGTATCTGAGTTATATCAGTCCGGCGATTCGCAACAACGGCGGCTTTATCGACAAATTTATCGGCGACGCCATCATGGCGTTGTTCCCGGGATCGGCCGATGACGTTCTGCGTGCAGCGCAGGATATGACCTACCGACTGGTTGATTTCAATTTGATGAGAGCGAAAGAAGGGCTACCGCCCATCTCCATCGGCATCGGCATTCACAGAGGTGACCTGATGCTCGGAACGGTCGGCGAGGCGATGCGTATGGACAGCACGGTCATTTCAGATGCCGTTAACCTGGCGTCGCGCCTCGAAAGCCTGACAAAAACGTATGGAGCGCATGTCATCGTTAGCGAGCAGGTCATCGACTCTCTCGATGAAAAGAGAGACCTCTTCTTGAAAAGGTATCTCGGTCGTGTGAACGTAAAAGGAAAGCATAAGCCCGTCGTCGTCTACGAATGGCTTGAGGCCTACTCCGCCGTTGAGAAGGAGCCCCTTATTCGTTACAGAGAGCGTTTTGAAGAGGCCGTACGTTTGATCGAAAAAGGGCATATGACCGAAGCGGCTCCGCTCTTGAAAGAGATTTTGAAAGAGAACCCCGCCGACGGCGCGGCAAAATATCTGATGACGCGCCTGCGCGCAGCACATGAGGAGCTTGAGGTATGAAAAATGCAATACTCTTCGCCCTGATCTTCCCGATTGCCGTCAGTTGCTCGCGAATCTCCCTTGATTTTCGCGGCATTGGCTGGCCCGAAGGCGAAGAGGGCAGACATTCGATTCGCAGCACTGATTCGGCCGTTTTTCAGGGAAAGGATATGCCGATCAAATACCAGACGTTTCTGCGTTCCGGCGATGCGATTACAGGCGGAGTGTACGGTCAGGTGCTGTCGCGGACCGGGCAGCCCGTTCGCAACGTCTTCCGTTCGCTTGGAGTGAACGACGGTCCGCTTGCCGGCGTTAGCAATTTCAACGATTTCACAACGATGCTGGAGCGCGACGGCAATCTGTTCGTCGTCCAGCATTTTGAATCCGTACCGGGAGCCGTTTATATAACGTCCGTAAAGCGGGATGAAGAAGGAAAGCTGATTCCTCTGTCGACGCGGAACCTGGACTTTGCCGAACAGGGAGGCGTTTACAGCCCCTGTGCCGGAAGCATAACGCCGTGGGGATCGCATATAGGATCTGAGGAGTATGAACCGAACGCGGGAATGCGCGATACGCTTGGGCGCATCGATGCCCGGTATAACGCCATGGCCGGCTTTTTCTCGGGTGATGCTTCGCACACCGACGTGTTGCGTAACATGAACCCGTATCTGTACGGATGGACGCCTGAGGTGATCCTGCTTGATGGCTCGGGAAAGACCGAAACTCGCAAGCGTTATGCCCTGGGCCGCTTCTCGCATGAAATTGCCGTCGTTATGCCCGATCGCCGCACCGTTTACATGAGCGATGACGGAAAACACGGCACGCTCTTTCTCTTTGTCGCCGATAAGCCGGGCGATCTTACGGCGGGAACGCTTTATGCCGCTCGCTGGAATCAACGCAAGGCCGACGTTTTGCGGGAATCTTCAGTCATCGCCGATCTGCAGTGGGTCTCTCTCGGCCATGCCACAGAGGCTCAGATCGAATCCGTCTTGAAAAGTGATATCGTTCCCGGCGCTGCGGGCCCTTCGGGTCCTCTCTTTCAGGATCTTTTTGATGCCGTCGCTCCGGTTAACAACGCCTGCCCGGAAGGATTCACCGCTGTGGAGGCGGGAACGTCTAACCTCAGCGCTCCTGATTCGAAGCTGGAATGCCTGAAGCTGAAAAGCGGTGAGTTTAAGGGAGTGCCAGTATCGGTGCTTGCTTCAAGGCTGGAAAGCCGACGGTACGCCGTCATGCTCGGTGCTACGGCCGAGTTCAATAAAAAAGAAGGCGTCGCCTATGACGATGTGCGCAATCGTCTGTACTTTGCCGTTTCGCGAATCGAAAAGGCCATGCAACCTGAAAAAGGAAAGGGCATCGCAGCGGATCATATTCGCCTTACTGCGAATCGTTGTGGGGCCGTTTTTGCGGCCGATCTGAAGGCCGATACATCTATCAATAGTGATTATGTCATCGGTGAGCTGTACCCTCTTGTGCTGGGGCGACCGCTGGCCGAGTCGCAGGTGGCCGGACGAAAGACCGATCTCTGTGATCCGGACCGCATGGCCGAGCCCGACAACATCGCCTTTCTGCCAGGAAGCGACCTGCTCTTTATCGCCGAAGATGCCGATGACGGCCATAGCCTGAACTTTCTCTGGTCGTATAACGTTCGCACGGGGAATTTTCGTCGCCTTCTGCATGGTCCGCGCGGAGCCGAGATCACGTCTCCCTCCTGGATTCGACTGGGCGACGGCTCGCTGTATTTCTTCGCCACCGTCATGCATCCCTATCGTGATATCGAGGCCGACGGTGGACCCGGAGGACGTGCCGTTACGACAGAAGAGAGGCGTGCGACTACGGGGTATTTCGGACCGTTCCGGTAAAGCGGCCATTCAGGCCGGCCTCCGACGACCTGACAGAAAAGGCTCGTCAGTGTCAGGTTTTAGCGCAATCTGGTACCGATGAGCCAACAGGAGCTGGATCATTCTCTCAAGCGCATCCGGGATCTTGGATTGCGGCTTACTCCGCAGCGTACCGAGATACTGAGTATACTTATTCAAGCGCAGGCCCCTCTTTCGGCTCAGGAGATCCACCAGAATATCATCGAACGGCAACCGGCGGTAAGCCTTGATACCGTTTACAGAAATCTTACTACTCTTACCGAAGCCGGCCTCGTTTCGCAGGTCGGATTGCAGAACAGAGATTCGGCGCGCTTCGAATATCAGGGCCAGGACCACCATCACCATGCCATCTGCTTGAAGTGTCGCAAATCGGTATGTATCGGCGAGATCAGCTCGCAACCGGGCATTGAGAAAGAGCTGAAGGCGGCGGGATTCAAGCCGATGGGGCACGTCTTTGAGGTCTACGGGCTCTGTGCCGATTGTCGGGAGGACCAATGACGGAATCGACGGAATCGACGGAATCGGCAGCGTCTCTGATTGAACGTCTGCAGATGCAACCGCATCCTGAAGGCGGCTACTACCGGGAAACCTACCGTTCCTCATGCGAAATCCAGTTGCCCGGTCTTTTCCCGGGGCCCCGGTCGGCATCAACAGGTATCTATTACCTGCTGGAGCGAGGGGATTTCTCGGCCTTTCATCGTATCAAATCCGACGAGATGTGGCATTTCTATGCCGGCGATCCCATCATAGTTCACGTGCTGCATGCAAATCGTGCTGAGCGCTATCAGCGGATTGAACTTGGTCGCGGGCTGGCGTATCAGGCCGTTGTGCCGGCCGGCGCCTGGTTTGCCTCAGAAAGCGCAGGCGAGTTCTCTCTGGTCGGATGCACCGTCGCTCCCGGCTTTGATTTCGCCGACTTCGAGATGGCCGAGCGTTCCCGTCTCATTAAGGATTTTCCCGAATACGCCAATCTTATCACAAGCCTGACGCGTTGACCGGTTGGTGTTTGAATTCTCGGAATCGGCGTTTTGATTGCGTCCTGATTGCGAAAGAAGTGAATCCTCAATATGAGTCGATGATCTGCTGTCGTCTGAAACAATTCAGCGAATGATCGTTAACCATTCCCGTTGCCTGCATGTGAGCGTAGCAGACGGTTGATCCGAGGAATTTAAAGCCGCGCTTTTTCAGATCTTTGCTCAGGGCGTCGGATTCGGCGCTTGTCGCCGGATAATCCTTTTTCTCGCGCAGAGTGTTTACCCTGGGGCGGCCGTCCACAAATCTCCAGATATAGTCAGAGAATGATCCGAATTCGGACTGCACCTTTATAAAAAGCCGGGCGTTATTCACGGCAGCCTCGACCTTGAGGCGGTTACGTATGATTCCCGGATCAAGAAGAAGTTTTTCAATCTTCGCCTGAGTGAAACGGGCGACCTTCTCCGGTTCGAAATTCGCGAAGGCCCTTCGATAGTTTTCTCGTTTTTTCAGTACCGTGTACCAGCTCAATCCGGCCTGCGCCGATTCGAGGGTCAGGTATTCAAAGATCAGGCGATCGTCGTAGACGGGAACACCCCATTGCTCGTCGTGATAGGACAGGTAGTCGGGCTTCGTTACATCGACCCAGGGGCAGCGATCGTTCATTGACTAATCCTCTGTTAAAAAAAAGAAAAAGCCGGGTCTTCAGTTCAGCGATTCACCGGGAAGTTCAGGAGAGTCGTCGCTGCGGCGACTGAGCTTTTTCGCCAGCATTCTGTATTCGAGCTTCTGATGCAGGCGCCTTTCGGTTTCGTTCCAGCGGTCTATAAAGTGATCCATCTTCAAAATGGTCTGCTTTTCGGGAAGCGGCAGATCCAGAAGGCGCAGGGCGGAATGGCAGAGAAGAAGCGGGTCCACTGGAACCGTTCCGTCCAGATCGAGAAGGCGCCGAAGCTCCGACTCAAAAAGCATGCGTTCCGGTTCTGAGGGCAGCGCCGACAGATCTTCGGAAAGCCTTTCACATTCGCCCATCGTATAACCATCGGCGTGCGTTTGCTGCGAAACGAGGCGAATGCGCGAATCGCCGATCAGCTCGACATGCGAACGCCCATCCCCCTGACGATGAACGGCGCGAATATGGGCGAGCGTACCGACCGGATGCGGCTCGGCGACGGGGCCAAGCGCCTCGCGGCCGTCTTTGATCAGAAAGATGCCGACAGGCAGGCCTTCTTCGAGGCAGCGATCCAGCATGAGGCGGTAGCGCGGCTCGAAGATATGCAGTAGAAGCGGCATGCCTGGAAAGAGCACCGTATTAAGCGGAAAGATCGGTATCTGTTCTGTCATTTATACAATACCCCGATACAGGATTCCGGCCACGGAACTCAAGGCCGCTTCCCTGAAAGGCAAGAGCCCGATCGCTGTCTCAATTCGTGGCTTCCGTCTGTACCTTAAAGAAAGCCCGGCAGAATAAATCTGTCCACAAGCAATCCGATAAAGATGACGGCGCTGATGGCGGCATTGACATTAAAAAAGGCGATGGGAATACGATCAAGCCGTCCGTTCCCCACAAGCACATGCTGAAAGACAAACAGCCCACCGACGACGGCCAGCGTAAAGGCGAAGAACCATCCCGTCCCGGCCAGCAGGGCAACACTGACAAACGTGAGGAACGAAAGCAGGTGAAAGCTACGCGCGATCCAGAAGGCCTTTGAAAGGCCGAACCGTGCCGGAATAGAGCGCAATCCGACGTTGCGATCGAATTCAAGATCCTGCGACGCATACAGGATGTCGAAACCCGCCGTATAAAAGGCGACGCCGAGCATCCAGAGTAGAGGCTCAATCGTGATTGTTCCCGCTACGGCGACCCAGACGGCCGGAGGAACAAGGCCAAGAGCAAGGCCGAGTACGAGATGGCAGAGGCAGGTAAAGCGCTTTGTAAACGAATATCCGAGCGTGACGATGATTGGTATGGGCGAAAGCCATCCGGCAAGAGGTTGAATCCAGAAGGCGGCGGCGACGAATATCGCAAGGAAGAGTACGACGAAAAAGACGGCGCTTGAAAGAGAGATCGTTCCCGACGGAATCTCGCGGTTCGCCGTGCGTGGATTGGCCGCATCAAAACGCCGGTCGACGATGCGGTTAAAGCCCATCGCCGCACTGCGCATGGCGACCATACAGATGACGATACCGGCAAGCAGCTTCAGAAAATCCGATCGCTCCAGAACAGAAGGATCGTAGTAGAGAAGCTGCACGAGGGCGACACCGGCGAAGGGAAGGGCGAAAAGGCTGTGCGAGAATTTGATCATCCGCAAATAGTCTGAAAGTCGTCGGATCGGTTTTTGCATGACGGCAGAGAGGCCCCTTAAAAGCTATCGAACAGATTTATGAGCAGTGTGTGCAGGCAAAGCAAATTCCGAAAACACGCTCGCAGCGTTCGCCTGCTTGCCTGGATCGGTATGTCCTTAATGCTCGCGAGCTGCTTCGAATACGAAGAGAAGATCGTATTTCATCGAGACTTTTCGGGCGTCATAGAATTCAATTATACGGTTCCCATCGACGAAGAAACCGGAAAGTCGCTGATCGCCTTCTTACCGTCACAGCTTGTCGATGTAAAGTCCCGTTACAATCATCTTCCTGTGAAGCCCGAGTTACAGGATTTTGTCGCAGAGCGCATTCCCGGTGAGCCGTTCCAGCAGGCGAAGGTCAGCTATCGTATCCGCTTTCATGAGGTGAAAGAGCTGGAGACCTATCTGCCGGGTGATACGCAGATCTTTCAGGGGGCGGGCACGTTGCGGCTGTACAGATCCTTTCCCGGCCTTGAATCGGGAACAGAGGGCAGACAGATTCGTGTCTACAGAATGGCCTACCGCACGATTCTCGAACAGCTGAAAGGTCGCACGATGAAGTTTACGATCGTTTGCCCCTGGTATTTTGACCTGTCGTCGAATCAGGGTACGCTGCCTTCACCGGGTGTCGTCTATTTCGCCTTTCCGCTCGATCGCACGATGCTTCAACCGAAAGAGACGCTCTGGAGCGTCGAGATTAAAGCAAACCCTTCTCCTGAAGAAGGCCCGAAAACACAGCAAGGGCCCGGCGGTCCTCTGCCGTAAGGCGGTAATGCAGGGCTTCCGTTAAGTAAGCTCTGTACTCTTCTCCGTATCGGGCTAATATCTCGTCCATGCGAGCCAGCCCCCATTCAAGGGATGATTCAAAGAACCCGTCTTTGAATAGAGCGGCCTTTTCTTTCGGATACGCCCACAGAGCGGCAACAAAGGGCAGACCGGTCTCAGAACGCCACCATGTTACAAGGTCGTGAAAATGAAACCCCGCCGGCGATTTGAACATTGACAGCGCCGCGTCGCCGATCAGCAGCCCTGCCGTATCGGCGTCGAGCATTGCGGGGATTTCTTCGGGCGGCAGGGAAACACATTCCGGCAGGTGGCCGAAACGACGCAGATAGAGCAGACGAACAAGGGCGACCGTCGTGCGGCTGCCTTCGTCGAGATAGATCCTTTTTACGGGGATGTCTAAGTCGTCGCATTCACGACGCAGATAGAGCAGGGATTGCACTTCGGATTCGCTGGCAACGCCGACGGAGTCGCACCAGGCGAGGCGATCGGCATTACGAAAGCATTCGACCGAGCTGATCAGCGCCGCATCAAGCTCGCCGGCAAGAAGCTGCTCAACGAGACGGGCCGGCGTATCGGGATGACAGGTAACGCCCGTACAGCGCTCCGTATCGGTCTGGAAGGCAAAGTCAAGCGGACGTGCGTTCAGGTATCGCACAAGCCCCAGTCGCATAAACCAGTTTTTCGGCGAAAGCGAGGGCTGCATTCAAAAATCAGTTTACATGCAGGCTTTTCGCGGCTTCTTGATACTGTGGTCCTTTTCCGTTCAGCAATAGTTTTTCTGTTTTTTGTCGTATTTTCCGTTATCAGTTGCAAAACCATTTCAACCGACGACGCGCCGGGCTCTCCCGAAGAGATCGTTTTCCGCGACCGAACAGAGCTTTTAGAGACGCGCATTCCGTCCGGATCGGTCGCGCATTCCTTCGAAGGAACGAATTACGACTTCTACGTTTTTGAATGGTGGGATGGCGAGTCGCTTTCGTCGCGTATCGAGATTCGCATTCTCGGCGCGGGTTTTCGCGATCACCTTGCCGGCGATTATGAGACGTTTTTCCAGAAGCAATGCGGCTGTAATATCTTGAAAAAAGGATGGGTTCTTGTCGCCGGCCAGAAAGGGCGGGAGTTCGTCTTCACGATCGAAGACGGCAAAAAGACGGCCATCGAGCGGCATCTGCAATGGAAGGGAAAGATGATTCAGCTTCAAGGGCTTGCTCCGACGGCGAATCAGGAATTGATGAAAAAGAGATTACAGACGGTGCAATCCAACCTGCAGCTGCTCTGAAACGTGCGAGGAAGAGAATGATCTATGAGCACAGCGACCTGACCGTAGGCCCTTACCGGTTTATGGCCTATGTTTTTGCTCCGGCTGAATCCGAAAAAAAAGGTTCGATAAGCGCAGGGGTTTTTGGCGTTCGATTCAAAGCGGGAAACGGCTACAGGGCGCTCTTGATGCAGAGCAATGAAGGCCGATCTGTGCAGCTTGTTGCCTGCTCCGTAGAGGATGTGAAAGATCGCCTTTCGGCAGTGGAGGATTTCTTTCGCTCGGCTAACGATAGGTCTGAAATCAACGGCGATTCGTTGCGTACCGAGCTTGATCGATTCGCGAAAGAGAATGGTCTGCTTGTCGCGGCGGCGACGCTTTCCATTTCTGATGCTACGCAGGAAGACGCCTCTTTTGCCATGGTCAGGGTGTTTATGGCGGGTATGCCGCCTCTTGTGATGATCGAAAACGGGCACTATCATTTTCCGGTCAGATCGGGCATTCCGCTTGGTATCAACGATTTGCATATTCCGATGCAGCCGCTTGAGTTACCCGTGCATGCAAGTCTGTATATCCACACGCCGCTCGACGGACGTAAAGAAGAGCTGAAAGAGATGCATTCCATGCTCTCGCATTTTAAAAGCGAGATGCTTCCCGAGGGCGTACTGCTTTTTGGTCTGCATCTGAAGAAGGCCGAATCTTGAATCAGCCAGAGCTTTCTCAGAGTTCGGTCGGACTAACCTTCCTGCATACAGGGAGGTCCGTTCTCTTCCCTCTGATGGCGGCCATATTGATCGCTCTGGCCGCATGCAGTGAAACGAATTTTAAACCTCCTGTCGTGCCGCCTTCCGCTCGTGATACGACACGCATGCGACCGATCCGAGTCGTTTATGAAGGAGAACAGATCCACGATAAAGAATGGCTTCGCACCTTTGCCGTTAGCCGCCTCTTCTCGCATCGGGCGACGAATCGCAGCGGTTCGTTTGTCGATATCGTAGGGCCGTCTGTTGCATCGGCATTGCAAGGGAGCGATTACATCGTAGACGAGAAGGCCGACGACGTCTTGAAAATCGTTCTCTTAGAGCGAGAACTTCAGTGGTATCCTCCGCAGGAGTTTATACAGACCGTCAGGCCGCATCGACGGGGTCGTTATCTCGTTCATCTGAAAATTCAGGTCACATACGCAAACGGTCAGCAGTGGGACTTTTCCCGACAGGTGGAGGGCGAGGCCTTTCCGGGCGAGGAGCTGCCGCGTATCGAATCGGTCGTCGAGGGATTGCTGGGCGAGTTCCTGTGGGGAATGCTCGACCACCTGCCGCCGGCTCGCAGAACGGTTCCGTGAAACCGGGAACAATGTGGACATTTCTTGCCCTGGCCATCCTGCTCGGGGCGCTGGGTCAGATTCTCATGAAAATCGGAATGAAGCAGGCCGGGCCCGTTCCTCTGCATGATGGAACGGCGGCGCTTGTCGTTTATTTCTTCAAAGCGCTCACTTCGCCGCCTCTACTTGGCGTCGTCGTCTGCTACGGACTTTCGATTCTGCTCTGGCTGGCCGTGCTTTCCGTGCAGGATCTGAGTCTTGTGCGTCCGCTGATGTCGGTCGGCTACCTGCTGACGTTGATTTACGGGATTTACAGCGGCGAAACGGTCACGTGGGAGCGAATCGGCGGCACACTTTTGATTACAGGCGGCGTTTTTCTGCTCGTCCGAAGCGCCTGAACCTGTTACGTTCGGTGTATGAAAGCACTGACCGATTCAGAAATCCGTGCCGCTCTTACAGATCTGCACGGCTGGCGTTATGAAGGAGGCCGACTTCGTGCCGAATTCCGCTTTTCGGATTTTGCGCAGGCCTTCGGCTTCATGGCTCATTGTGCGATTCATGCCGAACACCTGGACCACCACCCGGATTGGAGGAACGTTTACAACAGGGTGGAGGTGGAGCTTTATACCCATGATGCAGATTCCGTTACAAGCCGTGATCTGCACCTGGCCCGTCTGATGAGTGAAGCGGCTGCTCTATCGCTGGTTCATACGTAAAAAAAACCGGGCAATGCCCGGTCCTTTTTCTGATCAGCGTCGTGCCGCCTTCTTCGAGGTCTTCTTGCCGGTCTTTCTGGCTGCCTTCTTAGCAGTCTTTTTCACGGACTTCTTGACCGCCTTTTTCGCCGCTGTGCGGGCAGACTTCTTCGCAGTCGTCCGGGAGCCGGCCGGTCCTTGCGCCTTCCCGCCCATCAGTTCTGTCGGATATTCGGCCAGGGCCTCTTTTACCTGCCGGCGGACTTCCGTCTGATTCCACTTGAGTAAAGGCGCTGCAAGCTGTGCAACGGCAAGCAGCTCTTTCTCGGTTGGCAGGCCGTAGGTACCGAGCGCAATGCGTCGCCGGATGATGTCAGATACGGTGCGCGCACCTTCATGCTCGACGGAAAAAAGCACCTGAGCCATGATATCTTTCGTCGGGAAGCGATCCGAAACGGGCTTCGCAAGCGCTTTCTTCTTGTGAACGTATTCGAGGATGCGCGTATGTTCGGTACCATACATCGAGATAAGGTGCCGGTGCACCTCGGGTGAGATGCCCTCGGTTGAGAAGTTCTTCAGGCTGAAGTCGATATAGATGTCGTCGGGATTGCCGAAGCCAGGAGATCCGAAAAGCGGTAGCTCGCCGGTGTTGACGTTCATCACGTTGCCCGGATCGGGCAGCTTCGATAACGCAAGCGTCATCACATCTTCGCCAAGCTGGCGCGACGTCGTCCATTTGCCGCCGGCGACCGAGATGAGGCCATGCAGGCCCTTCGATTCGTGATCGAGGATCTCATAGCGTCGCGAAGCCTTGTAGGTGCTCTTGCCCGAAAAGATCAGCGGTCTGATGCCGATGGGAATATCGACGATCATATCGCGCGTGAGCGGAGCACCGGGTAACGTATCGTTGATGTCTTCGAAAAGCTGATCGAAGTCGTCCTGACCGGGGCGCAGCTCGTCGGGATGCTTTGTGTAAGGCCGATCGGTCGGACCGATGAGCGAGAAGCCCTCCCACGGAACGACGAAGAAGTGACGACCGCTGCGTGTGCGGAAGAGCACGGCGTTGTTATGCTTGAAAAGCGGCTTCGTAAGAAAGTGGATGCCGGTCGAGCGAGAGAGCTTTGTTTCGGATTTGCGATCGGCAAGGCCGAGCACGAGATCCATCCAGGGGCCCGAGGCGTTGATCGTTATACCTGCGCGGATCGTCGCCGTCTTTCCGGTGATCGTATCGCGCACTTCAGCGCCCTGCAGATTGCGTCGACCTCCGGCCTCTTCTACGATGAAGCCCGTAGCTTCGGTGTGGTTATAGAAGACGGCTCCTTTCTGTAAGGCGGATTTCAGGAAGGCCAGGGTAAGGCGCTCGGGATGAAGGCTCTGGTAGTCGTAGTAAAGCAGCGCCCCTTTCGCAATCGATGCAATCATCGGATCAACGGCCTGCACCTCACGCTCTGAGAGCGAAACGGAGCCTGGAATCTGATGCCCTTCGGGTACGTCGCGATTGCGGTCATACGAAAGGGCGTCATACATATACAGGCCCGTTCGAAGGATGAGCTTGCCGGGCTTGC
Organism: Leptonema illini DSM 21528; assembly: GCF_000243335.1. Taxonomy (NCBI): domain Bacteria; kingdom Pseudomonadati; phylum Spirochaetota; class Leptospiria; order Leptospirales; family Leptospiraceae; genus Leptonema; species Leptonema illini. The sequence goes on along the minus strand of NZ_JH597773.1, from coordinate 1,773,722 downwards.
TCCACGGCAGAACGGGAATCATAAAGGGCAGCGGCTTCACAAGATGAGAAGCGGCCAGACCGAGAATGCGCCGCTCGGCAAGAGACTCGCGCACAAGGCCGATTTCAAAGTTCTCCAGATAACGCAATCCGCCGTGGATCAGCTTTGACGTTGATGCCGAGGTCGCTCCGCCGAAATCGTTCTTTTCGACAAGGCATACGGAAAGGCCGCGCTCAGCGGCTTCGCGGGCGATGGCGATGCCCGTAATGCCGCCCCCGACGATCAGAACATCATAACGGCCGGAACTCAGTTCCTTTCCAATCTGCAACATACGGCGACTCCAGTTTTGTATAGAGGGCGTCCCGGGATCATTTTGAGACGCTATCTGAATTAAAGAATGATTTGCACGGATTTCTCATCCGTGCAAGCAGAAATGAACGCGGGCCCGCTTTTCAGGCCCGGCTTTTTACGGGCGCTTCTTGATCAGAAGCTTGCGCTCGATCTCGAAAATCTTCTCGGGGATCTTCTCTTTGCCGAGATCCTTCTTGTTGTTCTCTTTGATGAAGAGGTCTTCGCCGAACTTCTGAACGGCTTCCATGGTGAGCATGTTCTTCACGCCGATCAGCTGGATGTGAACGATGCCCGTTCCGGGAATCGGACCGTCTTCTGTCTTCAAAATGCGCGAGATCGAACCAACCGTATCGCCGGCAAAGGCAGGCTGCGTATGGTAGCCCTCGGTATAACCGAGATCCCAGAGCATGTTTTCTGCCGTATCACGGCTTGCAAGGCCGGCCAGCCAGCCGAAAACGAGGCCGCCGTAAACGATGGGCTCGCCGCTCATCGGTCCGGACTGTGCCTTTGAATAGAGACGATCATAATGCAGCGGATGTGTGTTACCGACGCGATAGGTCCACGGCATATGCTCGTCAGAGATCGTGCGCATGTTGCGGTGAACGTAGATCTGCCCGGCTGCAAAATCTTCGAAGTAGGTATTGCGGCCCGTATGCTCGATTACATCTCTGTTCAGCGTCGGCAGCTCGGGCAGCTCGATGACAGGCTTGCTCTGCTCGGGGAACGTCGCATCGGGCGTGGAGGCGATATTCGAGCTGGATGCGGGTCGATCGCCTCGCGGCGGAACCATAATCTTGCGCTCATACTGAAGAACGGGCTGGCCGTTCTGGTTGGTGCAGATGGTGCGCACGTGCACGATACCGGGCTTGTCCCCACCGCGGGCCTTCTTCGAGAGAACTTTTGTTCGCGAACGCAGCGTATCGCCCGGATACACGGGCTTCAGGAAGGTAACATCATAATAACCGAGATTGGCCATCGCCTTTTCGGAGTTGTTCTGCACTCCGAGAGACAGGGCGATGTTAAACACAAGCAGCGGCGAAACAAGCATGTCGTTAAACCCGTGCGCCTTCGCATAAGGAGCGCTCAGAAACAGCGGAGCGGCTTCGTGGAAGGTGGTCGCATACTCCTGAGCGAAGCTGTGCGAGATCGTAAAGGCGCGGGGATGCACGTAGAGGTCGCCGTCGACGAAATCCTCAAGGAACCGGCCGTACTCTTTTTGAATGATAGCATCTTTCTGGAAGGGAACGCTGCCAGCGATCTCCTCGATGCCTGGTGCCTGTATGTTTGCCATATAGGTCAGGCTCCGAAAGCGAAGCGTGAAAGCAAGCGCAAACCGGGGGCGGGCAGGTGCGTCAGAGGAATCTCTTCCAGTGCTCGGACAGTTTATCGCTAAAAGAGCCTTTTTTAGAGGCTTCTGCACTAACAGTAAAGGCAAAAGGATTCAGGAACTGACGCCTCCAGAGCAGACGTCGATCGACCTCTGAAAGCTCAGCCTCGTCACAGACTGCCTGCCAGTGTTCCTGAATTCCGGAAATCAACCTGTCGATGGTGGCTATTGCCTCTTCCCGTGACAACAGGAACTGTGCTGCTGCGCCGATGCAGACGTCAAGGCGACTGAATCGGTTCTCGCCTTGAATCAGCATAGCCTGTGTCGCTTCATTGCCTGCACGCGGTTGCGGACATAGATCGTAGGCGGGCGTTAGCTGAAGGGTCGTGCCGTTCCAGAAGGCCGCATGGTTGCGGGCGTGATCGTCTGTGTTCCCGCAGAGGATGTTAAAGATGAGACGTGCGAAGAGTTCTCGCAGTGTCGCTTCAGGAGACCCGAAACGATGGCGAATGATTTCGCACAATGTTTCGTAGCTTGCATAGCGTGCCATCATCTCATCAAGCTGTAGCAATGTGAGAGCGGAGAGCATCAATCGTCGCTGCCATCCCTTTGATGTATGCAGTCGATCGAAGCGCCGGATCAAAAGAACATCTCTGCCTGCTGCCTTCACAAGACGAACCTGCGCCACATCAAGGCCGAGTCGGTCGGCCATGCGCATGGCGACAAATTCAGCCTTAACGAAGTTCATGATATCCGTGCTGCTTGAGAACTTTGCAATGTACTTTTCGGAATTCGTTTCGATCAAGGCCTTGGGCCGGGCTCCTCCGATTGAGGTTCCGTGTTGTAAGGCCTGCACAAGATCGGGAGATAGAGGTTTGCCCTGTTCGATGCGATCGGCCGATTCAAGAAGATCTTCAAGCGTAGCCGGACCGGCAAGCCGGGGCACGTACTCCGTCGCAGACCTCTGAAAGTCAAGAGCTCCCACGCGATCAGAACCTGATTCCAGCATATAAGTGATTTCGTTGAGCTGCATCGTATCGTCCGATGCGCCGACGATGCGGTTCAGTATAACGCGTCTGCCCCATGCATCCGGAGAACCATCGCGAAGGCATCCGGGTATGGACAATCCGTTAAAAAGGGGCAAGAATCCCTTCTGTAGTGGCAGCTCGCGATCATCGAGTGGAATGGCATCGGGGCGATCAAGATAGCTGCGGCCATAGTGGAAAAGCAGCCGTCTGTCGGACTGTTCTTTCAGGCGACCGACGACGACGGGCTCCAGAGCGCCAGGCAGCCATGCCCATACAAAGGCCTCTGTCGGGGCGTTAGAAGTCATCGTCTACCTCTTGCAGTTTACCAGCTCGAGGCTGAGGCAGGAGCGCAATCATTTCGTCTGCAAGGCGGTTGCGGGACTGCAATTGCTCTTGATCGGCATGAAAGAGCGGCAGCTCAAGCAGGGCAGCCAGTTCAAAGGCAACACCGATCTCGCAGCGAGGATCGCCTTTTTCAATGCGTTGCAGCAACCCTCGAGAAATCCCGGCACGCCTGGCCAGCTCCTGGGCCGACATGCGTCTTCGCAGGCGAGAGATGCGAATCAAGCGACCGAAAAGCGTTAGAGCTTCGGTTGTATAGCGGGAGTAAACGCGTTCTGCCGGCCGGCTCATGATTCAAGGTAGAAGGAGGTCGAGAGCCCGGCAAGCAGATTTGATTCATGATTGGAGCATCATACTATTTTTTGGTTCATAATTGGAGCAATTTTGGCTTTGCTATGCACACCACTCAGACTTTTGCTCAGTCGGGTGTCATCAGAGACAACGATGGGCAAAAGAGTTCGATTTCTCAGGAGGCGGAAGCAGGTGAGTTTGTTGTAGGTTTGCATGTAGCTGCTACTCAAAGATTTGTTGCCACCAGGCCGACTTTTCAGGATGCTGTAATCAGAACGTCGTAGAGACGGTCCGGGCACTTCCTATCCGGAGTGCTGAGATCGTCTCTGCTGTCCGTGGCCCGAGGCCAAACCTGGAGGAAGTGATGAGTGCAACGTATATTCTGGGCGGAGCTCAGACTGACTTTTCGAGAAACTGGACGAAAGAAGGAAAAACCTTCATGTCCATGCTGCGAGAGGTTGTGGATGACGGACTGGCCGAGGTCGGTCTGGACTATGATGAAATCATCCGATTGAATAAAGAAAACCGAGTCGCCGTTTTCGTCGGCAACTTTGATGCAGAGCAGTACGCAAATCAGGGCCATCTGGGCGCCTTCCTGACCGAGGTTCATCCGGCCTTCTACGGTGTTCCGGGCGCCCGCTACGAAGCAGCCTGCGCATCGGGGTCCGTTGCCCTTGATTCTGCAAATGCAAAGATCCGCGCCGGAGATTACGACGTAGCGATCGTGGTCGGCGTCGAGGTCATGAAGTCTGTAAGCTCGATGGTCGGTGGCGACTTCCTCGGAACGGCCGCCTACTACGAGAAGGAAGCGAAGGGCGTTAGCCTGCCGTTCCCGAAGCTGTTCGGACAGCTTGCGGACCGCGTGATCGAGCGCTATGGCTCGAAAATCGGCGATAAGCGTATCCTTGACGGTCTCGGCGAGATCTCGCGCATCAACTATGGCAACGCGAAGAAAAATCCGAACGCGCAAACCCGCACATGGTTCATGAACAGAGAGCAGGCCACGACGCGTGGCGGCAAGTATAACGCCGAGGTCGGCGGACGGCTTGCAATCTCGGATTGTTCGCAGGTTACCGATGGAGCGGCTCTGCTGGTGCTCGCTTCTCCTTCGTATGCGTCGGAGTTCTCGAAGAAGACCGGGCGTACCATGAAAACCTTCGCACAACTGAAAGGCTGGGGACATCGTGTTGCCCCCGTTCTTTTCGAGAAGAAGATGGCCGAATCAAAGGATAACGAGTACATCCTTCCGTGGACACGTCAGGCTGTCGTCGACGCCTACAAGCGCGCCGGCCTTGATATCGATAAGATCGACGTTATTGAAACGCACGACTGCTTTACTTCGAGCGAGTACGCTTCGATCTCGGCGTATGGCATGACAAAGCCGGGCGAAGAGCATACGGTCATTGAAGACGGAACGATCTCGATGGACGGCATCACCGACGCCGACAGCGTGAAGCGCTTGAAGCGCAAGCCTGTAAATCCGTCGGGCGGTTTGATCGGAGCGGGTCACCCGGTTGGTGCATCGGGCGTGCGTATGGCGCTCGACCTGTACAAGCAGGTAACCGATCAGGCCGGCGGCTATCAGGTTCCCGGAGCTAAGAACGGACTGATGCTGAACATCGGTGGTTCGGCGACGACGAACTACACGTTCGTGATCGGCGCTGAGAATTGAGTCTGTTTCGATAACGAATCGGTTACGCTGACCGAAGAGGCGCCTCTCAGGGGGCGCCTTTTTTATGTCGGACACAGTTTTTTCTGCAGCAATTTGGCTCGCCCTTGACCTTCCGTTTGTATGAACGAACAGACGCGAGCCGATCGAGAGCCCTACTACCGGACCCGCTCCACCTTACTTATCCCGGATTGTTACTTTAAGCAATACTTCTGGCGGAGTCCTTACATTAAGATCGAGCATTGGGCGCTTTCCTCCTTTTTAAGCGGGCTTATGGATGATCCTTTGCTGGAATACAAACTGAGCTTTCTTGAGAGCAGCGGTAAATGGAAGAAGCAGTATCAGGAGGAAGGGCAGGAATTGCAGCGGGTGAATTTTTATCCCGATGACCGGGATTGGGGGCGGCTGTCGGCGATTTCTAATGCGACGGGGTATTCGAGGTGTTATATCTTTGTCTACCTGATGCTTGTAGCAATGGGGGTGATCATCCTTGAGACTGGTGGAACTGAACCATCTTACGTGGGGGGACATTGGAATGCGGAGGTGTTTTGCACCATTTGCGTCGATGCTGTCGCCAGAAAACTCACGAGAACGCTACAAACATAGCATCCGGCCCCCCGGCGCAGTCAAACCACCCGAACTGCTCGAGCTTTGATACTCCGACTCGGAGGAGTCGCGCCCTTCTGTTGCTCGGGCATCAGGCGGATTTCTTTTTGCGCGGGCCCGCTTTGTCGGAGGAGGACGCCTTTTTCTTCCCTGTCTTAGAGTTCGCATGCTTAGCGCTGGCTTGCTTTGCATTCGCACTCGACTTATTCCTCGTTTGCGACGTGGCCTTCTTTGCCGGTCTCGCGGCTGGTTTTGCGGGGCGACCTGTCGAAGGCGGCTGGAAGCCCGTGCGTGCAACGGCCTCAGCGGGTGCCTCGTGCTCTCCCACATACGGAGGAAGCTCTTCTTTGCCGTGACGGGCGAGATCGGCAAAGCGATGAATATGGCGTTTCTCCCATTCGGCTAACGTCAGGCCTTCTTTTTCAGCAAGGCGCGTGCGGTGGCGATTCATCATCCGAATCGTGAATGGATAGGCTACCACGGAGCTGATGCCTCCCCAGACGAAGCCGCCGATGAGCGACGGAATACCGAAATCGCGCAAGAACGTCTCAAACCAGTAGATGAGTCCGTCTATCAATGATTTCTGACCGGCGGCGTCGACAAGCACGGCGATGCGCTCCATGGTGATCGGATCGGAGTGCATGAGGTTCATGAATTGCAGGAAGAAACGCCCGGTTTCGTAAAATCCGTAATAGAAGAAGGCCATGGTGAGCGGATTGGTGATCCATACGAGTGCGATACCGATGGCGAGTGAGAATCGAATGCGCAGAAGTCGGGCGATCGTCCACGTCATAAAGACAAGATACATCTGAATCCCCACAAGCGGAGTCAGGGCCCAGATCAATCCGACGACGGTGCCTCGCGCCACCTCTTCTACCGGAGCATGAGATTCCCGGAAGGGCATGATCAGTCGTTCATCGATGATGGTCCAGAGGCGGCGCAGCATGGCGAATTCTGCCCTGGCGCATTTATCCGACAAACCAAAAATGTCTCTCGCTCGCTTGCTGAGCGGCTTTTCTTTTCACGCATCTGTCATCTTTGCGGCCGAAAAGGTATTGTCGTCGCACTCGATCAGGGCAAGGAAGCGTATGATTCTTTATTTGATCCGTCACGGGCTTGCCGCCGAAAGCGCGCTGCAACACAGTACCGAAGACGACCTGCGGCGGCCCCTGACCGACGACGGTCGCAAAAAGACGAAGCGGGCCGCTCGCGGAATGGCCGCCCTGTATCCTGCGCCAGATATCATCCTCACGTCATCGGCGCTTCGCTCGGTGCAGACGGCCGAGGTGCTGAGCGGGGTCTGGAAGTGTCGCGACATCCGATCCGTATCGGCGCTGAATCCTGGTGCTGAGATGAAGGACTACGTTTCGGCCCTGAACGATCTTGCCGCCGACGAAGGGTCGCTCGATGAGCTGCGTATCGCCGTCGTTACCCATCAGCCCGAACTGGGGGAGTTCCTCGGTCATATGATTGAGAACAACATCCGACGTGATGAAGATCGTCGCTTTGTCTACCAGCCGGCTGCCTGCGCCCGTTTTGAGCTCAAGAAGGCGTCGCTGGCCGTCGTCGAGCTCTCTGATGAAGGCGCCGCTCTTGAAGCCTTCTTCTCGCCTGGCACGCTGCGACGTATAGCGAAGATGTGATCCGACGTTAACCGGGTCGTGTCGGACGCCGCACCGTCTTCTTTGTCTCGACTCGCCGCTCCGCTCGTGAAGCGGAAAGGCGATCAAGACCGTTCAGAAGCGCCGCCCCTTCGTTCGCCGCCCATTGCGCCGAGGTCAGATCGATATCGTCGGCATGGATGGCGCGGTTGAGCAATCCGAGCAGGTCACGGATGACGGCGATCTGCTCTTCGGTGATCGAGCCTTTGCCCGAGAGGTCTCGAATGAGATGTCCAACGCCTTTATGATTCGTATTGATGCCGTAGGAATCGGCGATCTTGCGCAGGCGGGATTCGATCTCGATTCGCAATCCGGCGAGGGCGAGGCGGTGATCGGTGTCGAGCACCGTTTGAAAGCTATAGGATGCGCCGGTCTTCTGATTCTCTTTGACCAGGCCGCTTTTGATGGCCCGCTCCTGGATCTCGCGCAGCTCCTCTTCCACTCGAAACTCGACGGCCCAGCCCTGTGGCAGTTCAAGCCGTCGGATGATCGTCAGTATCCACGGAGCGACGGCAATGGCGATGGCAATGACGGCCGCATACGAGACGTCTTTCTGAAAGAAGTAATGCATGATGATGAGGAAGTAGCCATGCAGCGAAATAAAGAAAAGAATTCCGTATCGTTTGAGCCACTTCTTCATGAGATCTGCCTGCGTCTCATGAGATCAAGGACGCAAGAAGACGTCAAGGATTTATCGGGGCGGCTGAGCGTGGAGAATCAAGAGGATAACCACAGAGGGCGCAGCCGGCCCTACGACACATAATCTGCTCCTGTACTGTAAGCTGAGCATTTTCGGAGCACTTTCATGGAACGAAAAAATGTTGGAATTGCCGGCGGGATCCGTATCACAGTGAATCAGCGGTTCGCGAATACAGTCAGGGCATTCAGGGAGATCTATCGATGCATATACTTCTCACAGGCGCCACAGGCTACATTGGCCGCAGGCTCCTTCCCATACTGCTCGAGCAGGGGCATACTGTAACTGCAGTGGTTCGGGATAAGAATCGGTTTCGAGAGGTTCATCCTGCTCTTGAGGTGATCGAAGCCGATTTTCTCGCAGAAAGCCCGCCAGAGTCCATCCCTCAGAATATCGATGCGGCCTACTATTTGATGCACTCTATGAGCGACACTCGCGGCGACTTCTCTCTTCTCGAAGAGAGACAGGCCCGGAATTTTTTGGCAGCCATCAACAGAACCTCTGTCCGCCAGGTAATCTATCTTTCTGGAATCGTAAACGATACCTCGTTATCCAAACATCTCGCTTCTCGCAAGCGGACAGAAGAGATTCTCTCTACAGGGAAATATGCGCTGACCACTCTTCGCGCAGGGATCATCCTGGGATCGGGAAGTGCCTCCTTCGAAATCATGCGGGATCTTGTAGAAAAACTCCCCGTTATGGTGACTCCTCGCTGGCTCAATACAAAATCTCAGCCGATCGCGATTCGAAATGTGCTGCAGTTTCTTTCGGGTGTTCTGATGTTTGAACCTGCTTTCGGTAAGAGCTTTGACATCGCTGGAAAAGAGTCCATGACATATAAAGAGATGCTACTCTCTTTTGCGAAGATAAGAGGCCTGCGAAGGGTGATCATCACGATCCCCATTATGACGCCCAGACTCTCCTCTTACTGGCTTTATTTTGTAACGGCCACCTCTTACAGTCTTGCTGTTAACCTTGTAAACAGTATGAAGGTTGAAGTCATTGCTCGCCCCAACTCTCTGGCTGAAGATCTCGATATCGAGCTTCTCAGTTTTGATGAGGCCATTCGAATCGCCTTTCAGCGAATTGAACAGAACGATGTCGTATCGAGCTGGAAGGATTCCATGGTCACGGCGCCGGGAAGGGTTCCTCTTCGTATAATCGATCATGTACAGATTCCGACTCATGGCTGCTTTCAGGACAGACGAACCTTTCAAACTCAGAATAGAGAACGATCCCTTGAGAAAATCTGGTCGATCGGAGGAGAGAGAGGCTGGTATGCGGCCCCTCTGCTCTGGTCACTTCGCGGTTTGATCGACAAGGCATTCGGTGGTCCAGGTCTTCGTAGAGGAAGAACGCATCCGAACCGTCTGGAGCCGGGAGATGCTCTCGATTTCTGGAGAGTCCTTTATGCGGATCGAAACGAGGGGCGGCTCCTGCTGTATGCTGAAATGAAACTCCCGGGCGAGGCATGGATTGAGTTCCGGATAGATGCAGAAGGGGGTCTGCATCAAACGGCTACATTTCGCCCTCTCGGGCTTTCTGGAAGAGCGTACTGGTATGCCGTCCTCCCGTTTCATGGATACATCTTCAATAAGATGGGACGAGTGATTGCATCGTGATATGGGCTGTCGCTCTGTATGTGTGGTTTCTCCTGGAGGGGCGGACGAAATCAAGAGGATAACCACAGAGGGCACAGAGGGCACAGCGGGCGCGGAGGGGAGGAAGGAGGAGAAAAATTCTTAGTGCGAAAGGGGAGAGGAGAGTTATTTCGAGTGCCGGTTAACGGCCGTTGCTTCCGGGCGAATAGTCAAGAATCCCCCGCACGATTCTTCCCGATCACACTGCTCTGTCAATAAAAAATCTCGGCCCGTCTCCCGCCACCCCCTGACTCCCTGGCCGCGACAAGACTCCAGCCTCCCTCACTGCCACAAGTCTCCGGCCCAGCCCCAGCCGCCTCGATCCGCGCGCCGGCTTCCAATGCCGGCTCGCTATTTTTCATCTCACGGATGTGATCCTCGCATGGAAGAGCTGCTAACGTAGCAAATGAGTAGATCAAAAAGCCCGGCGGAAGATGTGTCATCATTTTTGCCGGGGTGGGTCGGTATCGGTGCCGGTTTACAGTTTATCGGGGCGAGCGAAAGCAAGAGGATAACCACAGAGGACACAGCGGACGCGGAGGGGAAATCAGGTCAACCATCTCGGGATTTTTACGTCTTCCGGTTCTGGTAATTCGACCACAAGCTCCGGATCATGTGAGAAAGTAATCCGGCCATTTCTTTCAATGCCCCAAATACGATTTGTAGATTGTGCCCAACCAAATACAAGATCGCTTTTATCGCCCAGGTGGTCCGGGATGTTCAGGCAACAGAAGTGAAGAGCGGGTTCGAGTGTCAAACTATCGCCCTCGCTCCACCCTATGCTGGTAGATGCGCCGTGCTCAGTGATCCAACGGGCAAGGGACTTGCTAACGCTTGCCCATGTCTCATCTGCGAATTGTTCAATGTAGTATGTTGCCATATCTTTTTGGGACCGGAGAGTATTCCGTTGTGACTGCCTGCATGGCCGGACAACTCTGGTTCGAGCGGAGGGGGCAATCGTTGAGTTAATCGCTTTAGCCACAGCTATCGCAGAAATTCAGAATAGCCTTCCCAATTGGGATCGGATTTTACATAATATTGAAATTGCCATTTTGGATATTTCCTCTTCATATTCTCAATGACCTTTATAGCATCTGAGGGATCGTTCAAATAGAGGACAAATTCTCGAAATTCTGGCGCCGTGATGATTACGGCAATGATAAATCTGTTGTTTGAGGCCTCCGATGAATCAAACAAGAAGTCTTCGATCGAATTCAGATCATCCATGCTGATTTCTGGAGGTAATGGCATCGCTATGCCGATACGATTCGAGAGTGATGGATGCCCCTTGATAGAGCTAAGGCCTTCGTTTATTCGCACTATTGCGTTTGTTGTACCAGTCTGAAGATTCAGAACCTTCCATGACTCAGTGATGTGTATCTGAGATAGATCATTGCCCATTTGCCTCTCTCCATCTTTTTCTTCCATGCATGCAGCAATCAGCCAGAGGCTTATTGATAGTGTTATAGTGATTCTATCGACTATCTGTGTTCTCATTCTGGCTAATTCATGTATAATCAAGAATCCCCCCCGCCCGATTCTTTCCGATCGGACCGCTCTGTCAATAAAGAATCTCGGGCCGACTCCCGTCACCCCCCTGACTCCCTGGCCGCGACAGGACTCCAGCCTCCCTGGCCGCGACAAGCCTCCCGCTTCATCCATCCCCAGCCGCCTCGATCCGCCCGCCGGCTTCCAATGCTGGCTCGCTAATCTCCGCCCCACCGATATGATCCTCGCATTGAAGGACTGCCAACGTAGCAAATGAGCGGATCACAAAACCTGCCGGAAGGTGGGGCATCATTTTTGCCGAGGTGGGTCACAAAATGTGCCGCCACCGGGTCACGATAATTGCCGGGGGAGGGTCAGTATCGGTGCCGGTTTACAGTTTATCGGGGCGGGCGAAAGCAAGAGGATAACCACAGAGGGCACAGCGGGCGCGGAGGGGAGTAAGGGGAACAAAAAATTCTTAGCGCGAAATGGGGAGAGGAGAGTTATTTCGAGTGCCGGTTAACGGCCGTCGCTTCCGAGCAAATGGCCATGATCCCCCCGCACGATTCTTCTCGGTCGCACCGCTCTGTCAATAAAAAATCTCGGCGCCGCCTCCCGTCACCCCCCTGACTCCCTGGCCGCGACAAGACTCCAGCCTCCCTGACCGCCACAAGTCTCCCGCTCCAGCCCCAGCTACCTCGATCCGCCCGCCGGCTTCCAATGCCGGTATGCTGATCTCCGCCCCGCCGATGTGATCCTCCCATTGCAAAGCTGCTAACGTAGCAAATGAGTGGAGCACAAGACTCGCCGGAAGGTGTGTCATCATTTTTGCCGGGGGGGGTCACAAAATGTGCCGCCCCCGGGTCACGATAATTGCCGGGGGTGGGTCACTATCGGTGCCGGTTTACAGTTAGACGCCGTGCCACGGTAGTTCAAAGGTTCACCGAGCGATTGTTGTCTATTGCAAGTTCAATCATTTCCCTAACCTTGTTCACTAAAACAGACAGCCAATGCTTTGGATCACGGCCGTCAAAAACCAACTCTTCTTGCATTATCCAATCGAGATAAGCGCAGACTTCCATGCTTTTTTCCTTTCCCGCTTCATCCACAAATCTGAATAGTGCAGGTCGCCCATCCATATTAGAAGCCTGGACGCGGAGGTTTGCGCCGGATGCAACTATAGCCAGTCGGAAAGCTTTTCCGCCGTGAGAATATTTCTGCTCCCATATCTGTTTCACATTTTTCTCCAGTGTGGAATTTCATTCAATCGTCTGTATACCTACCAACCGGGCAGTCGGCAGGTCGGTTTCGATTCCATGCTTCAATCAAGCCTGGTTTGTGTTCCGCATGCCACTCGCGGATGTTGCGAAAGAATCTCTTCAGTGCCTCACCATTCAATGGCTGGCAATCTTTAATAGTGAAATTGTTGCTTATCCCTTGGTGAATGACGCGAAAGTGTGGCGGTGGATGCTCTCTGGAAAATACTTGAACCCTCAGTCCGCCAATATTGCCCACTGTTTCCTCAGTAAGGAGACGGCGGCCATCAGCGCGAATTGCTCCCTGCCTGATAGATTCTTCTAATTTAGTCAGGGGAGGACCTTCGATTTCAATTGTCCATTCGTTCATAGTCGTTTACCCTTGGTTGCCCCCAGTGGCATGGCGTCTAACGAAAACGATTTATTGACGTTGGCCGTCAGGCCAATGTGTCTGAAGCCGGGCGACCGAATGGGAGCATACCCGGCGAAGACCAAGGACGACCGAACGGGAGGACGCAGCAATAAATCAGAAGTTATGCGTCGTTGCTCTTTGTTTGTTAGTTATTTGCTTAAATCTACAATCATTGGTAAACTCGATTTAAAGGCTTTTCCCGTAACGATTGCATGATATTGTTTTAAATTGGGAAGTGCTTGAACAAATTCTTTCCCAACATAATTTCCCAAAAAATTGAAACTGGTTTCATCAAATGCTTGAAAGCAAATAATCGAATTGCACTGGGTTAAAACAGTTTTTGATACATTGGCTGTCCTTTGAGCAATTACTATTAAACCGACACCATATTTTCTTCCTTGGAGGGCTACTTGACCCATTTTGTTAACTATGGCCTTGGCACTACCAAATTGACCAAGATCGCTTAGAAACGATGACTCAGGCGTTATTGTATGAGCTTCTTCCAATACGAGACAGATTTTAGTTGGATTTTCCTCATCGTATCGTGTTTTGGCGAAATTGAAAATTTTCTCAAGCACCTTCTCAGTAGATTCTAATACATCGACTGTATTACTCAGAGAAGGCAACTCTACGATACCAATTTGGTTATCGCTATTCAAAAATCGAGAAATTGTATTTTGGTCCAAATTTAAAGTTATATTGTCGGAAGCGGAAAATTTCTTTTTCCACTCGCTAGTAAAGTCCACAATAATGACTTTCGTTGTCGATTTTAAGCCTTGGATAATTTCTTTTGCTATAAAAGACTTTCCGGATCCTGTTATTCCAAGAATGGCTAAGTGATGGCTTATTGCTAAATTTAAATCCATTATCGATGGAAGTGTTGTATTCGGTATTTTTCCTAATTGTACTTTGGGATGTCTAAACCGAGGAATTTGAATATTAGTTGTATCAGCAAAAAAAATAGGTGTATTTACTGGAGGCACCCAACCGAATTTTTGAAAATGTAATTCGCTGTTAATCCATTCCCCCAATTGAATAGCTTCGCCCTCTATGAAACCAGATTCATTTCGCTCTTCCAATCTTTCGATTGTGGTAAAAGACTATGTCCCAGTGATAGTTAGACTTTGAGGCGGGACCCACTGAATGCATCCTATGCCGAGATCCGCTCGTCAATCTTTTTATCCAGGAAGGTGTTTAAGAACTCATGGATATGAGTGTAGGCCCGCACCTTACGGAATTGTTCCTCCTGTGATAGCAGGAGACTGCCGACCCATCGGAGCACCTGGTCTGTCTGAGGCCTTGATCGTTTAACCCGGTTGAGCTGAGACCTGGGATTCGAGAATGCCGAATCGATCAGATTGGTTGTGTAGAAGGATGTTCTCAACTTCGGCGGCATGTTGATGCGATGCAGCGTTAACAATGCTTCAAAGCCCTCCTGAAGGCTCTGAGAGGCGCTGTAGCTGATGGATTCGAGCCATGATAGCACGGACCGCATTTCGCTTGCGACATCTTCGTAACTGTTCGCACTGAATGCCTGCTTGTATCTCTTGCAGAATTCTGCATGATACTTCCGTGGGAGTTTTGCAAGGACATTCCTCTGTTTATGAAGGTAGCAGAGTTGAATTTCAGCTCTGCTACCGAAGAATTCTCTGGCCGCTTTTTCGAGAGCCTTTGATCCATCCATGACGACAAGCACACGATCTGTGAAGCGGATATCACGGCTCTCGATTGATTGAAGGACACTGAGTGCGCTATCAGCATTCTCTGTAGACCCCTCAGAAATGCCCAGAAAATGCTTGTTTCCGGCCGTATCGACCCCGAGAGCAACGATTACGACAGAGCCGCCGAATACGATGCCATCAAGAACAATACACCAGAATGTCTGATCAGGAAACCTGCGTGAATTCAAATGATTGAGCGACTCACGGCTGGACTTCACAAACTCCCGCGAAACCGCACTCCGCGAAAGGCCGAGAGAGGCTTCTGTCTTTCTCAGCGTCTTTTCATAGTTCCGGGTGCTGATGCCCGCCAGCATCAGGCGCTCAACATGCTCGCGAAGATCAGAGCGATCCTGAAGGATCTCATATCGCTCCAGCTTCACCTCCTTGCCGTTACGTCGAGCTCTGGGCCTCTGGATGGCCACCCTTTCTCCATCGAGCACAATGGAACCTCGCTGGCTGCCGCCTCGATGAGCAAATCCACGGCCTCTCTTATGCTCCCCTGTCTTGCCGCATAACGTTTCGATTTCTTCGAGAATCAAAGCTCCTACGTAACCGAGTGCAAATTCGCGCACTCGAGCATCGAGGCTGGTTCGAATATAATCCCGAAAACCTTCGGCCGTAAGGCTTTGTGTTTGACTGGTTTCTGCCCGTTCGTTCTTCTTCATATGGAACCCTCCGTAAGGGAATGTGGTGTTTGGCCCATTTTGGGCCAGGGTTCCGCCTTTTCAAACTCTAACTAAATTCGGGACATAATCGTGGTAAAACCGTTAATGACTTGGTAAAAGAGTCTGCGATTCGCAACAGTGAGTTCTATTAAATCGCCTTCTTGTAAATTGTCTTGCTTTTTGGAATACTCAAACTTTATTTTCCCTATTCCAGATCCTTCCGTGATAATTCCAATAAATCTATTAACTGAAAGCTCTTCAGCAATTCTTTCTTTCTCATCTGGGCTAACTAAATGAACAATATTTTTTGCCAGATTTTCGTTTGTATCCTTTACTATATCTAACTGCAGTATTTTTGCCCATTTTGCTTCATTCAGTAAATAAGTATCGAAAACAATCCCACGTACAAGAAGGTCGTTACTATCTTGCATTGAGTAACGAAAATGAACTATATCAAATTTTGAGATGCTTTTTCTTTGTTCGAAAAGCTTTGTTAGAAACATTTTTTTGGATTGAACTCCAAATATACTCCCTATGGAGGATTCATTGATCTGGACTATTTTATTATCAAAAAAAGATTCAATGATTTTTGCAATACTCGGTGCATTAAAGAGCATGAAAGCGAACCAATACCAAAAAAGAGCAATTGTTTCATTGCTATTGAGGCCGAATTGTTTTATTGCCCCCCAAAGGAAGAAAGCAGAAAAAATAGTAGAAGGCTTTCCAAGGTTTCTGTTTATTCTGGAAAATAGCTGGATGTATTTATTTTCTTCATTAAGAGGATTATTTCTCAACCATATTAAAAAATAACTTGATGCAAATAGATATAATATAAAGTAAACAAACGACCAAAAAATCCAATCTCGATCTGTTTTGTTTATTAATAACAATGAAACCGCTGCAGTTGCAGCATTAATGAAAATATTTGCATCCTTTGAAAAATGAGGCTGGTCTATAAGAGATAGCAATATTAATAGTAATATCCCTGATGAAAACCAGAAATCTTGAACCGGAGGGATTATGCTCCCTTTGACAGTAAAACTTATTATCAGAAGAAGGATGAGCGATATTATTAATAGAATAGCACGGTATTTTTTTGACATTTTTTCTCTCTAAGAATTATACTTTTTTGCAATGACGCATAACGAAAAAGATTTCACGACGTGCGACGACAGGAGCATGTGTCTGAGCGAGCAGCGACGAAAGGAGCGAAGACCAAGGCGCCACGACAGTGGAGCCGCAGCGTGAAATCGACAGTTATGCGAAGGCGTCACCGAGGTGTTCACAGGGACCTCATATAGTCGCTAAGGTTGTAATCCTTCCGATTGCGCCAGTCGCAAATAACCCCAACAAAAGAACCTCTTGGTGCTGGATCTGTGGCCAATCTAATTACGAGGTTGAAAGAGCCATAGAAATTCAGCAGAGCGAGATGTCCTTGGTCATTTGCAGGGAAGATAAAGACTCGGTGCGAGTGTAATGGAAATGCAACATTGATGTGTGTATTTAATGGTGCATGGCTTGCGTCGAGCAGCGAGACGAAACTGTTCTCTCCCCCGGATGCAATGAATTGGCGAATACCGTTGAATTGCTGTTGGCGACAAAATTCTGGGGAATTCAGATAGCAGAGGGCATTAAAGGCGATTTTGGCAGAGACTCTTTCAAATGCTTTGATATTGAATCCGAATTGCTGTCGGCTTTGTACTTGAGCTTTCTTGTGTTCACGTCCAGTGGTTTCAACCAGCTCTCCTTTCCGGAGTAGGTCCAAGTATTCGAGCACCACGGAGACTGAACTGCGTTCCCGCGCACAGAGATAGTATTTGTTCTCCCAAAAACCAAAGTAGATTTCGTCTTCTTGGAGGAGTTCATCTGTTAGGTGTACATACTTACTACTATCTGTAAAACCACGCATAGCTTTCGAGAAATCTGCCAATTGGGTGTCTACATTTCCATGCCGTGGATCAAGGACAACTGCTACAGTGTCCGGTCCCAGAAAGCGAAATTGCGGGATCTGAAAAGGGATTCCAGTCTGCATAACCCCGAGAGATTTTTCATCGGAATCATCAGTGAAGGCCATTAAGTGAACCAATGAGGATGTTGCATCATTCGGATTGAGTGAACCTCGCTTACCTGGACCGTAAAACTGTCGTGGTAGACCGATGAAGGAATTTCGCATGAAATCGAGCTCGAGTGGTGAGAAAATTTCCGTATTGCATTTGTCACAGACTGTGCCAACGGGCAGCTGAAATATACCCCCTAGACCTGCCGGGAAAACATGCTCTTGGGAAGTAAAGGTAACGGTGGGTTCGGTCGCATCACAATATAAACATTTGTTCATCCTAACCTCTACTTAGGCGACGTGATAATTCATTCAATGATCTTTCTTTGTTTTGAAAACAGATGGCTCGTGTCATCGTGGAGATTTTTTAATACGTATTCTGGAAAATCATCCCGTTCAAATTTGTGAACTTCTGATGAACGAGATACAGAGTATTCAGCCCTTGTTCCCCTTATTTTAAGAAATGGTAATCTATCAGAATTAGTTTTTATAAATGTATCTCGATCAACGAAAACTTCTTTTTCCGTTGGTGGCAATTCATAAAATCCTGTCTCCAATCCGCTATTGATTAGATCATACAAATTTGAATAGGTATTGAGGTTAGAGTCGAGGAGGGAGATTTCATCGGTATCCCCATCAATTTGTATTTTGTCTAATTCTTCAGGCGATATATTTCTCTGCTCTATTTCTTTTTTAAACCAATGGCTGTCCGTTAAGACTCCAATTACTTTTGTCATGGGGAAAAAGCCATTGATTTGAATCTCAACACTTTTTACCCTTGTGCCAATTTCATGCCTTGATGGTTCTCTTAATTCATACAGCAAAATTCCATGGGCATTAGCGTAATCAACAGAACCGGATTGATATCCTTTCTGTGTTACAAAGATTCCGCGTGGTTGTCCTGGGATATCATCTAAGACGGATTTAAATTTTAGTAATTCTCCTTGATCAACGCGAGAATTCCAGTGTTTTGCCTGTACTATTGTTTGATAAGTAACACCAGCAATCTTGAATTCCCAGAAAACATCAATTTGGTGAGAAGTAGTTTTTCCAGGAATTATAATGTCATGCTCGACTCTGAGGTTTTCGACAGAATCCTGAGATAGGATCTCCTTGAAAATATCCTTGGTTAGAATTTCATATTCTGTGCCGGGTTTCATATTTCATTCTCATCTATTGTCGCTTTCGCATAACTTGTTCTATACGCATTCGCTTAATCCCGCGTTATCCGCATGCGTATAATCCGTCCCGCCCGGCGTCTTCCCCGCCTACGCACAATCCGCCCGTCCCCGTGTTTCCCGCATGCGCACAATCCGCCCTTCCCGCCCTATTTCCCGCATGCGTATAATCCCCGCCCGGAACGCATTACCCGCAACCCGGCGTACATGGCTTGCCCGCGCGCCCCTCCGGACACACCAATCCGCCCCACGCTCCAATCGCACAGGCTCTGTCTGATTCTGTCAAGGAAGTTTTACTGGAAGTCCCGATCAGAAGTCGCCGCTGATTTCGTTTTTGAGTTCGAAATCAGCGGCCTGCGTTAAGATTACTTCTTTTTGCCGAGGCTGTCGATGATGCCGCTCAGCATCTCGACGGGCAGGGGAAAGACGATCGTGGAGTTTTTGTCGGCCGAGATCTCGACCAGCGTCTGCATATAACGCAGCTGGATGGCGACAGGATGCTGCTCGATGACGGCGGCAGCGTCAGAAAGCTTCTGCGATGCTTGGAATTCGCCTTCGGCCGAGATGATCTTTGCACGGCGTTCGCGCTCCGCTTCGGCCTGACGGGCCATGGCTCGTTGCATCTCTTGCGGCAGGTCGATATGCTTGAGTTCGACGAGAGAGACCTTGATGCCCCAGGCGTCGGTCTGCCGGTCGAGAACGGTCTGCAGATGCTCGTTGATCTTTTCTCGTTCAGATAGGATCTCGTCGAGCTCCGACTCGCCCAGAATCGAACGCAGCGTCGTCTGGGCGAGCTGCGATGTGGCATAGAGAACGTCCTCCACCTCGATGACGGCGCGCTGTGCGTCCATCACTCGAAAGTATACGACGGCGTTCACCTTCGTCGTAACGTTATCCTTCGTGATGATATCTTGCGGAGGAACGTCCATGGCCACGGTGCGCAGACTGACCTTCTCCATCTTATCGATGAAGGGAATCAGGATGATCAGACCGGGACCCTTGACGTTTGAGAAGCGACCGAGACGAAAGACCACACCTCGCTCGTATTCTTTAAGAACGCGGATGGCCTGCGAGAAAAACAGCACAGTCGCCGCGACGATCAGTATTATCGGATAGAGACCCATTTGATACTCCTTTGTTATTCTTGTTTATACGTTATCTCTGCAAATCTGTATCTGACGCTGGGGCACATCTCATCCTTCATCATATGAAAGATGCGAGCGCCCGCCGGAACCGGAGCGCTTCGTTAACCGTTCTTCTCTTCGGTGATGACCTTCACGAAAAGAAGCATGCCGTCGCGGCGCACGGGTCGGATGGTTGATCCGACGGCGATGACGCTTCCGTCTTCGGAGCGTGCATTCCAGTATTCGCCATGAATAAAGATCCGTCCATCGTTTTCGCGCACCTCGTGTATGACCTTGCCCGTTTCTTGAAACAGCGCCTCTTCGCCGCTGACGGGCGTGCGTCGCATCGCCTGCGCCGCTTTATATACGAGAAAGAGCGATACGAGCATGGCCAGGCCCGATGTCGTAAGCGCCGTCATGAGCGAAACGCTGGCCACATCGTCGCCCGATTTCGCCATAAGAATCGAGCCAAGAAGGATGCTGATGGCGCCGGCTATACTCAGCATGCCATAACTGATGATCTTTACTTCCAGTATGAAGAAAAGGAATCCAAGCAGTATCAATCCAAAGCCGGCCCAGTTAACGGGCAGCGTCTGCATTGCATAGAGGCCGAGGATCAGGCAGATCGATCCGATGACGCCTGGAAAGATCGAACCGGGATACTGAATCTCGGCCATAATGCCGACGATGCCGATCATCATCAGAATATAGGCAAGGTTCGGATCAGCGATCAAAAGAAGCAGTCGGTCGCGAAAGTCGTCTTCAACATCGACGACCGTCGCCTCTTTCAGCGAGAGCGTGATCGTTCCGTCCGTCATGCGTACCGTGCGTCCTTCGATCTGCTGTAGAAGCTCCGTCTCGCTGATGGCAAGCACGTCGATGGCGCGCAGGCGCAAGGCCTCGGTCGATGTGACGTTCTCGGCTCGTGTGATGGTGCTTTCTGCAAACGAGGCGTTGCGTCCGTGAAACTCCGCAAGCCCGCGGATCTGCGCTATGGCATGATGAAGCAGCTTGCGCTTCATGTTTAATGCATCGTCGGCGCCGGCCTCTTCGGGAATGCGATCCGTCTTCTCGCCAGGAGCGGGCTTTTCCTGTCCGCCGGGCGACATCTGCACGGGCGTCGCCGAGCCGATATTCGTCGCCGGTGCCATCGCCGCTACGTGCGAGGCCATGAGAATATAGACGCCGGCCGATCCGCATGAGGCGCCAGGAGGCGACACATACGTGATGACGGGAACCTTTGAGTTGATGATATCGCGGATCATCTCATCCATCGACGCCATCAGCCCGCCCGGCGTATCAAGCGTCACAAGCAGGGCGACGGCCGATGGATCGTTGTTGCCGGCAACGCGCAGCTCCGTCGCCTTTTCATTCGCCTTTTCGACGGCCCGGCGCAACGTGCCCATCGTCGCCGGCGTAATCGCCCCTTTAATCGAGACGCGATACAGATACTTCTCGGCGGCGGGCTGCTCGGCCATGGTGCCGACGGGCAAAAGAGCAAGAAGCAGGGCGGCGAGAAGCAACCGGGCAGGCGATAACGGTGCGAACGACAATCGGGCGATCAGGAAGCGATTCATCGCTCCTACTATAGGGTACGAATGCCCGCCTGTCAAACGCGAAAGCTGGCGACCGTCTGCCTCAGAACCTTTGCCGCTTCGTCGGTCGATGTCGCCGCTTCTTCCAACGACATAGCATCTTTTAATCCGTTCTGCGTCGTCTGGCTGATCGAGCTGATACGGCGGGCTACGTCTGATGAGGCGGTCGCAGCCTCAGAGATGGATTTAGCCACTTCTTTCACGGTAACGGATTGCTCTTCGGCCGCTCCGGCGATGCCGGTGCTGATCTCCTGCAGGCTTAACGATCCTTTACGCACCTCGGTGACGATGGACAGCGTTTCCTGTACCTTTTTCTGGATCTCTTTCATGCGGTCGCGAACCGTTTCTGCCGCCTTGCCTGCCTGCTGCGAAAGGGCCTTTACTTCGCCGGCGACGACGGCAAATCCCTTGCCGGCCTCACCGGCGGCCGCAGCCTCAATCGTAGCATTGAGAGCGAGCAGATTCGTCTGCGCCGCGATAGACTGAATCGTGTCGACGACCTCTCCGGCATGTTTGGCCGAGGCCGAAAGAGAGGTAACGGCCTCGGTTGCGCGGTCGATCTCTGATCGGGAATCCTTAACGAGCGTATTCGCACCCGAGGCCTGTGATGCGACTTCATGCATGGAGATGCTCAGCTCTTCGACCGAAGAGGCAAGGAATTGCAGCGAACGATTCATCTCTTCGGCTCCTGAGGCGATCTCAACTGCATCCATGGAGATGTGTCCGCTGCCTTCTTTCAGATTGGCCGCGCTCTTTCTTGTTTCGGCGGAATTGGCTTCAAGCCGTTCGCTGGCCTCGCCGATCTGGCCGATGATGCCGGCCGTGTTGATCATGAGGTTCAGCATGGCCTTCTGGATTTCTCCGATCTCGTCGTTGCGATCGTGCTTGAGCTGAACGGTCAGATCGCCCGTAGCCATTCGGTTCCCGAGCTTTGCCGTGTGTAAGATGGGCTCGACAATGATGCGTTTCAGATGCAGGGCCGCTGCAATGGCGACCCCGCCGCAGAGGAGCGAACACAACAGGCCGGTCAGAAAGTGGAACCTGGCGATCCCCACAGTCAGCGGACAGAAAAGCGCAACGGCGGCCGCAAAAAGGAACAGTCTTCCAGAAATAGAAAGCCTGTGTCGGTTAGAAGGAGGCAGCTCCTCTTTACCCGAAAGGATCGCCGAGTAAAGTCGTTCGGCCTTCTGTCGCGTCTCTTCGTCGGGCTTTCTTCGCACCGAGATATAACCGACGACCTCGCCGTTTTCTCTGCGAGGGGCGACGTTCGCATCGACCCAGTAATGGTTGCCCGATAGAGCTCTGTTAACTACGATCCCTCTCCAGGGATTGCCCGCCTGAATCGTCTGCCATAGATCGTAGAAGGCGCTTCGCGGCATAGCCGGATGTCGTATGATGCTGTGCGGCTTGCCGAGAAGATCGTGAACCGTCGACTCCGAAATATGGGCGAATCTGTCGTTTGCATACGTTATACGCCCGTTCAGATCGGTTTTCGTGATCAGTGTCGTGCCCGCATCCATGCGGTTCTCAACACCGCTCAATTCTGTCTCAACTTTCTTCTGTTCTTTGTCCCGGGGGATCTTCTTTCTACGAGCGCGAAGTAACGCAGACGTCCGATTCAGCATAACGCATAAGACGTCTAACATCTTTTCTTAGAAAGAATAATCCGCCTGCTCGCAAAAAATTGTGAGAGTTCGCAAGTAAGCGGTTCTTATTGAGACAGCCTTCGACTGTGTATGCGGCGCCCGCTTTACATGCTTCTTCGGTATTCTCCGCCGGCCCTGTAAAGCGTATGCGTCATCTGGCCCAGCGTCGCCGTCTTTGCCGTTTCGAGAAGAGCGGTGAAGACGTTCTCGCCGGCCATCGCCGTGCGCTGCAGGCGTTCGAGGGCAGCCGTCGTTTCGTCGGCGAAGCGTGCCTGACAGGCGTCGCGCTGCTCGATCTGTCGCAGCTTTTCGTCGTCGGTCGATCGCACGATCTCGGGCGGCAGCACAGTCGGCGAACCCGACGGATCAAGAAACGTATTCACGCCGATCAGCGGAAGCTGGCCGCTGTTCTTGAGCGTCTCGTAATGCATCGATTCTTCCTGGATGCGATTGCGCTGATACATCGTCTCCATGGCGCCAAGCACGCCGCCGCGATCCGACAGGCGCAGGAATTCGGCGAAGACGGCCTCTTCGACTAAATCGGTCAGCTCTTCGATGATAAAGCTGCCCTGAAGCGGATTCTCGTTCTTCGCAAGCCCCAGCTCGCGGTTGATGACAAGCTGGATGGCGACGGCGCGGCGCACCGACTCCTCTGTCGGAGTCGTAATCGCCTCGTCGTAGGCGTTTGTATGCAGCGAATTACAGTTATCATAGATGGCGTATAACGCCTGCAGCGTCGTGCGGATGTCGTTGAAGCTGATCTCCTGCGCATGCAGCGATCGGCCCGACGTTTGAATATGATACTTGAGCATCTGACTGCGTTCGTTGCCGCCGTAGCGATGCTTTATCGCCATCGCCCAGATGCGCCGTGCGACGCGACCGATCACCGAGTATTCCGGATCCATGCCGTTTGAAAAGAAGAACGACAGATTCGGAGCGACCTCGTCGATATGCAGTCCGCGCGAAAGATAGTATTCGAGATACGTGAAGCCGTTCGACAGCGTGAAGGCAAGCTGGCTGATCGGATTCGCTCCGGCCTCGGCGATATGGTATCCCGACACCGAAACCGAATAGAAATTGCGGATGCGATTCTTCGAGAAGAACTCCTGTATATCGCCCATCATACGCAGAGCGAACTCGATCGAGAAGATGCACGTATTCTGCGCCTGATCTTCTTTAAGAATATCGGCCTGCACCGTTCCGCGAAGATGGCCGAGCGTGTTCGCTTTAATCTTCTCGTAAACGTCGCGCTCAAGCAACCGGTCGCCTGTGATGCCAAGAAGGGCAAGGCCGAGGCCGTCATGACCGGGCGGCAGATCGCCGTGATATACGGGGCGCTTCTGATTCATCGCCCGATAGATCTCATCGATCTTGCGATTCGCCTCTTCAAGCATGCCGTTTTCGCGTAAGTATATCTCGCATTCCTGATCGACGGCGGCATTGAAATAAAAGGCCAGGATCATCGGCGCCGGACCGTTAATCGTCATCGACACCGACGTCCGCGGATCACAGAGCCGGAAGCCCGAATACAGACGCTTGGCGTCGTCTAACGAACAGACCGAAACGCCCGAATTACCCACCTTGCCGAAGATATCGGGGCGTCGATCGGGATCTTCGCCGTACAGCGTAACGGAATCAAAGGCCGTCGACAGACGCACGGCCGGCATGCCCTGCGAAAGATAGTGAAAACGTCGGTTGGTGCGTTCCGGCCCGCCTTCACCCGCAAACATGCGAATCGGATCCTCTTCAGATCTCTTGAACGGATAGATGCCGGCCGTAAACGGAAACTCTCCCGGAAAGTTCTCGCTGCGCGACCAGCGCACGATCTCCCCTGAATCGGCGAAACGCGGCACGGCGATCTTCGGAATCTGCAGTCCTGATAACGACGTCGTATAATTCGGCACGCGAATCTCGCGATCCCTGACCTTATACACCGACTCCGGCGCTCGATAGGCGGCCACCTTCTCGGGAAAGCTTCGAATGATTTCAAGAACGTCGGAGGGAATACGCTCGCGAAGCGCCTCGGCCCTTTGCTCAAGGGCGCTGATGAGCTCGGTTCCGCCATCGCTGCGGGCTTCCTCTTTAATAAGACCGATCGTTTTTTCGATCGATTGCAGCTGGCCGGCAAGGGCGCTTAACTCTGCCGTCTCTTTGCGATAGCGCTCGGCATCGTCGACGATCTCTTGTAAATAATGCACTCTGCGTTGTGGAATCAGGGCGCCCGTCTGTAAGATGCTTGCTCGATCGCTTCTCGTGCGCTTTTCTGCAAGGCTGCCGGTCAGCGTCACAAGCGCCTCGAAAAGGCGGTCCGTACCCGGATCGCTGAAACGAGAGGCCGTCGTGCCATAGACGGGCATGCGTTCCAGAGGCTCGTGAAACAGCTGTCGGTTGCGCTGGTATTGCTTGCGCACGGCCTGCAGGGCGTCTTCGGCGCCGCGGCGATCCGACTTGTTCAGGGCGATCAGATCGGCGTAGTCAAGCATACCGATCTTCTCAAGCTGCGTCGAGGCCCCGTATTCGGGCGTCATCACGTATAACGTCATATCGGCGATCTCTGACACCGCAGAGTCGGCCTGGCCGATGCCCGCCGTCTCAAGCAGGATCAGATCGAAGCCGGCCGCCCTGTAGCAGCGCAGAAAATCCGAGGCGAGGGAGGATAACCCATCATGCTCCCCGCCCGTCGCCAGAGAGCGCATGAAAACACGGCTGTCGGCGATCGAATTCATGCGAATACGGTCGCCAAGCAGCGCACCGCCCGTCTTCTTGCGCGTCGGATCAATCGAAAGAATGGCGATGCGGATGTCGGCGAAGTCGTTAAGAAAGCGCCGCACCAGCTCGTCGGTTAACGAAGATTTGCCCGATCCGCCAGGCCCCGTGATGCCAAGAACGGGTGGCCGGTTCGAACCGGCGGGCAGACTGGAAGGATCGCCGCTTCTCAGGAATTCGGCTAACGCTATGGCCTCGGGCGAATCCGCCTTCAACGCAGCCGAGGCGGCCGCCCCGGTCGACGCAGCGTGGCGGGTCGCTGATTGTGCTTCGTTAGCCGCATCTCCTGCATGGCCGGACGACAGCTTCTCGATCGTCGTTAACACTCGCGAAAGGGCAGCCGCATCTTTGCGTCTGGCCGCTTCGATATCGCCCGGCTGCATGCCCGGACGCTCTTTCGCGCAGCGCTCGACGACGTCGACGGCCATGCCCACAAGACCGAGCGATCGGCCGTCATCGGGATGATAGATGCGTTCGATGCCGTAGTTCTGCAGCTCTGCGATCTCAGAGGGCAGGATCGTTCCGCCGCCGCCTCCGAAGATGCGAATATGGCCGGCATCTTTCTGCCGTAGAAGATCATACATGTAGCGGAAGAACTCGTTATGGCCGCCCTGATAGGAGGTGAGGGCGATGGCATGCACGCCTTCTTCGATGGCCGCGTCGACGATCTCTTCAGCTCCGCGGTTGTGTCCGATATGGATGATTTCTGCGCCCTGATCCTGAAGCAGTCGCCGGATCAGATGGATGGCCGCATCATGGCCGTCAAAAAGCGACGCTGCGGTCAGAATGCGCAGGCGCTCGGTCGTGCCCGCTGAATGGGCGGTTTTCTGTGTTTCTAATTGCATGAATACTCCCCGCACGGTGGCGTACGGCAACAGTGCTGAACGTTGACGTCAATGTCAACAAAAACGGAGGCTCAGACCATGAGCTCAAGGCCTTCGTAGGCGATGTGAATCTCGAGATTGCTCTCGCCCTCGATATCCATCATCTCTTTATAGCGGATCGCCCGCATATAAACCTCGTCGAGCTTTTCATCTGTATAAGAGGGATCATGATGAAAGAGCACAAGCTTTTTTACGCCGGCCTTCATCGCAATATCGGTGGCGATTGATGCCGACGAATGGCCCCAGTCGATCTTCTGCAGCTGCTCTTCGAACGTATACTGCGTATCAAAGATCAGAATATCGGCGCCGCGAAAGTAATCGAGGGAGGCCTCGAGGTTCTCCATCTCATCGGCTCGAAACTCCGCATCCGACCCGAAGATCAGAACCTTACCGTCTTCTTCAAGGCGATAGGACCACGATCCGCCCGGATGCCGCATGCTATGCGTGCTGATATTGATACCGTGCAGCTGCCACGTCTCGTCGGGCTGATGTTGATGAAAGATCTTCTTCGCCTGAAGGCCTTCGAAGGCGACAGGAAAATGCTCGAAGTCATGCTGATAACGCATGCGGTTCTCGAAATGATCCGAGACGGCGTGAATATGAAAGGTATTGCCTTCGATGTAGGCGGGTACGAAAAACGGAAATCCCTGGATATGATCCCAGTGCGAATGTGTGAAGAGAAAATGGCATTCTCCTTTGCCGTCGCCGAACTCGTCGGCCATCATGCGATTGCCGAGATCGCGAAGCCCCGTGCCTGCATCGATAATCATCAGATCGTTGGATTTCGAACGTATCTCGAGGCAGGTCGTATTGCCGCCGTAGGTCTGTGTGAGTGAGAACGGCAACGAGCGCAAGAAGCGTTCTACCGAACTTTCGTCGAGAATATCAGAAGGCGAGGCCAGGGTGAGGATGCGCTTCATCTTCTCGCGAATCGCAAAGCCGCGAACCGGCGAAGGAATGGAACCGCGCACTCCCCAGAATTTCACCTTCATGACGGCCCACAATGTGCACCGTGCTCAGAAATGGAAGGATTTTTTGCAGATATGGCAAGAGGATCAGGCCGACGCCTGATGCAATCCGAGCACCATACGCAGACGTTCGCGCGTCGCCGGGTCGTTGATCTCGCTTTTTCCAAATCCGCGGATGGCGCCGTGCCGGACGGCCTCTTCCTGCGCTTCGACGTAATTCGAGATGAGCATGATGGGAATATGCTTGAGTTCGGGGTCGGCCTGCATGGCCTTTACGAGATCCAGGCCGTCTGTGTAGTCCTCGTCGATCTTGCGGTTCACAAGCACGAGATCGTAACGCCTTTCGCGTAACTTCTCAAGGGCGATGGCCGGCAGAGTGACCTTCTCGATTTCGGCGCCGACCGAAGTAACCAGACGTGCAAGGGAGGAATGGTCAGGGCGGCACTGACCCACATCAAGAACGATTTTCATAGCGATAGACCAAAGAAAACCAGGGGGCTTCGCTGCGCCCTTTCTTTTTCGTTTGGCTGCGTCGCTTCTCGCCGAAAACTGGCCCTTCACTGGAGGCAATCTGTGCTACGCTGCGGTATCGTTGGACTTCCGAACGTCGGTAAGTCGACCATCTTTAATGCTCTGACAAAGGCCGGGGCCCAATCGGCGAACTATCCGTTCTGCACGATCGAGCCGAACGTCGGCCGGGTCGATGTGCCCGATCCGCGCATGGATAAGCTCATCGAGGTCGTAAAGCCGAAAGGCATCGTGCCTGCCTTCATGGAATTCGTCGATATCGCCGGCCTCGTCGAAGGGGCTCATAAAGGCGAAGGCCTCGGTAATAAATTCCTCACGCATATCAGAGAGACGCATGCCATCGCTCACGTCGTGCGCTGCTTCGACGACGGACAGATCATCCACGTGCGCGGCAAGGTGGAGCCTCTGGAAGACATCCGCATCATCGATCTTGAACTGATTCTCGCCGACATGGAAACGATCGAGAAGCTCATGCAGAAGCATGAGAAGAAGGCGAAGTCTGGCGACAAAGATGCGGCGAAGCGTTACGATTTCGCGAAAAAGGTGATGGCCGTTCTCGAAGACGAGAAGCCGGCTCGATCGTTATCCTACACCGAAGAAGAGGAGCTTCTGCTGAAAGAGATCGCTCTTCTTACGGCCCGTCCGGTGCTCTATGTACTGAACGTCGACGAAGACTCGCTGAGCAAAGGCAACGCCTTCACCGAACAGGTTATAGCACATGCGAAGAAAGAAGGCAGTGGATACGTCATGCTCTGCGGTCGCATCGAAGAAGAGCTCGCCTCTCTGCCGCCCGAAGAACAGAAAGAGTATCTGGAATCGCTTGGCGTCGAAGAATCCGGTCTGCATCGCATGATCCGCGAGGCCTACAGCCTTCTCGGTTACATTACGTTTTTCACGGCGGGCGAGGTCGAGGTGAGGGCGTGGACGATCCGGCGCGGCACCAACGCACAGGACGCCGCAGGCGAGATCCACAGCGACATCTCGCGCGGCTTCATCCGCGCGGAGGTGACGTCGTACGCCGATTTCGATAAATACGGCACGATGAACGCCGCGAAAGAGGCCGGACGCCTGCGCCTGGAAGGAAAGGAATACATCGTCCAGGACGGAGACATCTGCTACTTCCGGTTTAACGTTTAACCGCCGATACCTTGATGCTTACGACGTCGGCGGCAAGAGCGGCGACGCTTTCAAATTGTGTTAGCACTGCTATTCATTGAACCGATGTTTTCAACGACAGAGTATTCCTTTATAGGATAGGTCTTAAAGGTGACTCCAGAGGGAACGTGATTTCTATCGTGGCCTATGGAATTCTACGCCATCAGGCGAGTACTCGTCGATCGTGGGTTTTACGAAGGCGAGATCACAGGTATTCAATAGAATAAACCGGCTTTCAACACTGCTTTGTGCGGGCGAATCCCGGTGAGGCTATACGGCAGAAACTGAGATAGAAAGAAAAGACGCAATTTCCTGGATCTCGGGCGCATTTCTGGCGATACTTTCCAGTTCCTTCGTTGATAGGCCATCAATATATTCATAGTAATCATCTTCCGAAGCTATGCCTTTTAGATCGTAGAGACCTTGCCTTGGTGCGAGATGAATTTTTTCTACTGTTCCCTTGGTAACCATGTACTCATTATAGAAAAAAACTCTTTCGAATTCCGGAATCATCTGAACGAGTAAGAAGCGGTTTCTATCGGGTTTTGCTAAGTAATCGTTAACGAATTGACGCCCTTCATCAATTTTCCCTGGATCAAGGGAATCACTGTCGATAACAAGAACAACGCGCCTGTTCGGACTGAGAAGAGCCGAACGGGCGTACGATATGGCCGCATTTTTTCCAGACGCAGCAAATCCAGAAAAGCTAATCGATGGCAGGACTCCAAGAATCCTTTCCAGGGCATACAAATCGTGTTTGCTTTCGGTGATTGCGATGGGCTTCACTTCATTCCTCGACCATGATATTATAGTCAGAAATTCCACGCATTTGAGCTTGTCTGAGTTTTGCCTTCATGCCTGCGCGAAAATATTGCTTCTTCAATGCGTATTCTATTTCGTCCACATTCCACAAAAGCACTGTTCTGGGGAACGTAAAATTTGCAAGAACAAGAGCCGGCTCGGTGAACTCGCTCGTTGCGAAAATGGCCCCTACATCAGAAGAGGGCCTGCGGTTAAGTCGAGCGACCATTTTGGCAATCGGATCAAAAAACACATTGTGGCTGGGAGTGTCCTTGCACTCACACAGAAAACCTGTTCCTTCAATTTCTATAAATCCATCAATCTGCTCAATAACATTTCCAAGGAGATTTACTTCAAAGGCATATTCTACCCGGCATTGCTCCAATTCAAAGGATCGAATAATCAAGTATTCGAGGGCTTTCCCGGGAGCGAAGGCTGTCGAATCACCCCGCCGCATAGCTACCCACAATGAAAGCAGGTCATTCCGGTTCAACTTAAGATCACTTGCGGGCACCATACAACCAATTCACCATGCTATTTGATACAAAAGCCTTGAAGATCAGTCCTGTTTACTTTACATATTGTTGCTACTCGTTTGATTGTAAATCAAATTTTCAATGATGTTTTCATGGCTTCGGGACTTTTTTGAGACGGCACAAAGTTTTCCCTCTATCCCCCCATCAACCATCCTCCGCCCGTTCCAGAATCACCCTGCCTTCCTCACTGAGCCTCGCAAGAACGCCTTTATCTTCTATCAACTCCTTCAACCAGTAGATCCATACTGTATCGTCTTCGCTGTCGGCCTTACGTAGAGTCTTCTCGATCATGGCGATAAATTCGTTATCTGGTAGAGTCATGAGAAGATCGTAGATTCTTCTTGCACCGGGCCAGTTCATATCCTGTAGCCATTTTACCAGTCCTTCTTCGACGATCCACAGTCGCGGAAAGCCGATTTGCACGAGTACTCTTGCCGCATTCTCCCAGTAGCCTTTGCCTTTGTGAGGCGGAAGGAGCTTCCAGAGTTGATCGTCAGGAATTGTTAACGATAGGTGTGCGACCGCTTCTTCCTGCACCTCTTGAGGAATGGAATCGTCATAGAAGCCCGACAGCTTCTCAATCCATGCGTCTATTGTTGCATCGTCGTTTGGTGTAGCCGATTGCGTTGCAGGCTGACTGCTCCGTTGTTTGGACAGAAGATGTTTTACGATATAGACAATTCCGAATACGGGAATATGGGCTGACAGAACGTAGATACCGAGGTTTCCCATGCGGACGAACCCTCCTGGCAGCAGAGCAATGTTTATCAGTTGCAGATTCCACGATTCATCATTCCAGTTCAATGTCAGTTTAGACAATCCGATGATGATGGCTATGCTCCAGAGAATCAGGTTTTTCTGAGGGCTCTTGAAAAGCAGAAGATATGCCGACCATGCAACGATGCCCAGTGACAGTACCATAAAGCCAAGCAACATTCCATGTTTCCATGTAAAAGGCAGGGCAGATACGTTGTATAGCTTGAACCATTCATCGGCAATCGGTTGAGCCTGTAACGCCGATATCAGGAGCGGTTCATTGTCATTTTTTAAAAGAGCCATTCGAATCAGAGCAAAGCTGCCTGAAGACAGTCTGGCCTGAAAGGCGAGGTTGACCTGTGTTGTATTCCGGTTGTTGGAATGCTGAGTCACAGACCCGTATTCGATCAGAGTATACTCGCTCGCGTTGAGAAGTATTCCTCGTATCTGCTCGTTCGCTCTGTCAAAGTTCTCCGCCGCACGTGTAGCGGGAGGAGCATAGTCGGCGAAGTCTCCTTTGATCAGACGGTCCAGTGCGAATTTTACGTCCGGTTGATCACTGAGCCTGGAATAATCGATCGGCGTAGAGGCCTTCCATTGGGAGGCGATCATGTAGACGATTCCAATTCCCATCGCAAACGGAATACTCAAGATGATCATAGCGATAATTCGTCTCATTTAGCCTCCGGATGTTGAAGAATCCAATCTCAGATTTATCCACTACTTTTTGCCTGTCATATCCAGGTAAACTATTTCTCCGGATGATTCTCCGCTGTCGTGTTCTGGCTGTAAAGCATATACCTTGCGCCAGGCCAGCGACACCCGTCGCATCAGTCGGGAAAGCGACCGGTCGCCGCCGCCTGAGCGATGCTAAGAAATGCATCGTTCAGGACGGAGACGTCGGCTACTTCGGATTTAACGTTTAACCGCCGATACCTTGATGCTTACGACGTCGGCGGCAAGAGCGGCGACGCGCTCGGATGAATAACCCTGCTTTGTAGCGAGTGCTCGCAGGTCGGGATCATCGAGCCATTCGGCGGGAATACCCGATTCCTGGAGGATGCGAACATCCTTGAATCCAGCTGCCGCTATCGCTGCCGTATAATCCGCAAGCAGAGAAGCGCCGCCGACGCAGGCTCCGATCGCCGGTAGAAACGAGCTCACCTCGTCGGGCAGAGGGGATTTCACGACGATATCAGAGACCATCATACGTCCGCCCGACTTCAATACGCGAAAGGCGTCGCGAAAGACGGTCGCTTTGTCGGGAACGAGATTGATCACGCAGTTCGAGATGATCAGATCGACGGCGCCATCTGCGACAGGCAGGTTCTCGATTTCGCCGAGTCGGAACTCGACGTTCTTCACGCCTGCCTTCTCTGCGTTCGCACGAGCCCGGGCGATCATCTGCGGAGTCATGTCCACTCCGATTACCTTGCCTTCGGGCCCGACCTGTCTGGCCGCAAGAAAGGCGTCGAAGCCGGCACCCGAGCCGAGGTCGAGCACGGTTTCGCCCGTTTTGATTGATTCGCTGGCAAGCGGATTTCCGCATCCCAGTCCGAGATTGGCTCCTTCGGGAACGGCATTCATCTCTTCATGCGAGTAGCCTACAGACTCGCTGAGCTTTTCGGATTGCCGGGAAGCTGATCCGCAGCAACCGCCGCCTCCGCGTGAGGCGATACTTCCGTAGCGATCTCTCACATACTCTTTTACAGTTTCCTGATTCATACTATCCTCCGGCGACAATAGCGCCAGATCCAATAAAGGCAATTTGCTGGAATCGTCAATAAAATCAGAAAAATCAGAAAAATCAGCAATACCGGCAGATTGGACGCGGACAGCGCACGAGCGGTTCCACTCCCTCTGCCAGCCGCTATCCGACCGGGGCGACTCCAAGAAGCGGGCCGAGCAGATCCTGCACCGTGCCCGACAGGCTGTCGGCCGGAACAAGGGCAATGCAGGTGATTTTCCCGTTATTTTCGAAGCTGACGAGGGCGAGCTTATCGCCGGGCTTGATGCCTGCCTTTTCCCTGACGTCGCGGGGCAGCACCATCTGGCCTCTTTCGTCCGTGCTGACGATGGATTCGATGCGGCAGCACGGTCCGCAGGCGCTGCGGTCGCTTGAGTCCGCTGTTGAGGCCGATGAAGAGTGTGACGCTGATTTTGACGTTGTTTTTGACATACTGGCTCCCACAGGCCGTTGGGGATCGGCCTGTGGAGTCAGTAAAGTGACAGATGGCCTGTTCTCACCTCTTTTTCTGATTGAGCTGAGAAATCAGATACACAAGAAAACCGGCTGCCATACCGGGCAGCGTTTCATACACGGCATCGGAGTATCCGGGCATGGCCCGCCACAGGAATACGGCCGCCATACCGGCAACCATCATGAGAATGGACACAGGCCCCGAAACGGGGCGCCGTAAGGAATGCAGCATGATCAGCGGACCGAGCGTCGATGCAAGGATGGACCAGGAGAGAACGACGAGACCGAAGACGTTCTGGCTGCCGAAAAGCGCGATGCTTAACGTCAGAAGCGTAACAAGGGCCGTTCCCATTTTCGCGAGAATATAGTTCTTCCAGTAGCGTTCGGGCAGCAGATCCTGTGTGAAGGCCGCCGAGCAGGCGAGCACCTGTGAATCGGCCGTCGACATCGTGGCTGCAAAAAGGCCGGCAAGGATCAGCCCGATCAATATCGGATGCAGCAGCTGCGTTGAGATGATGGGCAGGGCTAACTCTGCGTCGAACGTCTCGGGATGATCGAGCAGGATGCGCGCTCCAAGGCCGACGGCGATGGCAAGCGCCGAGAAGAGCGTGTACCATAGAAAATAAACCCGCCGGGCCGTACTCATCGCTGTGACAGAGCGGATGGCCATAGCGCGAATGATGACGTGCGGCTGTCCCGTAACGCCGATGCCGGCGGCTATCCAGCTGAGAAGAAAGGCGGCAAAGCCGAACTTGAGATTTGCAGGAATCAGCGTTAACAGAGACGGATCGATTTCGGCCAGCCGTTCGATCGCTGCCGGAACGCCGCCGACCTCGACGACGATGCTGATGACAAGAAGAAGCATGGCGGCGACCATAACGACGGACTGAGCGACGTCAGTCCAGATCGAGGCGCGAATGCCTCCCGACCAGCTGTACACAAGAACGATGACGGCGCCGATGATGGCTCCGGTTTCATACTGCCATCCGAACAGCGTGTGCAGCGCTTTGGAGCCGGCATTCAACTGCGCGGCGGCATAGACGCCAAGAAAGACGATGAGAATGACGGCGGCGATGCGCATAACGGCCGGTCCGTAACGGTCGCCCGTATGGCTGAGGTACGAAGGGACGGTGGCGACGTCGCGCATCTCAGATTCGCGTCGCAGATGCGGATAGATCCATCTCCAGGCAAGATAATCGCCGGCGATCCATCCGACCATGATCCATATAGAGGATAACCCGACGGCGTAGGTATAACCGATCAGACCGATAAACATAAAGCCGCTGTTATTCGTCGCCACGGCCGAAAGAGCCGTAAAGAGCGGTGAGACGCTGCGGCCG
The DNA here is from genome assembly GCF_000243335.1 of Leptonema illini DSM 21528. Taxonomy (NCBI): domain Bacteria; kingdom Pseudomonadati; phylum Spirochaetota; class Leptospiria; order Leptospirales; family Leptospiraceae; genus Leptonema; species Leptonema illini. Next base: position 1,739,056 of record NZ_JH597773.1, on the reverse strand, counting down.
GCGAGCAGGTAATCGTCCGTCGTCTGTTTGCTTGCTCTGATCGACGCTACGCCGATCAGAGTGAAGCAGAACAGGAAGAATAGAAAGGTGATGGCAGTCATGGCTATTCAGGAGTTGCGACTGAGTTCGATGATGCCCCAGGCGAGATCGCCTCGGTTGCCGGCATCGATCCAGTGTTGCAGGCCCATCTTCATGCGGTCGATATACTCGCCGCTGATCTTCGCGCGAAGGCGAGCATCCTGACTGTTCAGCTCTTCAAGAACGCGGCCGTAATGCACGGGAAGCTGCGGCGAAAGGTCGAGGATTCGTTCGGTCGTCATGCCGTGCTGCCTGGCAAGCCTTTGATAGAGTTCAAAGCTGCCCATCTCTTTCAGGTGAATACGATCATAGACGGGCTGCAGACGCGCCGGATCGGCCTTCTCGCTCTGCATGGGATCGGTAAAGATGAAGCGGCCTCCTGGTTTCAGTATGCGAGACACGCAGGCGAAGATCTTCTCTTTTGATCCGCTGTGAAGCATGGCATCCTGCGACCATACAAGGTCGACGGAGTGGTCGAGGATGACGGGCGGAATCTCTTCGAAAGATCCGTCGATGACGCTGATCGCTTCGGATTGTCCCGTTTCGCTGTTTCTGTTGCGATTGCGCTGATTTTCGACCTCGCTCAGGTTAAGACAGATCACACGGCAGTGAAAGCGATCGTTCAGATAGCGCGCCGCTCCGCCATAGCCCGAACCGAGGTCGAGAACGGTCGACGTTTCGTCGATTCGATTCTCGATCAAAGAGGCCATACGTTCGACGGTTAATCGGGATGCCTCGCGAATGTCCTGCGTCGTCGTATAAAGGCCGATGTGAATATCGTCGCCGCCCCATACTTCATGGTAGAAGACGTCGGCATCGGGACTGTTATAGTACTGTTTTGTGATTTCCACGGTGCTCATGGGCGCGCCTCTCCTTCGTATTCCGTGCCGTAGTATTTCTCGGCGACGTGAATGTAGAAGTCAGGCTGGTCCTGATGATGCGTTTCCTGAAAATCTCCATAGGTCGTGACTTTCTGAAATCCCACTTCGTAGAGTAGTTTGCGCATGTATTCTTTGCGTAGCGGAAACATGTTCAGGTTAAACTTCGCTCCGTCGGGGAATTCGTATACGAAACGAGCAAGGCCGTCATCCACATGCTCGGGTTCGGCGCGAACGTTCTCGCCCGCGTAATAATAGATATGTTTACTGCGAAATCCTTCGTCGAGGATCATGTCATAGTTGCGCTGATCGATGATCAAAACACCGTCATGGCGCAGCGCTGCATAAAATTCGGCGAGGGACTTGCGTCGGTCACGTTCTTCGAATAGATGTGTGAAGCTGTTTCCGAGGCAGATAACGGCGTCGTACTTGCCGTGAATATCTCGGTTTAACCATCTCCAGTCGGCCTGCACCGTGCGCAGGATGTGATCGCGTTTACGGCCGTTTGCAAAGGCGCGCGCAAGCATCGAAGGACTGCCGTCGGCGCTTGTGACTTCAAATCCCTGCTCGATGAGGCGTATGGAATGAAAGCCCGTGCCGGTGGCGACATCAAGCACCTTATGTGCGTTTCGTTCTTTCAACGTTCGCAGAAAGAAATCGCCTTCGCTATTTGCGCGGGCATCCCAGTCGATCAGTTCATCCCATTTAGAGACGAAGGACTCGATGTATTCGTTTTTGTAATGATCGGTTTCGCGTTTCGCTAACGGATTCGCTCCGTAGTTCTGTTTGCTACTGCTCATGAACAGCCTCCATAAATTACGCTGCGAAAAGGAACGCGACCCTTCGCATTGAGGATGCGAATTCAGGGCATGTTGCTGCCGTCCTTGAACGGCTTTCCTTTTCTCAGTCTGCGGGCGGTATCGTCAGTAAAAACCCAGGTGGGATGAAAAAACGCCGGAGCGCCTTGAAGCCGCACGGAAGGCGGCATTTGTTGTGAAAACGATACCTGTCACCATTGATTGAGGCGGTAACAGAATTGCAAGAGTTTTTTCTTTCGAATATGGAAGGATCGTTATTTGAATATCAACTATTGTGATATCAGAGATCGTTAGTCTACTCGATCGTCGAGTCCTGTATAATCAAGAAGATCCTGGACGACGGCATCCAGCATCCACGGTGTATTGATCATGCGTCGCAAATTCCAGTATTTTGCCTTGTTGCGAGCCCGTCGTGCCATCTGTTCGAGTTTCAGGTTGGCCAGTAAATACTGGGCCTTCGCATCGGCATCGATCAGTGGACCGCGATCCTGGATCAAGGTCGTTGCGTGATCCCCCAGTTTTTTCCGGTTTTGAATGGGGAAATGCTCGATTTCATCTCTAACAGGCTGCTGAAAAAGTCCATCCGTGGACTTTTTCAGCTGACGGATTTTTGAGCTAAGCCCAAAAATCCTTACAAAATGGCCTTTTTGCAAAAAGGCCATTTTGGCAAAACATCCTGTTTTGCCTTAGCAGGCTGCTTTTTCAGCAGCCTGCTAACGAACCATATCAGGGAGCAGTGCTGACAGATATCCAGATCGATGTAGGTTTCAGGGAAGTGAAAACGACGCCTTTCATCAATAATCAGCCTCTAAGTTGCGCGCGTTTCTGGAATAGCCTGGAGTGGACAGGAATTCCGTCAATAAGAAAAGTCTGATTCTGTAAATCTGTCGCGATACGATCGAATGCCAGCAAGCAATCGTTCTGCCTCTGCCTGATCAGGCGTCATGAGAGCATACGGCCTCCACCGTCGATCTTTGATGACGGTCAGACCACCTCTTGCATCGACGGCGCCGATGATAGCCGAGCTTGTCATGCCGATAAACGGAGCATGATCACGAGCTAAAGGCGGCGATGTATGAGAGGCTTCGGCCAGGAGCAGATCCTTGAAATCGAAATGGGCGTAGAGCGAGGCATCGATGCGGCCCTGAAACTGTGGATGAAAGAAATACAGCGGAAGTATATATGTCGATCGTTCCGTTTCGTATCCTTTCATGCGTATGCCGTGATCGGCGACGATGACGATCAGCGTCTCATCGAGCAAGCCCCGCTTCTTCAGAGCTTCGGTGAAGGCTTCGACATAGTCGGAGTAATAGCGCACGGGATCGATTTGAAGCGCATCCATGTATTCCTGTGAATGGCCGTAGATGAACTCATGATACAGGAACGCTCGCTCATGAGCGGCGACGAAATCGACGAGACGCGGAAGCAGATAACGATCGTCGCAGCTGTGTTCGAATTCATACGGCGTCATACAGAGGAAGCCCTGTTTGCGTGCCCGATCGCGATCCGACTCGGTAAGGACGAAGCGCTCGCTCCACGGAAGATCGAAGACGACGGCCTCCTGTTCCGTCACGGCTGCCGAAAAGGCCGTTCCGTAACCGTATTCATTCATGCGATGGACAAGCGATCGTTCGCCTGAGAGAAAGGCGTAGCGAGCGACGTCGGCATCGCTGTAGGCTTCAAAGGGAACAAAGCGTCCCGAAAGCATGGCAAGCATGCCGGTGCGGCTGTCCATATTCGAAGCGATGATATTTGTATAACGATGCGACTGTTTTTTTATATGTGCAAACATCCGCTCGGGTTCGAGTCGCGACGTCCCTTCTTCAAGCGCCTTCAGGGTGACCGATTCCATGACAAAGACGACGATCTTTTTATACCGTAGCGTCTCAGGTTCGGGGCGATCCCAGGTATTGTAGGATGCGGGAGGTGATGCGGCGTCGATCGTCAATGACCGAGCTGAGAATGCCTCGTAGAGATCGACGGCGATATAGGCGACCGGTGAATCGATGGGAGCGGCTGCTATCTGCGTGCTGATCAGTCCGCCAAGCGCCATAAAAGCAGCGGCGCCTGCATGCCCTGGGCGCCCCGCATGGTACAGGGTATGATGCAAGAAAGAAGGCAATGACTCAATCTCGGCAAGGCGATTCGATACATAACGGGCGACAATATAGAGGATGATCAGGGACGAGATAAGCAGCAGCCATCCAGTGAAGGGCAGTACGTCGGTGAAGAAGTAAAGCAGTTGAAAGGAATCCGTATCAAGAAGCGAGTACCGGCGCCATGTGGCCTCGGCGAAAAAGAAGAAGAAGGCGAAGTGAAGAACAAAGGCAGAGAGAAAGAAGGCATTAAAGAGAATAGAGAAGAGAGAGTGCAGTGAGAAACGATGAGAAACAAAGGAAAGATGCTCGCTCCAAGTCAGGCGCTGCAACACGAAAGAGAACACAAAAGAAAACACAAAAAAGAACAGGAGAATCGTCGAGAAGACGGTCACCTCGAATCCCCAGCCGAGCAACATTTGACCGATCGACCTGGCCGGGATCAGATAAAGTCGGTAAGCGAGAAAGAAGAGCAGGGCGCCGACAGTCAGCGTTACGCGGAAGACCGCTGATCGCTTGAGCATATCGGGCATAGCGCCTGACCGTCAGGCCCGCCCTTCGTAACCGATGACGTCCATGAAGGCGCTGACCGAGAAGACGGCCTGGCCCGGACCCGGAGGGCCGTATCCCGGAGGCGTCGGAAGTTTATACTTCTCGAAGATGCGCTTCCATTCGCTGAGCAGCTCAAGGAAATACACAAGAGGCGGCTTCTCCTGCTTTTCAAGCGTCGAAAGCGTCGTATACGGCTCGGGACACCACGTCGTAAAGCGCGGCACCACTCCGTGGCTCATGAAGAAATCCAGGCCTTCTGCCGTCGACTTCACGGCCTCGGCGACGGTTTTGAAACCATAAGGCTTCGACAGTTCGACCCCGCCGACGAAGTTGGGAATCACATGCGACGGCCCGAAGACGTCCACCGACTCGACGATGCGACGAATCCAGTTCTCCCGTCCGATGAAGCGAGTTTTGCCGGGACAGAGCTTCGTGAATAACTCCGGATCCCAGACTTCGTAATTCGGATGATAGACCTTGATGCCTGCCTCTTTGAAGCGCAGAAGATCGGCCTTTTCCCAGGCCTGCACGACCATCTTGCCCATCCATCGGCCCGGGAAGCGTTCTTCGATGGCTCGGATGTACTGAAAATAGAAATCCGTCTCGCCTTTTTTCTGTAAGTCGGTGACGACCGATCCGCCTGTGATTGTATAACACTCGGCGACCGTATCTTCTTTATCGATGAACGACAGGACTTCGAGAATCTCTTCTATGCTCTTGATGCCCGTGTATGGCCGACCCTGCAGGCGCTGCTGTCGCCAGTTATGATTGATGTCGCAGAAGGCGCATTCTTCGTCCTTACCGAAATACTGGCAGTTACGAAAGACGGTTAAATAGATCAGGTAGCCCCATTCGATGACGGGAGCGATCTCGCCCGGCGATTTGCCCGACGACGTCGTATGTCGGTACCATGCAGGCACGGGCGGGAAGTCGACGTCGGCCAGGAACTGGTCGCCGAGAAAGAGCGCCGGACCGCGATCTGTCGTCGAAACCCTGTAGGGCGACGACGGATCGATGCGCACAGAAACGACGGTTTTTGCAAGCGAGAACGGCCCTCCGCTGAGTCGAATCTCTTCTGGCGCTCTGAAGCGAATCTCTTCGGATTGTTCGGCCAGAGGCACGTGGTCGAAGGTGAAGATGAAGTAATCCTTGGTCTTGAACTCGATGCCCGACAATGCCTTGCCGTCAAAGCTCAGGCCCAGACGCAGAATATCCTGCTTCAGAATGGCCTCGAATGGCAGGTTTGTGTAGCGGCGCTCGAAACTCTGCAGATCGGCGATGGTCGTATGAGGTGCGGGGGATTGTGCTTGAGCCGTGGACATCAGAACCAGAAAAGCTTGAAAAGCACCACCGGAAAGCAGATTTCCCGACTTGACCGCCCGCTTTGCTCGTGGATCTTTGCACCGATGGCGTTCGTTAAAAAACTCTTTACCTTCTCAAGACCCTTTCTATCGGTCTTTCCGCCGCTCTGGCTTGCCACCTTCGCCCTGCTTGTTACCATCGATCTCGTTTCCAAGAAAATCGTTACCGATCATCTGAACTTTAACCTCACGCATCATCAGTTGATGAACGCCGCCGATGCGCCTCTGCATGCGCTTGTTGACGCTATGCCCGACATTCCCATCCTCGGGGAGGGCGGCGATCTGATTCGTTTTCGCCTCGTCTTCAATGATCGCTTTGTTTTCGGTTCGGGCCCGGTCGCTCCGGTCGCCGGTATCTATCTGACCGCTTTTGCCATCCTCTTTCTTTTCTTCTACCGCTGGAAGAACGAGGCCTCGGGGCATTCTGCCGCCTGGCTGCTTGTCTTCTCGGGAGCGGTGGGCAATCTGATCGATAAGCTCTTTGTGAAGTCGGTGGCGACGCGGGAGTGGGTGTTCTCGCCCGGCGGTCCGCAATCCGGCCATGTAAGCGGAGTCGTGGACTTTGTCGAATGCATCTGGTTCGGATGGTCGCAGTTTGACGGCATCTGGGGCCTCAGCTGGCTTGCCTGGCCGTCCTGGCCGACGTTTAACGTCGCCGATAGCCTCATTGTCATAGGAATCGGCCTGCTCATACTCACGATGTACACAGAAGAGAGGCGAGCGCATCAGGCCTCTCGTCGAAAACAGGAAGCCTGACATTCTCTATGAGTCCGGATGAGCAGAAAATCCTGCTGGAGCGTATCGGCCGGGGCGAAACGCGGGCCTTTGTAGAGCTCGTGCAGCCTTTTCGTGAGCGGCTCTTTCGCAAGGCATGCTCCATGCTTGGCTCGCCCGATGACGCCGAAGACGCCTTACAGGACGCTCTTCTTACCTCGTTTCGCGGAATCGATCGCTTTCGCGGCGAGGCAAGTATTTATACATGGCTGTATAGAATCCTTGTGAACCGTTGTACCGACGTTTTGCGCAAGCGATCGACCGATCAGGTCGACTATGTGGATCCGTCGACCTTCGATGTAGAAGATCTTTCTGATCTTCAGAAAAATCATGAACTTTCCGATCATACGGCCTATCTAATCCAACAGATTCGGTCGCTGGATGCACGCTTCCGTGAACTGCTCTGGATGAGATACTTCGACGAACTTTCTTACGAAGAGATCGCACGTGTGAAGAATTTGAAGGTCGGTACCGTGAAGAGTCGCTTGTTTAAGGCAAGAGAGCTTCTTAAAAGGCGCATCTTTCAGGACGAAAAAGGGAGAAATCTGCTTGGATCGTGAGAATGAAATCCTTCTGCATGAACCGGAGCGCATCAGTGCGCAGGCTTCGCTTTCGGCAGAGGCAAAGATGCATCGCGATCTTCACCTGCTTCTTGAAAAGGCAGGTCGGGAGCCGAAGAATCGAGCTCCGGCGTTAAGCGCCGATTTCAACGATACGCTGCTCGCCAGGCTTGATCAGGCGATCAAGAACCCATCCGCACTGCCTCCACTGAATGATGCTGATTTTCTGCCGATCGCCTCAGCGGGCGATGCCGGCGAGGGCTTCTTGCGCAGCCGAACGCTCTGGCAGGCCAGTGCCGCGGTGCTCGTTGCCGTCGGTATCGGCATCGGCTCGTTTCAATACATGCAGAGATCTGAAATTCCATCAGCAAATGCAAAGACGGCAGAAGAGTCCCCCACAGGAAAGGCCATCACAGAAGAACAGAAGCTGGCAACGCCGGCCGGTCTGGCAGAATCAGGCGTAAAACCCGGTGCAGTCTCGCCAGATGCTACCGCACCGGGTGTATCCGCACCCGAGACGCCCGGTGCACTCGCCGCTCCTTCGCCTGAGGCCGCCCGTCACCGCGACATGTGGGATGAAGAGACGGCCGATCCTGAGGCCGACCTGAAGGCTCGCATCCAGGCAGAGCGAAATCCGGCGAGGCGTAAAGAGCTACAGAAGCAGCTGCTTCAGATCTACGAATCGACCGGCCAGACCGAAAAAGCCGCCGCGCTGCGTGCGCAGATCCAGTAATCCGATTAGCATGAGCCGGATCTCTTCTTAAGAAGAGCCGGTCCTGAACCCGCTCTTGAACTCTCTCCTGAGTTTCAGGAGAGAGTCTTCCTTTGTTGCAGAATCAATTCTGGGATGAGTTCTGAGTCGACGCCCCGATCGATTTACCATAGCTGGCTCGTATATGGAATCAAGTATGAGCCGGGGGCTGACCTCCATCCTTCTTCTTATCGCGTCGAACTCTTTCATGACGCTTGCCTGGTACGGGCATCTTAAATTCAAAGAGTACGGACGTCTGGCCGATCTCGGTCTCTGGGCCGTGATACTTATCAGCTGGGGCATCGCCCTTTTTGAGTATATGCTGCAGGTGCCGGCCAACCGCATCGGTTATACGGGCTACGGCGGGCCGTTTACGCTTGTTCAGTTAAAGGTACTTCAGGAGGCGATCACGCTTTCCGTTTTTGTCGGGTTCAGCGTCATCTTTTTCAAGGATCAGTACTTCACGACCAATCACCTGATCGGATTCGTCTTTCTCATACTGGCCGTTTATTTCATCTTTCGCCGCTGACGCTCAGCCAGAGATTCGTTGCCGATGTTTTGCAAGTCACGGACGGCTTACAGTCCGATCGTGGTGAAGGCCATCGCCGGCTTTAACCATACAAGACGCACGGCAAGCAGCAACAGGAAGACAACGCTCAACAGGAATAACCCGTGTGATCGCATGTTCGGAATCCGATCACGCAAAAGCGCCATGATGGGAATGCTTAGCGTGAACATGCGATTGACGTTATCAAAGGTGGCCCAGTACTCCACAACAGAGAAGACTGAGAGAGCTGCTGTAAAGACCAGCGGCGAGAAAAGAGCGGCAGTCGGCAGACTTCTAATATAGAAGAAAGTGGAGACCATGATCAGCAGATAGAGCAGGTTCAGATACTTCGACATCTCTCGTGCAGCGCCCTTTATCGAGGCGAAGGCTTCGCCATTCAGACTCTGGAAGAAACCGACCATCGGACCGCCCAGTTTTGCGTCGTAGTGAACGGGATTAGAGCCCGGATGCGTTTCCAGCAGACGAACGACGGCCATCCAGGCGAGAAAAACGAGAACGGGCAGAGCGGCGAGTATGACTCCACGCAGCGACTTGCGGTAAAGAAAAAGCAGCCCGATCGGAGCCAGAGCAAATAGAGCGGTGTCGCGAATCGTGACCAGAAAGCAGAGAAGCAAAGTGGCTCCGATCGTCCAGCGAGAGCGGTAGTCGGTGCGGTCTTCGCCGTCGGCCGAGAACCTGAATCCGCCTTTTTCAAGCATGGAAAGGCCGAGTACGGCGACGGCTACCATGAGTGAATCAGACACAAGAAGCAGCGAAGAGTTATACGAGAAAGGCGAGAAAAGAAAGAACAGCGCCAGATACCTGTTCTTCTCAGAAAGCATCGAGCGAAGAGAAAGAAAGGCGAGAATTTGTAAGAGTTGTAGAATGGCAAAGGCAATGAGCCCATAACTCTGCCAGCCGAGCAGGGAGGCCGGCAGGCCGACAAGAAGACTCATGCCGATGCGACCCATGCGCATGCGATAGGTATCAAGAACGGGCTCGTCAAAAGAAGGATCAAAGAGATCCCGTGCGATCAGGTAAAAGAACTGGCCGTCGTAGCCCGAATCCTTGAATACTACGATGCCTTCAAAGGTCGCTCCGGGGTTCAGGTCGATGAATTGCTGCTCCATGCCGATCAGAGCCGACATCCGGTAACCATAGGGAGCGATGCGAGCGGCGGTGAGCAGGATTACCACGATCAGAAAAAGCGCGATCGGGGCAAAAGGGCTCGAACGATTGAGGCGATGCGTGGCGCGATCAAGGATCGGCCGAAGCAGAGTCGACAGCGACGCGGCGAGGCTTCTCTCAGAACGCAAAGTAAATCACCTCTTTGCCGAATTGCCCGCGTAGAACGATGAGAAAGAAGATGGTAACGGGAACAAGCACACGTACCCAGAGCGCGCGCTCGACTAACCAGTCGTCTGACTTGAAAAGTCGACTCATGCCGTCGAGCAACAGGACGGGGAAAATGATCTCCAGAACTCGCGGCGTGTAGCGGCTGAGCTCGTAGGCGCTTGTGTTCATGCCGGTATGATCCCAGTACTGCATGGCTCCCTGAAAGAAGGCGAATACCTGCGCCATATCATAGGCCCTGAAGATCAAGCCGGTAATTGAGATGAGAAGCGTATTGAGAATAAGGCCGGCCAATCCGGCGGCGATACCGGGCTCGTCATCATCGGATCGAAGCAGACGATAGGCGATGACGGAAAGTCCGCTTACTCCGCCCCAGATGATATAGGTCCAGTTTGCACCGTGCCACAATCCAGAGACGAGATAGACTATCATGATATTGCGAAGATTCATCCATTTCGAAACGCGACTGCCGCCAAGAGGTCGGTACACATAATCGGTAAACCAGCGGATCAACGTCGTATGCCAGCGTCGCCAGAACTCGGCGGGGTTCGTCGCAAAGAAAGGCTGTAAGAAGTTGCGCGTGAGTGGGATGCCGAGCAGCTGTGAGGCGCCGAGAGCAATGAACGAGTAGCCGGCGAAGTCGCAGTAGATCTGAATCATGAAGGCAAATCCCGTAAGCAGTATCTGACCGGCGCCGAACTCCGAAGCAAAATCGGGCTGACTCAAGTAATACGCTCTGTTGCCAAAAACCCCGTCGACGAGCGGAGCAAGATTGTCGGCGATGACAACTTTCATGAAGAAGCCGTGAAGAAGATTCCAGACGGCCTTCTCTGCAAGTTCGATATCGATCGAACGCTCTTTCTTGAGAGCGGTGAGAAGATCCTCGGCCCGTTCGATCGGGCCGGCGACAAGCTGAGGAAAATACACGACAAAAAGAGCGAAATCGGGAAGATTCTTCTCGGCGCCGATGCGACGACGGTAGACGTCTATCGTATAGGCGCTGGCCTGAAACGTAAAGAAACTGATGCCCACAGGTAAAATCAGATTGGCAATGATGAATTGACTGCCGCCTTCAGGCGCAATGCCGACCGCTTTCAAAAGCAGGAAGAGTTCCCCGGAGAAGAAATTGAAATACTTGAAGAAACCGAGCAGCGCAAAATTGCCGATCAGCGAGACGATCAGTTGCCTGCGGCGAAGTCGCTCGTTCTCTGTATGCTCAATCCATAAAGAGAAGAAATAGTTCCACAGGGTCGAAAAGAGAACAAGGCCGAGGAAGATCCAATCCCAGGAGCCGTAGAATATGTATGAGGCAACGAGCAATAGAGCATTCTGACCTCGCAAACGCCATCGAAACGCCTGCATTGTCCAGTAACCGGCCAGTACGATAAGAAAAAATAACAGAAAGCTGAGCGAGTTAAAAATCACCTGTGCTGCTCCAGAAAGCCTTCGCGAATAGAAGGGAAGATGCGCCGGAAGTCGTTATTCAGTTCGGCTGCACCGTAGCAGCTCAAGTGGAACGGATCAATATAGCTGGTTTCGGGATAACTCAAAGTCGGGAATTGCACATAACCGGTTCCATCGTATCTGGAAAGCACACCCTGAATCGTCTGGCGCAACAGCGGAACCTGCCGGGCCTGACTGACACGTTCGGGAAGTGGCAGTTCGAGAAAAACGATCTTGATCCCCTGAGACGATGCGAAGGCGACGAGTTCTTCGAGCGTATCGGTCTGCACAGTCATATTCTCTGTATTCAATCCGTCTGCCATGCCTTTCATGGCCGTATCGCGAGTGAGAAAGAGCCCGACGCGGCCGCTGGGTGATGTGAGATCATCAAGGTTAAAGGCGCCGCCGAAATTGCGAATCGACTGTTCTACAAGGGCCGTGCTATCGCGAGGCTGAAGTCGATCGTAGCAGATGCCTTTGTGAATGGCGTCACAGCTCTCACATCCCTCAATATTTCCGTCACGTCCTGGATTCTGGACCATGCCGAGAATCGTCGTCCGTAAGAAGTACGTGCGATAGAGGAACGGCGCCCCTTCATAGGCCTGAACGAGGCGATCCATGCCGCTGAATATGCGAATGGAATCCGTATAGCCGAGAAAGTGCAGGCGACCGTTGCGAAAGACCGGAGCAAAGAGTTCCGGTCGTAGGGCAGGTTGCAGGCCGCCTGGTTTGCCCTGGAACAGAGGGGCATCCAGCCTCCTTGAGAAAAACTGTGAAGCTGCCTGTAGCGGAGTGGCACCGTCATTATACTTGAGATCGGTTGCCGGTCGCTCAGGCGAGGCAAGCAATGCATGCTGGTGTGGCGCAAGCAAGATCAGATCGGGCTTGCGACCCGTGCTCAGGTAACGCTTCAGCAGTACCGTGTAGTAGCGGTTACCCATGCCGGGAGCGCTGAAATTATAAAAGGACAATCCCTCTTCTGGAGGGCGTAAAGCCATAGAACGGGAGTCGCCGAGAACGATGACGCGATAGTTCTCGGTTCCTTCGCGCAGTTCGACGCCCTTTCGGTGAAGATAGTATTCCTGTGGATCGGCATATTCGTAAACAGGCAGAAGCCGAACGATGACCTCGACAAGGACGATGACGGAGGCGATGCTCATCAGAGCAAAAGCAGATCGACGTTTCATATAATGTTTTTACCGGCATCCTCTTCTATTTTTGCGCTGAGCACGGGAAAACGCAGGTAACTGCGCGGATCGACGTTATACGTATCGATGTGAAACGAAACGGCGAATCGCTCTCGCTTCCATTGACTGCTTCTCCAGAGTTGAAAGAAGCGCGAAACGGCCTGCTTTAATTCGTCAGGGGTGAAATGTTCCGCCGCCGTCGTCCAGCGAGCCTGGCCGGCCTCTTTTTCGGCAAGCAGCATGCTCAGAATACCCGATGGCGGCATGAGATCCTGAAGGGCCAGGCGTTCGATACGTTCGAGTAGAGCATAGGGCATCAGATCCTTTTCGTCGGTCTGCTTCGCCTCAAGCGGTCGCAGCTCGGCGGTCGGTTGCTGTGCATTGATATACGAAAGCGAGGGGATCGGTCCGAATTCATCGCCGGTTTCTTCCATATGTTTGAGCCAGCGCAGCAGGAATGCCTTATCGATGCCGGCGATGGGAGCGAGTCCGCCTGACGTATCGCCGTCCATCGTGCAGTAACCGACGGAGCTTTCGCTGCGGTTTCCGGTGGCGATCAGGATGCTGCCCGTCGTATTGGCGATCATCCAGACAAGAGGGCTGCGAGCCCGTGCCTGGATATTCTGTAAGGCGAGATCATCGGTCTGCCAGGTCAGGGGGCGTTCAAGCACGCCTTCGACGAGACCTCTTGATCGGTCGACCATATCCTGAATGTCGATGCGATGATGGTTTGTGCCTAACGCAGCGGCGACCTCAGCGGCGGCGCTTTCTGTCGTCTCAGAACTCTGCGCGGTGGCCTGGTAGATCGTATGCAGCATCGCCTTCGTCGCTTCTCCCGGTGAAGAAACGGGCAGGCCGGCTTTCACAAAGAAATGATCGCCGAGCTCGGACGTTCCGCGGCGGATCATGCGTTCGACAAGCAGAGCACAGGCTGCCGAATCGGCTCCGCCCGAAAGCGAGATCGTATAACCGCGCGAAGCCGTCTTGCGCATATAGTCATAGAGGCCGAGCGTTTCAGCGTGTAAGAACTCGTTAAAGCGAACCGCATCGGTATCGATCGCTTCGCCCTGTCTCGATGGCTGCGTGTCGTCGATAATCGTCTTTATTTCGATTGTATAACCAGGAATAGAAGAACTTCTGCGAGAGGCGTCTTCTGATCGAGCGAACGAAGCATCTCTGCCGAAGCCGGGAGCGCTTGATGAGCGATCAATCTTTATCACGGGTAGAGCGCCGCCATCGTCGGGCATCTCTTCTTTTCGCGAATAGATACGCTGTCTGCGCTGCCGCATGCCGCTCAGCGATACGGTAAGCTGACTGATACAGGCATCCTGAAACGAAAAGCGATGGGATTCATGCAAGATCGTTCCGCCTGACGCTGCAATGCGGGAACCGTCGTAGATGGACCGGCCTGCTTCGTTACCGAGAAGGTTAACGGTCGCATACAGGCAGTGATACTCGCGCGAAGACGCTTCAACGATAGATTTACGGATGTCGTATTTGCCGAAGCCGAAATGAGAAGCCGCCGGATTCAGAATCAGATCGACCGAAGCCCCGGCAAGCGCGATTGCCGGCCGGCCTGCAACCCAGGCGTCCTCACAGATCTCGACGCCGAGACGCAGATCGCCGTATTCAATAACGGCCGGCCCGAAATAAGCTCCGTCGAGCGCCGTCTCTTCTGAGGCGATGAATTCTCCCTTTGCCGATTGAAAGGCGCGAAACCAGCGCGGCTCATAATGCAGCCCCTCGCCGGCAAGATGCTGTTTGGGGATCAGCGCCACCACACGACCGCGATGAAGCAGGGCCATGCAGTTATACAGAAGTCCGTTCTGCCGAAAGGGAAGGCCGACCACAATCAATGCATCGAGACGGGCCGTATCTTTTGCAAGCGTTAACAATGCCTTCAGGGCGCCGTCGACCAGATAGGGCATGTAAAAGGCGTCTTCGCAGCCGTATCCGGTAAGGGAGAGTTCGGGAAAGCAGATCACCTGACGCTCGTCGCCGGCAAGCCTGACGGCGTTCTTTATACGCTCCAGATTGCCGCGCAGATCAAGTGGAGTCTGGTTGACCGTGATCAGGCTGAGCGACAGATCAGGCATGCAATCTCCCTTCAGACGGCGACGGCTAACGTTTTCAGGTAGGCTTCAAGAATCGCCCGTCCGTCCGTCTTGCCGTTACGCTGATCGGTCGCTCGCTCCGGATGAGGCATCATACCGAGAACGCGTCCGTTTTCAGAAAGGATTCCGGCGATATCGTTGATGGAGCCGTTAGGGTTATTCAGATAGCGCAGGGCGACGCGGCCTTCGCCTTCAAGTCGCTTGAGCGTCTCGTCGTCGGCGCGAAAGTTTCCCTCGGAGTGAGAGACGGGGATTCGATACTGGCCTTTCAGGTCTTGAAAAAGAGGGCTGTTGCCTGCCACAAGCGTCACATCTTTCGCAAGATGCAGCAGTCCTCTGTTGCGGATCAGCGCACCGGGAAGAAGTCTTGCTTCGCAGAGGATTTGAAAACCGTTGCAGATACCGAGAACGGCTCCGCCGCGCTGCGCATGAGCGACGACGGATTGCATGGCCGGCGAGAAGCGTGCAATGGCGCCGCAACGCAGATAATCCCCATAAGAGAATCCGCCCGGCACGACAAGCAGGTCGTAGGAGCGTTCGTCGGCAATGGGGCGATCGTGCCAGAGCAGGTCGGTTTTGAAATCGAAGAAGTCTCGCAGCACCGTATGGATGTCGCGGTCACAGTTAGAGCCGGGGAAGGTGACGATTCCCGCTCTGAGAGCGCTCACTTCGCCGCTCCCTGCAAGAGGTCAAAGCGATAGGTTTCGATGACCTGATTCACAAGCAGCCCGTTGCAATAGGATTCGATCTCTTGGCGGGCCTCAGCCTCGTTTGCGCTGTTCAGCTTCACCTCGATGTATTTACCGATGCGCACGTCCTGCACGTTCTTGTGGCCCATGTGGTGCAGCGAGCCAAGCACGGCCTGTCCCTGTGGGTCAAGCACGGATTCTTTAAGGGTAACATAAATGCGGGCTTCAAACATACTGCAATGTTTCGCCGGTCCACTCAGTGGAAAACTCTTTTTCGGGTTGGCCGGACATCGAGTAAGTAGTCAGTGTTCGATCGACGGTTCAGCATGGAGGCGTCCGTGATTGAGCGTTGAACCGATGGGACATGCAGAGCAGGAGTGGCGCGTGCCTCGGTTTCAAGGAAACGGCCTGTCATGCATATTTTGTATTCGTAAATCTTTATTTGTTTGACCTCGGGAGGCCTCTCCCGGAATTGAGATATGGTCTCAATCTCTTTTGTCCGCCAGCTTCGCGTAGCCGCTCTCTTGGTCATGCTTTCCATTCCGCTAATCTTACCCGCATCGCTGCATGCCTTTCACGGGCTTTTTTTGCCGGCCTACGGGGCGCGACAGGCAGGATTGGGTGGCGCCTCGCTGGCGCTGGGCGGCTCGGTGATGGATCTGCAGAACAATCCGTCGGGCCTGGCCTTGCTCGATGAGGGGCTGTTTGAGGCCGGAATCGCCCTCAATCGAGCGTCGATCACGTATAATGACCGCACCTACTTTCCTGGTGAGAACGTCTATTTCGAGAACCACAACCGATTTAACCCCGTCTCTCCGCTGCCCTACATGGGCTATGCGACTCCGGTCGGCGATCGCTTCGCCTTTGGTATGGCGCTGTATGCTCAGGGAGGCGGAGGCGCTGAGATCGACGGCATCTACCGTCGGGCCGCTGCAGAGACGACCTCAAGCGGAGGCGTGAGTCCGTCGGCCTATGTATCTGAAGATCTGAAATTCCGTTTCGTGCATGCGAAGCTTACGATGGGTGGGGCCGCCTCCTTTGGACGTCTTCGCGTCGGTCTTGCCGTCGATCTCTCGTACGGGACGAATCGTCTGGATCGCACGCTTACCGTGCTTCCGGGTGTCGGTGCCGCAATAGAAGAGAATAATCCGCTGAGCTATATCCAGGCTCCGGGAGGCTTTCATTATCGCAGTCGTCCGGCTTATGCGCCATCCGGCAAGATAGGATTCAGCTACGACTTCAATGAAAGCTGGTCTGTTTCGTATGCCTATACGGCCGATTCGCAGCTTGAGCTGGACGGCATGATGCGCGCCGATTCGACCGACGCTATGCGCCAGGGAAGCTCTCGCGTCGAACGCACACTTGCCTGGCCCGATCGTCATAGCGCCGGCATCGCCTATAGAGGCAGCGCCGTTACCGTCGCCTTTGATCTGCATTATATACCGTGGTCGCGACATTTTGATCGCATGACCTTCCAGATGGATCGACCGATGGTCGGCACTCCGCTCGGGCCGGTGTCTCCGGCGTTAGTCTGGAACCTTCGCTGGAAAGACCAGGTCGTTGGGGCTATCGGCCTGGAATACCGGGTGGACAATCTCGCGTATCGAATCGGAACAAGCTACGGTAAGACGCCCATCCCCGCCGAAGGGTTAAGCCCGTTTCTCGGATCGACGACCGAGTATCATTTTTCTGTCGGATTGGGTTATACGCGAGGGCGGGGATCGTTAGATGTCGCCTTTGAATACGCCCCTGGCCGGATGATTAAAGGATCGCCTTTATCTGACTGGGCGATCTCGCGTCAGGTACAGGGAGCGGCCTTTCAGTTTGAGAGAAGCACCTCTACGAAAGGGCTGTATATCGGAATGCGTTATAAGATATAAGGCCTGCGGGCCTCTAACAGGCTGCTGAAAAAGCAGCCTGTTATGGCAAAATAGGATGTTTTGCCAAAATGGCCTTTTTGGAAAAAGGCCATTTTGTAAGGATTTTTGGGCTTAGCTCAAAAATCCGTCAGCTGAAAAAGTCCACGGATGGCCTTTTTCAGCAGCTTGCTAAAGGAAATAGGGATGAAAGAAAACGAATCGATTTTCAAAAGATTGGGACCGCTCTTCTTCGGTCTCTGGATCGTAACGACAGTAATGCTTGTCGGGCTGTTCCTGATGGGACGCATGAGCTTTTCGTCTCTGGAAGACGGACGCCGGGTCGTCGAGGTATCGGCCTCTGATAAGGTACTGATTCTGACCGAGATGCGGGAGCTGCTTTTTGCCCTGAACCGTATGCACGGCGCTCTGGCCGTCGGCGATCAGCAGGCTGCGGCTGATGCCGCCGAATCGGTGGGTATGGGGATGGTGGAATCGCTCGCTGAGCGTGAGGCCTCTTTAATCGCCAAGCTTCCGATAGAAATGAAAAAGCTGGGATTCTCGACTCACGAGAATTTCGACGACATCGCAAAGAAGCTGCGCGATAACCCGGGCATGGATCAACGTACGATCTCGGCCGAGATCAAGACGTTAACAGACAAATGCGTCGCCTGTCACGCAGCCTATCGCATCGAGGCTACGTATTAAGAAGGCCACGTATTAAGAGCGCGTCTCGGAGCGGGCCCAGGTGATTCAGTATTCGCCGATTGTGTTACAGAAAAACGCTCCGCGCCGCAGTGCAAAAAAAGCCGCCTCTTCAGGCGGCTTTTTTTCGGGCTCTTCTGTTTGAGGCCTTGGCCTTCACGCATCAGAGACCCTTTTCAATGCGATCAATCTTAAAGCTCTGACCGCCTTCAAGCGTGGCCGTATCGCCGACCGATTTACCGATGAGCGATTTGCCGAGCGGCGAGACGTACGAGATAACGCCTTTATCGGTGTCGGCATCCCACGGGCCGAGAATGCTGTAGATCAGCTTTTCGCCCTTGCCGTCCGTAACCGAGACCTTGCTGCCGATCGTTACGATATCGGTGCGGATCGACGTGGACTCGATGATCTTCGCCTTTTTCAGCTCAGCATCAACACGCGTGATCTCGGCCTGCAGGCTTGATTGGCGCTCCAGTGCCGCCTTGTATTCGGCGTTTTCTCTAAGGTCACCCTTTTCCTGGGCCGCTCCAATATCGCGGGAGTTCTCGGGAAGCTCGACGTTCACCAGATGATTGAAGTGATTGCGCAGCTTCTCAAGACCGGCAGGCGAAACGAGAATAACGTCGGCAGGCGGAAGAAGGTCCACCGGACGCTCTTCGATCTCTTCGTCGATCTCGTCGCGGGCGGACGTGAAATCCGGACGCACCGTGCTCAAGAAGGCGTCGAAGTTATCCTTGTGGGCGTCGGGAACGTAGGGCACTTCTCGAAAGAGGGCCGACATGCGTCGCAGTGAGGCGGGCTGAGCCGTTTTCACGATCTCTTCCAGCGGCGTGCCCATCAGATCGTCGGCGACGATGTTCGTCGTGCCGAAGATGTCGCGAAGCAGCTGGTTCTTGAGTCGGTTGCCTTTCTCTTCGATGCGGCTGAGCGGTTTCAGAAGGCGGAACATCTGAAGCATCGTATCTTCGCGATTCATCTCCATCCACGGATGGTTCCACTGACCGGCGAGAATGGATCGGGCCGCCCACAGGAAGACCTCGGGATAATCCTGATAACGACGGAAGGCGGCCTGAACGAAAGAACGCAGAATCTCGGTTTCATTGCGATGGTTCAGCTCGTTCAGAATATAGCGATGCGCCTTGATCGGAGTTTCGAATAGTAGCTGCTTGAGGATCTCGGCGAAGTCCGGGCGACCTTTGATGAGAAGCTGCACCAGGCGTTCTTTGAACTCGAGATGATCGATCGATTCGCTGATGCGCAGGATGGCCGGAATATCAGAGGCCTTGAGGATCTCGATCAGATCGGCGTCGGAGTGGCGGCTCTGAATGCGTCCATCCGGATAACGCGATCTGTACTTGGCAAGATAGAAGAAGCACTGAAAGCGCATGGCCGGATCGCGCGTCTTGCGTTCCTCTTCGTAGAAGAACTGAGCGCAGGATGTGGCGGCATTGGCCGATTCCGGCTCGCGAAGCGCTTCGAGGGCGATCTCAAGTTTCTTGTTCCAGTCTTTCGTCTTGTGGAAGCGGTCGTCGAGTTCGTCGTTATACGAGATTTCCTGCTTGTGCAGAATGAGCTCGTCGCGTTTCTGCGGATTGAACCCAAACAGCGAATCCTTTTTGAGAGTTGTGCGCGTTTTGTTCCACCAGCTCGACCAGTCTTTCGCTTTGAGAAATCCCAGGCGATCGATAACTTCGGATTTGATGTCGGCGAGAACGATCTTATGGTTATACGACTCAAGCAGAAGGCGAAAGAATCCGCGAATGTCGTTTTGAAAAAGATCGGTCACCTCGTCTGGGTTCGTGAACCACTTCACCCAGATATGCGAGGGCTCCATCGGCTGCAGGCTTGAGATGGCCATCTCAAGCGTCATCTTCTGGCCTTCGTTGCCTTTGAAGTCGATGACGATGGCCGTCGGATCGATGCTTGCGATCTTGCCGACGCCGCGCGTGCGGTGATAAACGAAGTTACCCGTATCGAATACGATGTTACGCTCGAAGGAGGCGATACATGTATTCACCGGCTTCTTCACATTCGTGATTTCAGAGATACGCAGGAACTCATTGAGAAGCGAATGTCCGCCGTACTTCTGCTTGTAGGCGCGGACCAGATCGGATCGCGCTTTATTTGAAGAGGGCTCGTGAATCAGGATCTTTTTAAGAAGCAGGATCACCGTATCCCAGTCTTCAAGCTGGCGATAGACCTCGACCAGGCTGGCGAAGTAGGCGGCGATGCGCGTCTTTTCACGGTAGCCCGAAAGGATGCGCTCTATCTTTTCGAAGAACGGGATGTCGTCAGAGAATCGATCGACAAGCGTGCTCCAGATCTCTTCGAGTTTGGCGTAGTCACGAAGACGGGCATAGCTTTCAGCGGCCTGTTTGAGATAATGACCGGCGCGATCGGCGTCGTCTTCAAGAATGAGCATGCCGTAACGGCGGGCGACGTCGGGATCGGGGTTCTGCTCGTCCATCGAAGCGAGCTTTTCAAGATAGGGGCGAACTTCTTTTTTTCCGCGAAGGCGCTCGACGGCCTCCACCATGGAATGAAGCGCTGCGCGATGCTCGGCGTTATCTTTAAGAATACGTTCAGCGATTGCTTCTACGATTGGCCAGCGCGCCGTCTTCTGGAAGTCTTTCATCAGATCGACGATAAGGTATTCGGCGTCGGTATTGCCGGCTTTCAATCCGTCAAGGCCGAGGATCAGACGTGACAGGACGGAACGCGGATTTTCCTGAAGATTTTCGGCCAGAACCTTACGAACAGATTCATCGGCTGAGCTCGAAACCTCGTCGGCGAGCTCCTCCATCTGCTTGATGCGATTGAGCTGATAGGAGGTAAGATCCTTGATCAGCTTCTCTTCATTGATCTGGGCGACGACCTTCGAATAGAGTGGATTGGAGCGTACGTCAGATTCGGCCGTCTGGTTGGTCATAGAGTAAAACCTTCCCAATATATTTGGATAGGTACAGCTTTCCAGCAAAACCGACTGCGGTCAACCTTTTTCGGTCAGTGGTGGTCAGGCGAAGCGCAGCGCGCAAGAACGATGGCCAGTTCGGAGCAATAAATCAATAAACCACTGAGGTACACAGAGGGCACGGAGAAGGGAGAAGAGTGAAAGGCAGACGTTGGGTGCGGCTCTCACTGCGTCGCATTTCCGGAGTAAATCCTCTGAATTTTCAGCTCCTTTCGATAGGATCAGGGTTGCCTTCAAACAACCGATTCTCTCCGTGATCTCTCTTACTCTGAGGTTCACCGACTCTTTATTCCAGGTTCCTTTGAGCAACGGCATTCTCGCTGACAGCGATAGAAGTCAATCACGGGTCCTGCCACATGCCCGATTCACGAATCAGAGCGATCAATTCCTGCGTGGCGATCTCGGAGTCTATGTTCTTGCGAATCACCTCTTTGCCTCTGTAGAGGTTGATCTTTCCAGGCGCCGAACCCACATAGCCGAAGTCGGCATCGGCCATTTCGCCGGGGCCGTTGACGATGCATCCCATAACGGCGATTTTCACGCCTTTCAGATGACCGGTGACTTCTTTGATGCGAGCCGTCGTTGACTGAAGATCAAAGAGCGTTCTTCCGCAAGAAGGGCAGCTGATAAACTCCGTCTTTGTGATGCGCAGTCGAGTGGCCTGCAAGATATCGAGAACGGTCTGATAGGCGATGTCAGAGCGCATGGTCGGACCGATCGCCAGAACGTCGCCTATGCCCGAAAGCAGAAGGGCTCCAGCCTCTGAGGGCATACGAAAAAGTGCGTCATCGTCGTCGGCAGGCGTATAATACAGCATAAACGGAGCGGCCCTGCGATTTTGATTCAGGCATTCCGTAAGCCAGCGATACGGATAAACAGGATTTGCTCCCGTTTCAAGGGCAAGAACAAGACAGGGGATAACAGAAAGACGTTCCGCCTCTGACTGCAAGGTAACCGGGCTCATCCGATCAATGTTAACGCGAACAAAGACAGGATGTTTGATCGTACTCAGCTTATGCAACAGAGTGGAATCGATACGACTCGCTTCGATCAAGAGACCGCAGTCTTCGGGAATCTCTGCCGTATCATCGCTCCACATGATCACAGGAAGCGAGGCCCGCTCTCCGTTACCGAAGAACTGTGGAAAGCGTCGTCGAGCCGACGCTTCGTCGTTTACGAAAAGATAGTCCGGCGGATTTTTCAGGAATGCCTCGAGGGCGGCGTTAAGCGCAGGCCCGTCAAGATCAAGCGGCATGGGAGCGGCCGCCCGGACCGGACGCGAAGCTCCGCAATCGAGAGGGGCGATGCCGGCCGTTGTTGTGCTACGTCGCTGGATGCGATACGGAGAGCGAAGGCTTTCGTTCTCGGCCTTTGCCTGAATGGTCCAGTTCTGCTGTTCGACCATCGTCGCTCTGAGGATCTCGCGAGCGGCCGGAATCTCATAAACGGCATCTTCGGTGAGCGAGACGCGAATCGTGTCGCCGATGCCGTCAAGCAGAAGCGAGCCGATGCCGATCGCCGATTTGATACGACCGTCACGCCCGTCCCCCGCTTCAGTTACGCCCAGATGAAGCGGATAATCCATCTTCTCTTTACGAAAGCGTTCTACAAGCATGCGATACGCCTGGATCATCACATGCGGATTCGACGCCTTCATCGAAACGACCATATCGCGAAAGTCGTAGAGCTCGGCGATTTTCAGGAATTCTATGGCCGACTCGACCATTCCTTCAGGCGTGTCGCCGTATCGGTTCATGATGCGATCGGAAAGCGAGCCGTGATTGACGCCGATGCGCAGCGCACGACCGAGCTCTTTTGCGCGAAGCACCAGAGGCTTGAAGCTGTCATGAATACGTTCGAGCTCTTTCACGTATTCGTCGTCGGTATATTCGATCTGTTCAAAGCGTTTCGTATCGGCGAAGTTACCCGGATTGATGCGCACCTTCTCGACGTATTCAACGGCGATCATGGCCGCCCGCGGAGAGAAATGTATGTCGGCGACAAGAGGCCCCGTATAACCCTTTTCGTTGAGCCGAGAGCGGATCACCTCGAGGTTCTTCGCCTCTTTCGGGCCTTGCGCCGTCAGGCGAACGAGCTCGGCTCCGGCGTCGAACAGGGCGATCGCCTCGGCGACAACGGCGTCGGTATCGCACGTATCGGATGTCGTCATCGACTGGATGCGCACGGGGTTTGCGCCGCCGATGCCGATCGCACCCGCCTTCACCTCGCGAGTCTGTCGCCTCTGATACAGGAAGGGACTGTCGGTATAGTCTCCTCGCGGAACGAAGGTATCGAGAAAGGAGCGGTAGAAGGAGAGCAGCTTTCCGGTCGATGGCATAGGTCCAGAAAAGCGAAGCGAAAGCCGGGGAAAATCAAAAAAAGTATGATGGCGTGCGGCGACGCCTCACTGTAAACACCCCCGGAAAACAGGCTGCTCCGGGGAATCCCTCAGGATGGCAAAGCAAAAAACCATCGGAACCGTCAGGAGTTCGTCATTCCCGTATTGCTGAGCGTCTCTTCGTCTCTATTCACGCGGTCTTCACGGGAATAGTTCAGATACATCACAGCTGCAACCGCGGACAGATAAGCATAGAGCAGAGTGTTGAGAAAGTTACCGGCCAGCATGGTCGTCATAATGAAAGGACTTTCAGAGAAGGCTCGTATCATTTCTTCAGGGCCTTTCATCGCCTGTGGATCCATCGGTTGAAAAATGGAACCGATCAGCATATTGAGAGGAATCGATAGGAACATGTACACCGCATAGAAAACAGCCAGAGAGATGAAATAAACCAGAAGCGTTTTTCCAAACCGATCTCGCAACAGAGAAAAGCAGAGCGAAAGCGCAGAGGGACCGCGGCCTCCGATACCTACAAGCGGTGCCACCATGGAGAAATAGACCATCAGAAGCAGACCGGGCACAAAGCAAAAAATCATCCCGATCATCACGGGGAAAAAGGCAAGAAAGGCGGTAAACAGGAAGGGAACATATCGACGCAGAGTCTGCAGGAATGTATGGCCTGCCGTCGCTTCAGAGTTGATGAAACAATCCCCCGTCCGGTTGGTTATATACAGACTGTAGAAGGCCTGCAGCAACATACTGATGAAACCGAGAAGCATCATGACGCCAAAGAACTGTCCGAAAATCCGCGAGAATTGCGCCGGTGTCGGCGCACCGGCCTTTGAGGCCATCTGGTGACTGATCAGGTCGATGAATCCCGATGTAAAAAAGCGCATATAGATTACAAACAGGACAGAGGTCACAAGCGTATAGATCAGTATGGGCAGGCCAAAATCTACGGTTCTCTGCTTAAAAAGCTGGAATGTGACTCGAAAAATCCCACCAATATCGAGCTCGTCTGTATCGATGGTGGACCGTAGATCTGAAGAGATCGGAGCCGGAGTGAAATCGGCAGGGGGATGATAAGGATTTTCAATAGACATATTGTAAAAAACTCCGGCCCTTTCTATTCTTCTGAAGCTCGACCAAATTTCTATCTTCCAGGATTACCCTTCGGTCAGAGAGGGCAACAGATTTCATGTCTACTCTCGGCTTCAACAAGAACGGATGCAGTCGTTCTCCTCCTTTCATTCCATTACCGCCGCGAAGAGGTGCCCCAAAAAATCGGTACGATGCGCTTCTTTGAGGCGCACAGGCTCTGAAGGGTCGACGCTGAGGTGATGCTATTTTCGTTTGCCTGACGGCAGGCATGCGGTTTCCTGACGAAGGAACTCATCTCAAAACCCTCGATTGCGAAGCGGGTTCTGACATGGGTTCTTCGTGCCGGAGGAGCTTTGCATGATTGAAGATATCTTTGCCGATCGACCGATCGCCAATCCCCGTCTGAACGAATCAGACAACTTTAACCCGGGCCTTGAACCCTACGACCTCACCGATTACACAGGCATCCGCGGTCGCAACTTCTTTCACGAAGATCAGGTATTGCAACGCATCTTCTTGCGCGAAGCACTCACTCAAGACGCAGATCACAATAGAGCGATGTACCGACACATCGAAGGCTACGGCGACCTTGTCGGCACGATCCTTGACGAGCTGGCCGAGATCTCGCATAAAGAGAATCGACTCGGTTATATCGAGCATTTTGATCGCAGCGGCGAACGCATCGACGAGGTGCGTTACTGCCACGAGCAGATCCAGGCGCGAAAGATTTCTTATGAATATGGCATCGTGAATCTTGATTTTCACAGAAGCTGGGAACATCCGTTCACGATGTTCCATCGCATGGCGCTTGCCTATCTGTGCAATCAGGACGGCGAGGCAGGCGTCGGCTGTCCTCTTGCGATGACGGATGGCATGATCCGGGCGATTAAGGCGCTCGGCACGCCTCTGCAGAAAGAGCTGTATCTTCCATTAATCGCCGGCCCCTCCAGCGAAAGCTATTTCATGTGCGGGCAGTATGTAACCGAGCGCGTCGGAGGATCAAACGTCGGGGCCAACCGCACCCTGGCCCGTCGTCTTGAAGCCCCGGCCGGCGAAGCTCCTGGAAAGTGGTTGCTTACGGGCGAGAAATGGTTCTGTTCGAATCCGGGCGATCTCTGGGTAACGACCGCCCGCGTCGACGGCACGAACCGCATCGGTCTCTTTCTTGTTCCGCGTCTGCGTACCGACGGCTCGAAGAATGGTTATACTCTTCTGCGAAAGAAAGACATCATCGGAAGCCGGGGTAAGATTACGGCCGAATGCCTTTACGAAAACTGCGAGGTTGAGGAGCTGGGGCGTCCGGCGCACGGCATTGCAAATCTGATTCGATATGTCATCAATATCTCTCGCATCCACGTCGGAGCGGCGGCCATCGGTATGAGCCGGCGAGCGCTTATGGAAGCGCTTGCCTACGTGCGTCGTCGTACGGCCTATGGAAAACGTGTCGTCGATTTTCCCGTCACGAAGGTGATGCTTGCGAAGATGTCGATTCTGCATACGACGGTGACGCTTGCGAACTTCCGCAGCTTCAAAGCTCTCGATAAAAAAGATCCGATATCGGAGCTTCTCACCCCGATGCTCAAGTACATCTCGACGGTGAATGCGACCTGGACCGTGCGCCAGTCGATTCTGCTGCACGGAGGCAACGGCATTCTCGGCGATTTCAGCTGCCTGCCCCGTCTGTTAAACGATTCCGTTATCAACGAGACGTGGGAGGGAGCGCATCCTCTGATCCAGGAGCACGTGCTCAAGGCGCTCTCGCGTGAGAAAGTGCGCTCAGCGCTCGATCAGCATATCGAATCGGTCCTGGCACGCGAAACGAACGGCGGCGAGAGATCCGATCTGTTTCGTGATCTGCGACAGTTATACGCCGACTGGAAGCAGAACCTCGAACAGTCCGCAGAATGGATCGATCTCAATCGCAAGTATATCACCGAATCGCTTTTCTATGTGTACGGGCTGTCGTTGCTTATCGAAGAGGCCGTCTTTGATCCGGCGCTGGTGTCGCAGAAAAAGGGCATCCCGCAAGAATTGCTCTGGACGGGGCCGGAATACGATCCGTTGCTTGTGCGTCCGGGCGAGAATGCCGACCGCCGGAATCCCGAGGCCATGATCCGCCTTGAGAACCGTATCTATGCTCACATGGCGCGCGGATTGATCGAAATCTATCGCCGCGGAGTAGACGGGGCGACGGATCCCGAAGGAGTATTCATGAATATGAAGATGCTCGACGGCATCCTCGCCTACATGGGCGTGAACGAGTAACGGAAGGGCCTCAGTGTAGCAGGCCGATGACCTTCGCAACCGGCACGGGCCCGAACTGCCTTGAGTCGAGCCCATCGCCGTCGGCGAGAACATAAAACTCATCGGCCTTCAGCGTTATCTCGTCTCGATCAAAGAAAGAGGCCTGTAGCAGAGCAGGCGATGGCCCTTTACGCTTTGCCTTTGGTCTGTCGGCTTTTTCCTCTCTGGAATCCGAAGAAGGCGGTTCGGCTTCTTCATGGTAGTCTGAAGCTCGTATTACCTTTCCGTTTACAAGAACGGCTCCTTGCTTCACCTGAACACGATCGCCCGAAACGGCGACGACTCTCCGGATCATGCGCTGTTCTTCGTTCATGGGATGTTCGAACAAGATCATGCGATCCTTTGCGATTTCAGCGGGCTCAAAACGCCGATGCACCGTCACGACATCACCCTCTTTCAGAGCGGGCGCCATCGACGGCTCTGAAATCTGAACAGGCGTCCACAGAAAACGATGCAGGGCCATACGCAGGCCCCAGCCGGCAAACAGGGCAAGAATGACGACGATGACGATCGACCCCCTGGTCTTTTTCTTTCGTTCCGGAACAAGGTCACGATCACGTATGCCCATACACCACCCGTAGAATCCAGAGAATGCCGCTTGGATTCAAGTTGAATCCAGAGAAGAGAACTGAAATCAGGAATCAAAGCGCTGCGGCGACAGTCAATCCTTTCCATCAAGATGCGGACGAGATGCGGAGGATATCCAGATGCAGGCGCGGCATGCATCTCCAGGCCGAAAAAGGCTTTGTTTGAAAAGGGGGGATTGAGAAAAAGGTCCGAGATGCCCGACTACATATATATAGACAGACAGCAACCTCTCGACCTCGCTTACTCCGTCCTTGATAAAGCCCCTTATCTGGCCGTTGATACGGAGTCCTCCGGGTATTATACTTATTATTCAGAGCTCTGCCTGATTCAGATCTCCACCGATTCCCAGCATTTCATCATTGATACGCTTGCTAAGCTTGAGTTACAGCGCCTCGCTCACATCTTTGCCGGGCAGAACATACCGAAGATCTTCCATGCGGCCGCCTCTGATATGGGCGAGTTCCGTCGTCAGTATGGCTGGAGTTTTGCGAACGTCTTTGATACGCATATGGCAGCCCGTTATTTGCGCCATGAGGCCTGTTCGCTTCTCGCTCTCGTGCAGAGGTATGTCGGCGTGGAGCTCGAAAAGAAAGAGCAGAAGTCGAACTGGATGAAGCGCCCCCTGACGAAGTCGCAGCTTGATTACGCACACCTTGATACGGTTTATCTTTATCAGATTATGCAGCAGATGAAAGAGGAACTGGAGCGTGCCGGCGTTATGGAAGAGTTCCAGGCCGAGATGGACTGGATGTGCGAGGGAGGCGATGACGAGCTTGAAATCGAAAAGCCGGATAACCCGAACGCCTGGATGCGAGTGAACGGAGCGATCCGGCTTTCCGCATCGGCGCGGGGACGCTTTGCAGCCGTCTATGCTTTGCGCGAAGAGCGTGCTAAAAAGGAAAACATTGCGGCCTTCCGGCTGATGACCAATCGCAATCTCTTTCGTCTCGTCGAAGAGCTACCTGAAACGACCGATGAACTGCATGATTTCGGCCTGCATCCGGTTTTTCTGCGGCGTGACGGAAGCAGGGTCATCGAGTCGCTCCGTGAGGCGAAGCCGATACAGCAACTGCCCTTTGACGAAAGACAGTGGGATCCTCCTGAAGTCGAAGAACGATTTCGCAAGTTGAAGGAATGGCGTCAGAAGATCGTATCCCGTCGAGACCTCGAACCCGCCCTGATACTGTCGAACCGCATCTTAAAAGAGATAGCGCGAAAGCAACCAATAAGCGTCGACGATCTGGGGGCTCTGCATCTGATGTCGGACTGGAAGCTGCACAATTACGGACCCGAAGTTATAAAAGTGGCAGGCGGCGTCAGGCAATGATGGTAATTTCAGCGATGGCAGGCCGGTGCGAAGCGTCGTCCGCAATCGCTTTTTCACGGTTTATTCAGAGGTAGGATATGGCACGCAAGATTCAAATGACGCGATTTACACTGATGAATCTGATTTTCTTTTCGATACTGGGCGGTACCTTCTTGAGCCCGCTTGTTTACAGCGGTCTTCGTGAAAGCCTTCACCGTCAGGGAGTGGAAGGCGATCCGCTTTCTGATGCCGACCAGGCGACGGCCATCGCTTTACAGAAGAACTTCATCAGCGTTTTCAAGAAGGCGCAGCCTTCCGTCGTGTATATCAAGACGAATATCGTCGTGCGGCCTCATGCCTGGTTCGAGTACTATCAGCAACTCGAAGGTCAGGGGACCGGCGTTATCATCGATCAGGAGGGCTACATCGTAACGAACAGCCATGTCGTGGCGAACGCCCAGAGTATCGAGGTGACGTTTTCTGATAACACAAAGGCCGAGGCGAAGCTGGTGGGGCGCGATGAGAACTCCGACGTCGCCGTTATTAAAGTGCCGGCGTCGGCAAGATTGCAGCCGGCGTTGCTCGGCGATTCCGATAAGGTCGAACCGGGGCAGCTTGCCTTTGCCCTCGGTTCGCCGTTCGGTCTTGAAAGCACATTCACGCAGGGTATCATCTCGGCTAAGTCGAGAAACATCGACGATTCCAAATACACGCGCATCCAGACTGATGCGTCGATCAATCCGGGTAACTCCGGCGGGCCACTGCTCAACATATACGGCCAGGTGATCGGCATCAACCAGTCCATCATCTCACCGGACGGCAAAGGCGGGTCGGTGGGCATCGGATTCGCCATCCCAATAAACGAAGTCAGAGACACGATTGATCGACTCAAGAAAGAGAAGCGCGTCATCGGACGAGCGGCGCTCGGAGTATCGGTCGGCGAGGCGAGCGACAATCTGCGTGAGTATCTCGGAATCAAAGGACAGATTCCTGGCGTCGTCGTGCGTATGGTTGTGCCCGGTTCGGCGGCCGAAAAGGCCGGCCTGAAAGAGAACGATTACATCTATCAGATGAACGGAGCGAAGGTCGAATCGCCTGAAGATCTGATTCGGGCCGTTCAGAAGGCCGGCGTCGGTGCAAGCGTGAAAATCGACATCTACCGGGGCGGCAAACAACTCAGTCTGAACGGAGTGATCGGCGAAGATCTCGCCGACTGACATCATGCTGTCGACCGACCGATGGATAACGCTGTCTGAGACAGAGTCGACGAACAGCCTTCTGCTCGATGGGAACTATCCGTCGGGAACGATGGTTACATCCCGCAGGCAGACGGCCGGTCGCGGTCGACAGGGACGGGCCTGGAGCAACACGAAAGATCAGAGCTTTCTTTACAGCGTTCTGCTTGAGTTTGACGAACTTCCCGCTGCGGCGACGGCCATGCCTTTAATGGCCGGCCTGGCCGTGCTTGAGGCGGCAGAGTCCTGCCTTCGCGATCTGTATCCGGCGGCTTCGACGCAGACCTCTTTCTTCTTGAAGTGGCCTAACGATCTATTAATCAAGAGAGAAGGCACGATCGGTAAGCTGGCCGGCATCTTGCTTGAATCGCGTATGGAAAAGGGCCGATTTCGCGTCGTGACTGGTGTCGGACTGAACTGGTCGGCCATACCGCGCGGCACGGAACCGGCCCCTTTTGCACCGGCCGCCCTTTTTCCTGAAGAGTTCCCTCAGGCGAAGGAGCCCGAGCAGTTTGTCGCATGGCTCATTGCTGCATTGAATCGCCGCCACTACGATCAGCCGATTTTTTCAGCAGAGATCAAAGAGGCCATCGAAGATCGCTTCTTTCTCAGAGGTCGCAAGCTTCGAGGGCCTTTCGGCCTTGCCTCGTGTGAAGGCCTTTCCGCTGATGGAGCGCTTCTACTGCGACTGGAAGACGGATCGACTGTAAGATACGACCGAACCGATGAGGAGTATGAAATCCTGTGAGTTACGCCCTGGCCATTGATATCGGCAACACCAATACCGTATTCGGAATCCTCGCCATTGATCCCGAAGGCTCGATCGAAGGGACCGTCATTAAATCCTGGAGAACGGTTACCCGAAGAGATCGAACCTCCGATGAGTTAGGCGTTTTTCTGTCGGGCTTCTTGCAGAGCGCCGGTTATCGTCTGGACGAAGTAGCGGCATGCGTTTATTCTTCCGTCGTGCCGTCCTTCAATCCCATCGTCGAGCGAATGGTGCGGGATTACTTTCATGTCGAGCCTCTGCGCACGGCGCATGACCTCGATCTTCCCATCGTCTATGATTATCCGCGGCCCGACGAACTCGGAGCGGATCGTATCGTAAACGCCGTCGCCGTCTATGAGATCTATCGAAAGGATGCGATCATCATCGATCTGGGAACGGCGACTACATTCTGTATTGTTCACGGGAACGCCTATCAGGGCGGTGTGATCGCGCCAGGCGTAAAGCTATCGATGGAAACGCTCACGCAACGCACGTCATTGCTTCCGGCCGTTGAGTTCCGCCGTCCGGAGTCGGGCGTCATCGGTGACAGTACGGTGCACGGCATTCAATCGGGATTCTTCTTCGGCTGGGTTGGATTGCTACGCGGCATCATCGATGAGATCCGTCGAACGAATCCCGATCGGAATTATCTCGTTGTAGCCACAGGTGGCCTTTCGCGTATGATTCACGACGAGGTGCCCGGACTCTTTGATGTCGTCGATCACGATCTGACGTTGAAGGGTATGCGCATGATTCTTCTGCGGAATGTGAACCTGCAGCGACCCCAATAGCTTTTGCCGTGCGGTCTCGTTTTTTCTCTTTAGTTGAGACAGAAGTGTAAGGAATTGTAACAATCCTGCGTCTCTCATGGCATGAGACTCAGAATCCTTGTACTGCTTCTGATAGCATTTGCCGCCGTTTCGTGCGGTAAAAAGAAAAAAGGGGCATTTTTTCTGCTTCCTTCCCTGGAAACGCCGGCGCTGAATAATACGGTAGAAACTCCGGTCGAGGAAGTCGCTCCCACTCCAGATAACTTCCAGCATCCTGTTGTCGTGGATCCTGCCACCGATACGGGCGACAATACCGCCGATAACGGAACTGGCACGGGCGATAACACGGCCGACAACGGAACGGGCTCGGGCGATAGCACGGCCGACAACGGAACGGGCACGGGCGATAACACGGCCGACAACGGCACGAGCTCGGGCGACAGCAGCGGCCTTGAGGGAAGCGAATCGAATCCCGATGTCGCTGTGATCAACGTCAGCGAAAGCGAATTCAAAACCGACGGCCTGGCGATGAACGATTGTATCAAGAACCTTCCGATTCCTGATCCTGGCAAGAGCGGAATGGTCAAGTATGACGACTTCACGAAGAATCTCTGCGAGATCAACGGAGTCTGGTATGTCGTCATTCCCTGGGATTTCAAAGACGGTAACTTCAAGATGCATATCGAGAAGAAGATTCCGAAGGCGAAGTATCTGCTCTCGGCTATGTTCGGAACCTATGACGTCGACGGATATCGTGATCTGATGTATCCGCAGCGTCGTGCAACGGCTCCTTACAGCCCCGTCTACAACGTCGACTACACGTCTCAGAACTGGCTCGTCACAAGCCAGGACGTCTTCCTGATCGACATTCCGACGAATCAGTGGATTAACTTCGATAAGAACTATGCGCTTCTGCGTATCTTTGTCGACGACCAGGAGGTCACGACCGAGGACAGCCGCAGCGCTCTGCACATGAAAAGCTCAAGCCTTGTGTATGACATCCCTCCGCCTCCAAGTACGATGGCAGCTTATCTGCTGCAAACGGGCAGCGGAAAGCCGGTCGCTCAGACCGTAACGCTCACCGTGCTTGCAGTGGGAGTTGCCGGACTGATCGCTTACCTGGCTCGCAAGAGACGTGAGGTCTGAACGAACTTACTCTCCTTCCAGATGAAAAGGTCGGCTGCCTCGCGAGAGGCAGCCTTTTTTTCGAGTACCGGTCGGAAGTCGCTCTGGCACGCTTTGTTCCTAACAGGAGCTTCTTATAGCGACAGGAAGGCGGTCACAACGGCGACCAGTGCCGGCAGGCCCTGGATTAAAGCCGCTCTGAAAAGCGCAGGCTTGCTGATGAGCAGCACGGCACCGGCGCCGGCGATACAGAGGTTGGAGTACAGCAGCACCGTCGCAGCTCCGTCGATCGATGTGAAAAAGGCCGCTCCGAAAAGGCTGCCGAGGGCCAGGAAAAGGTTGTAGTAGCCCTGGTTCAGCATGACGTCTTTGAGTTGCGTTGCCTGCTCTTTTGAGGGAACGGCAAATCTACGATATATGCTCGGCCGCATCCACAGCACCGATTCCATAATAAAGATCCATACATGCAGCAGGCCTGTCAGTGAGGCCAGCACCCGTGCGATGATTTCCAGTAATTCCATGTTCAAACTCCGATTGGTTGGATGCCATGAATATAGCGGATCAGGGGAGGCCGCACAAGATGGCAGAAAGACATTTTTAGATGTGATAATGACACATTTTTTCTGTCGTTTTCACACTTTTAGCGGTGACAGTGTCGGTAGGCAGGGAATGCTCAGGCATGCAATTCGGTCTGCTTCTTTTGCCCGGAATTCCCTCGACGGTGATCTCAGGGCTGCTGGAATTCTTTGAACTGGCCCGCCACGCTCCAGGTTCAGAACAAGTTGGATTAAAGACAGTATCGCTTCAAAGCGGCCCGATTCGCCTGAATGCCGGGCTCTCAATAGAGGCCGATGTCATCGGGCGAATCGCGCAGCCTTTAGACCTGCTGCTCATCCCGGCTATTGGAATGAATACGACCCGCCTCCGGGAGCGCTTCGGTATGGAGGTCGAGCTGCTACGGGAACTTTCATCGAAGGGAACTCGCCTTGCCAGTATCTGCTCGGGCGCTTTTCTGTTAGCCGAAACAGGGTTGTTATCGGGAAAGGCGGCGACGACGCACTGGCGCCTTGCCTCGAAGTTTCGCAGACGGTTCAAAGACGTCGATCTACAGATCGATCGCATGGTCGTCGATGCCGGCTCCGTGCTCACGTCAGGAGGGTCGAATGCCTTCTATGATCTGGCCCTCTATCTTATCGAGCAGTACATCGGCTATGAGGCGGCGCAGTTCTGTTCGCATAACCTTCTTGTCGATGCAAGACGGTCCTCTCAATCGCCGTTTATGCCCGCTATTGCGCAGAGGCAGCATTCCGATTCGCTTGTTCTTGCCGTGCAATCGTCAATCGAGCGTAGCTTTCGCGAAGAGATCTCGCCCGACGTCCTGGCCGCCCATGTCGGATTGAGCAGCCGTTCTCTGTTCCGCCGGTTTAAATCGGCGACAGGCGAGACGCCGAATACGTATCAGCAGCGTCTGCGAGTGGACGCGGCGAAACGAAGGTTAAGCGAAGCGGATGACTCGATCGAAGAGATATCTTTTTCTGTCGGCTATGAAAGCGTCTCGTTCTTCCGTCAGGTTTTCAAGAAGCATACGGGATTCAATCCGCTGGAGTACCGGCGCCGCTTCGGGCGCCGATTGCAGAGCACTTGACTGTAGTACCGCATACGGCCCTGCCTCACACTGGTCGGGTCGTAATAACCGATCGCTCCATGCGATCAGTCTCTGTTGCGACGCAGCCAGCCGAACAGCGACTTTCTCTTCCAGATGATCAACAGAACGGGCACGATGAACGGAAGCGCATATACGAGAATATAGAGCAGCTGCATCAGTAGATTCAGGGCTCCGACGAAGGCGTTGCGATACGATGGAACGACGACGGGATCAGGCGCCGCCGGACCGCGCACCGTTACGGCGATCGTCGCCCTTGATACGCGATCGGCGATGCGCCATTTCTCAATCGTCGCTTCGTCGGCCGCATCTTCGCTGGCGGCAAGGGCCTGTTCACGCTGCGCCCAGTTCTGCGCCGCCGCCGGTCCTGTTAACGCCTGCGATCTACGTTGCATGCGCAGCTCTTCACGCTTCGCACGCACTGCGCGTATGAACTCGGATTCCGTATGGTCCTGAACGGATATCGTTTCGGATTCAAGCGGTCCGAGCGCCGATAGATCCTTGAGCGTTTCGTGCATCTCTTCGACGCGAACCGACATCGTCGTCGTGATGACGGCATCTTCGGAGCTTACGTAGCTCTGTAACAGAAATCCGCGCTTCTTTGCCGTATCGTATAGAAGCTGTCTGGCGCGTACGATATCGTCGGTGCGATATGTGAGATCGAGGCGGTACTCAAGCAGGCGATCAGAGATTATGCCGGGATCGAATGCCAGAGGTGGCAGCGCCTCCGGGCGGGCAGGTTCGCTTTCCCGAGCGCGGTGAGCCCCTGGAGACATGTCCTGCGCGGCAGGCGCTTCTTCCAGCGAAGGGGCGGTTTTGCGCATCTCCATCGATTCGGAGGGGGCACCCGTGTCGTTCTGTTTACAGGCGGCGAAAAGAAGCAGGAGAAGGGCGGTTGTTCTTTTTATGTGCATGTTCAATGGATGCTCCGGAGGGCTCTGCGGTTCACTTTTTTACTCACAGGCTTGAAAACTGCGCCGCTCACACTTCGTGATCGGAGTTAGTCGAATCGAACAGAGCAATGCCGAGCTTCTCGGCCTTTAAAGAGTCTTCGTCGTTCGTAAGAATGACGGCCGTTTTCCCATCTTTATGATAGGCGGCGGCCGTGCTTCCAGGGCCGCCGCCCGTGTGGCCGAAGATCTGTCGTTGGGCGTCGGCCATCAGGCCCAGGCCATACGCCGGCTGTTGAAAAGGTCGACCTTCTATGAAAGGGAGGCGGTGCAGCATGCACATCTGTTGCAAGGACTCGCTCTTTAATAGACGTCCCGAGAAAAGCGCCTGAAAAAGAGCGAGCAGATCCGAAGCGGTCATCGCAAAAAGCCCGTGCGCCACCCAGCCGGGATCATAGATCTCTCGCACCTCGCCTTCGAGAGAGTCGGATCGCCCGATAGAAACGCGTCGCCAGTCCGCACGTTCTTTGACGACGAGACTGCCGCTGAATTCGAGCGGCACAAACAACCGTTCTGCGCTGAGTTCTGCCAGAGGCTGATCCGCCGTCGTCTCGACGATATGCTTGAGAATCATGTAGCCGATGTTCGAATAAGACCAGCCATCCCCGGGCGGAAACAGCAGGGTCGTTGCCTGCGTGCGTTCCATGTATTCGTCAAACGACCAGGCCCGCTGCCCCTGCCGCACCGCTGTATGGTATTCCGGAAGAGGGCCGTAGTCGGGCAGGCCCGACGTATGGCCCATCAGTTGGCGGATCGTGATCTCGGGCGACAGATACCGCGCCTGCGAGGCGGACAGGTACCGTCTGGCCGCATTGTCGATCACCAGTCTGCCCGCTTCGTTCAGCTGTAACGTCAGGATGGCCAGGATCGTCTTTGAGATGCTGTAGACGGCAAACGGGCGATCGGGATCGGCATTGTTTGCGATGATTTCGCGCCCGGATTGTGCGGCGACTCCGGCCACGGTTGGAAGGGAAGTTGCGAGCGTAAGCAGAGCCGGAGTCATGTGGCAATCGTTTGTGTGTTCTTCGGGCCGGGTAGCCTTTTCGCAAACGGTATCTGTTCCGGCCGGAATTTTCGAAAATTCCACGTCACATAAAATAATAATCGGGTATCGCTACCATATGTGGTAGAATCGACAAGGCAGCCCCAGGTTGGCGGCCGGAATGTCGGAGGTCCTATGCAAACTACCGGGTCGGAAGGGAGTAAGGAGCGCTACTGGCAATCGCTTCTGCGTCTTTCGAAAGGACTCGAAATGGCGAAAAGCTATGCCGAGGTCCTTGATACGGCCCGCAAAGAAGTCAGAGAGATAGTCGGATATCAGAATATCTGGGTTTTCCTTTTTGACGATCAGAAAGAGCAGGCGCGAGCGCTGTCTGCGAGCGGATCTCTGTCTGATATGGTGATGTTTGACGAGAACGTGCAAACCCTTCACATTAAAGGCGATCCCATGCTTGAAGAAATCGCAAGCAGCGTTGATATCGTCGTCGTCGAAGATGCGCGTACCGATGAACGCACCGATAAGAAAATCGTCGAACTGTTGCAGAATCGCACTATCGTGAACGTTCCGATTATTTTCCTCGATCGACATCTGGGCTCGGTCGGTACGGGAACATTCGGCGATGAAGGCGTCCGATTGCCGACGGCATCGGACCGTGAATTTCTGATGGCCCTTGCAAGTCATCTTGCCGTTACGCTCGACAGACTGCGCCTCATGTACGAGAGCAAACGCTCCGAAAAGGCCCTGCGTGAAAGCGAAGAAAAATACCGGCGTATCGTCGATATGGCGTCTGAGGGAATCTGGTCCATGGATGTTGACGGTGCCTGCACGTTTCTCAACGCACGCATGAGCGAAATACTCGGCTACGAGAAAGAGCAGATTGTCGGCAGACCGTTAGGCGATTTTATGTTTGCTGAAGATCTTCCCGATCATCATTTGCGGCTCACACAGAGAAGCCAGGGACTGTCGGATCGTTACGAGCGCCGACTCAGGCACGCAAACGGAGAAGAGGTCTGGACTATTTTTTCGGCCACGCCGATTGCCGATGAAAAGGGGCAGTACAGCGGTTCGTTCGCCATGGTAACCGATATTACGGCCCGTAAGCGCAGCGAAGAGCAGCTGCTCGCTTTAAAGAATCATCTGGAAGAGCAGGTGATGCAACGAACGGCCGATCTTGTCGCCGCGCGTAACGCAGCAGAAGCGGCGAGCCGGGCAAAAAGCGTCTTTCTTGCAAGTATGAGCCACGAACTTCGAACGCCTCTGAACGCGATTCTCGGGTTCTCGCGTCTGTTGCAATCCGATCGAACTCTGCCCGATCATACGCGAAAGAACGTCGAGATCATCAATCGAAGCGGAACGCATCTGCTACGATTGATCAACGACGTTCTCGATATGGCGAAGATCGAATCGGGAAGCATGCAGTTGCAGAAGGCGCCCTTCGATCTCGGCGAGCTGCTCTGCGACGTGACGGATCTGATGCGTCAGCGAGCCGAAGAGAAAGGACTGCAGCTCATCATAGATCAGGACTCCACCTTTCCGCGTTACATTGTCGCCGATGAGGGCAGGGTCCGACAGATTCTCATCAACCTCATCGGCAATGCCGTGAAATTCACGGAGCAGGGAGGAGTGACCCTCAGGCTCGGCACGCGAGAGAACACCCTGTCTCATCTTCAAATCGAGGTGGAGGATTCTGGAAAAGGTATCGCTCCAGAAGAATGCCGGCGCATCTTTGAGCCTTTCGTTCAGCTTGGCGATCAGGGAGGCAGTCATGGAACGGGATTGGGCCTCGCCATTACAAAGCAATATGTAGAGTTGATGGGCGGAAGCATATCCGTTACCTCTTCGCCTGAAAAGGGATCTGTCTTTCGCGTCGAGCTTCCTCTTGAAGAGGCGAAGGAAGACGATATTCAGAGAGCGAATGAGGCCGAGCAGCGTGAAATACTTGGAATCGCCGGCCGGTCGGATTATCGCATCCTCATCGTCGAAGACCAGCGCGATAACCAGCTGTTATTGCAGACGCTTATGGAAAACATCGGACTTTCCGTGCGTATTGCCTCGAATGGTGAAGAAGGCGTGAGACTATTTGAGTCGTACAGGCCCCATTTCATCTGGATGGATCGTCGGATGCCCGTTATGGACGGCATCGAGGCGACGAAGAAGATTCGCTCTCTGCCCGGCGGAGCCGACGTCAGAATCGTAGCGGTAACGGCATCGGCCTTCGCCGAACAGCGTGACGAGATGCTTGCGGTCGGTCTTGACGATTTTGTAAGAAAGCCCTATCGTCCGGCCGAGATCTATGACTGCCTGGCAGAGCATCTGAAAATTGAGTATCTGTATGAGTCCGTTCCGAGCGCTCATCGCATGTTAACCGCAGAGTCGTTTTCGTCCATACCGCAAGAAATACTGTCCGAGTTGCGATCCTCGCTGGAAAGTCTGCATGTGGACCGGATTGAACGAGCGGTTGCAGCCGTCGGCCAGTACGATCGCAATCTGCAAACACATCTGGAGGATCTGACGGCGATGTTCGAGTATGAGGCCATTCTAACGGCGCTGAAAGGAAACGAATAGTATGGCTTCAAGTGGAAGCATCCTGGCCGTCGATGATACGCCGGCATCATTGAAACTGCTGACCGATATCCTGCGTGAGGCGGGTTATGATGTGCGCTCTGCAAGAACGGGGCAGATCGCTCTAAAGGCAGCTCTCTCTGAGCCGCCCGAGCTGATCCTGCTCGACATTCGCATGCCCGATATGGACGGTTTTGAGCTATGCCGGCTTCTGAAGTCCAGGCCACAGCTGGCCGATATACCGGTGATTTTCGTTTCTGCTCTATCAGAAACCGAGGAAAAGGTGCAGGGATTCGCGCTGGGTGCAGTGGATTTCGTCACGAAGCCATATCAGCGCGAAGAGCTTCTTGCACGCGTGCGCACTCATATCGAGTTGCATCGGCTTCGCAGCCGTCTTGAAGAGATGGTGAAAGCACGCTCCGCCACTCTCATTGAATCAGAGAAGAAACTGCGAACAAGCATGTTTGATTCTATCACCGCCCTTGCTGCGATGGTGGAGCTGCGCGATCCTTATACGGCCGGCCATCAGAAGCGCGTGTCGGAATTTGCCGTCGCCATAGCCAGAGAGATGGGCCTGAATGAACAGATGATCGAGGGCATCCGCCTTGCCGGAGTCGTGCATGACGTCGGTAAGATTCGCGTACCGGCCGAAATCCTGAGCAAGCCCGGCGCACTCAGCGGACCGGAAATGATGATCATACGCGAGCATTCGTTGAACGGCTTTGAGATTCTGAGATCGATCGACTTCCCCTGGCCCGTCGCTCAGATCGTTCTTCAACATCATGAACGCCTGAACGGTTCGGGTTATCCGTACGGCCTGGCCGCAGATGAGATGTTGCTTGAGGCGAAGATCATCGCCGTCGCCGACGTAGCGGAGGCCATGGCCACACACAGGCCCTATCGACCTGCTCTGGGTATCGAAGCGGCGCTGCAGGAGATCAAAGAGCATCGTGGTGAGCTTTATGATGCCGCGGTCGTTGATATTGCCGCCGCGCTTCTGGCCACGGGAAAGTACCTGGCTTGACATAATATCGGCGTCGTTTCTTCTGAATCTGTGAAACGATTTTTCTCGCATACTCTTTTACTTATAGTCATGCTGCCGATTATGAGCGGCTGTCTCTTTCTTGTACGTCGCGCCCTTGCCGATGACGCCGTCAAAGAGATTACTATTCAGGGGGTAACTCGCCGGTATATTCTGCATGTTCCCGAAAAATATAAGCCGGGTTCTGAATCGAATCTCGTCGTCATGCTGCACGGCGGCGGCGGAAACGGCCGAAACGCCGAGCAGATGTCAGGCTTTCGAGAGCGATCCGACCGTGACGGATTCCTCGTCGTCTATCCTTATGGAACAAACCGCCTCTTTGATGAGAAGCTGTTAACCTGGAATGCCGGCAACTGCTGCGGCGCCGCTCTGGATCAGAAGGTCGACGACGTCACGTTTTTGAGGCAGCTTATTCTCTTTATCAAGAACCAGTACAACGTGAAGAAGGTTTACGTTACCGGCATGTCGAACGGAGGCATGATGACCTACCGTATGGCCTGTGAATCGGCCGATATCATCGATGGCATCGCTCCTGTCGCCGGGGCTTTGAACGTGCCTGCATGCAATCCGGCCCGACCCCTTGATGTGATTATCTTTCATGGCAGAGAAGATAAACACGTACTTTATGAAGGGGGAGAGCCTCAGGTTAAGGCCGACTCTCATGCGCGAGTGGACCGCTCCGTAGGGTTTGCCGAGACGTTCTGGCAGAAGCGCAATGGATGCCGCGATCGTAAAGCTGTAAAGGCAGGAAAGGTGGAGCGAGTCAGTTATACATGCGATGCGGGCAAGCTAACCATTATCAGCATCGACGATGAAGGCCACACCTGGCCAGGAGGAGCAAAGGGATTTTTCGGAGCCGATACACCGACTCAGGAAATCAGCGCCACCGATGCGATGCTTCAATTCTGGAAGTAGAGGTCGTATCAGTGAGACCCTCTCGACTGTTATTACCGGTAATCATTCTTCTCTCTTCTTCCATTTCTCACGTAAATGCAGAAGTGATAGCGAAGCCTTCGCGAGAACAGAAGATCGAGCAGGAAGTGAAACGATATTCCGTGCCTTCGCTTGTAAACCTATTGAAAAAGGCCGATGCGGAGGGCCGTGTTATCCCTCTTGAATCTTTTTCTTTGACTGAGCCGCATCGCCTGCTTGATGCGGATATAATGAACCGTCCGGCAGGGCATGTGCATCCTGCGCTGCTGGATGAACGGTATTATGCGGTAACGGAAGACCGAGAATCGCAAAAAGATCTTTCATATATGGAAGAGCTTCGGGACCGACTGTATTATGTGATTCTGGATGCAGAATTCCGGAGACCTGAGTTCGCGTTTACGTTTTATATGTGGGACTTTCATCTTTCACTTCATTTCGAGTATGATGATAGTGGTAAGCTGGTCGGAGTTAATAGTTACCAGATGCTGTGGCCGGAAGATCGATCGGCGCCGAAACTTCTGGATAAATTTTTGTATGAACTACCATTGATTGATTCGTATATGTACCGCCGCATTACTTTCAAACGTTCAGCCGCTTTCTATGAAACGAGGTATATATCTACTGATGGAGGGACAACGGTAAGGTCGTTTGTATACCCTTTCGGGGAGGATGGAAGACGAGCAGAAGCTGCCTGTTTTGAATTTCTTGAGTCCATTGAAGGACGTCTCTTTGCAAAGTTGAGTGGAGCCTCCGAATGCAGGTACTTCCACAACGCAGACTTCAGCACTGGTGTCGATTACGGAGTCGGTTATGATTTGCGTATGTCTCTTCGAGAGATTGGGATGCCTGTAGACGGTCTTGTCGAATTCCTCAACTATCGGTATCCCGGTTTACAGATTGAGGATCTGTCAGTTGAAATTGACTATCAGGCTGAAAGGGTTCAATTTTTTAAGAACCAGTTCATTGTTTTGAAGTATAGTTCGAAAGGAAAGTCATGGAATATTGAATTGCCAGATGCCCGCCTTTCCTGGCACGCACCTGATCCAACAGAGTTAAATGGATTTTCACCTGTTATGATTTCTGTTGTCTTTAAGAATCGTACTGTGAAGAGGCACCTGACGGAAGAGGAATTGTTCGATATTGAGAGAGAAGCCAGGCTGCGAAAGCCTTATATTCCAGATCTGCATCCATTGTTGAAGATGTATCTTATTGAGCGCCTTAAAGAAAAGGAAGTCCCACCAACGCAGAGACGCCTTTACGCTGTCTCGTCCGCACAGGCCTTCGATCTTCAGAGAATCATAGATTCTTCGCGTCCTGGCGATACGATTCGATTGCATGCCGGCACCTACAGGCTTGATAAAACCCTGAAATTGATAGATAAAAGCTATCTGACGCTGACTGCCGATCCTGGTGCTGAAATACTGATCAGCGATCCGCATGCTCCTGTGATTGAAATGGTTCGAGGGAATCAGGTGCGACTGGAAGGCTTTCGCGCAAAGCATGAGGCAGCAGATGGCTGTTCCACTCCGGTAATTTCGATTAAGGATTCTCGCCATATTGTGCTACGGCATCTTGATCTGAATGGGTCGGGCACGCATGCAGTTCTCTTGTATTTCAGCCGTGATATCCTGATCGAGCATAACTACTTGCACAGCAATTCACATGCAGCCTTCGAGATGCAGTCTGCCCTTAAAAAAGTGGTGATCCGATTCAACCGCATAGAGAATAACCCGCAAGTATTTCAAGATTCATTTTTGCCTGGAACCGGTGAGATTGAATTCTATGGCAATACCGGCCAACCGCTAACGCGTCAACGGTGCAAAAAATTACAAGCCATCTCAAAAATGCCTGAGGAGGATAACGATACAGCCTAACCGGACAAACGAAAGGTAGTTCTCCCAGTACCTCTCGAATCGATTGAGTATTCTGCGAAAATTCTGGAGCCAGGCAAAGAGTCTTTCGACCTTCCATCTGCGTTTATATCGACGCAGCTCCCGCCCATCCTGTGTGCTCTCCTTTTTCCGGCCCCGTCTATGCGGGGCTATCATCTTGATTTTTCTCTTTCGAAGTTGTTTATCCAATTTATCGGAATCATAAGCTCGGTCACCGATAATCCTTCGAGGAGTTTTTCTTGTGAACTTATGATCAATAGTCTTCTCTACGAGAGTGACTTCATGTGGCGAAGCGCTTTCAATCCAGCAGGCGATAGGAAGACCGGAAGCGTCTGCCATTGCCATGATCTTGGTCCCTTTGCCACGCTTTGTTTTCCCGATTTTGAGCCCCCTTTTTTAGCCGAAACGAATGTTCCGTCTATGAAGCTCTCTTCAATGTCAATTCCACCACGTTCTTCAAGGTCTCTCGCCAGAGCCAGGAGAATCTTTTCAATTGTGCCGTTACGAGTCCACTCCTGAAAGCGACGATGACAACTCTGGTAAGAAGGATACCTATCCGGTAGATCCTGCCAGCGGGCTCCAGTTTTCAGAATCCACAAGATTCCATTTAAAATACTTCGGGGATCAATTCTCTCCCGCCCCCTCCCGTCTTCTCGTGGCTTTGGTTCTTTGATAAGCGGCTTTATGATCTTCCATTGGGCATCTGTGATATCCATGAGAGAACTCCTATAGGAGCTATCACCGCACAGCCCCCTCAGCAGTACAAGCAAAAAGTACTTGTCAGTAGTTTGTATTTGAGATGGCTTCTAGAAGAGAAGAAGGGGGATCGATATGTTAGATGCGGGCGATATCAATGATCCTGTCCCTGAAACCCTGCACCAGAATGGAAGCCCATATGGTTTCGGCTTGACGCATCTTCTCTGCACTATTATCCTCGCGGCATGTACAGCTTTGATACCGAGAACGGAATCGGCACGATTGACTGCCACTACGTCAAGCCTCTGCTCGCCTGCGCCTATATCA
Organism: Leptonema illini DSM 21528; assembly: GCF_000243335.1. NCBI lineage: Bacteria > Pseudomonadati > Spirochaetota > Leptospiria > Leptospirales > Leptospiraceae > Leptonema > Leptonema illini. The sequence continues at coordinate 1,695,722 of NZ_JH597773.1, read as the reverse complement.
TGGTCGACGGCGATGACGTTGCCTTCGTCGAGAACAATACCTCGCTTGCCGTTCCCTATCTGCTTGATGCTCTGAAAGAGCTGGGTAAAACGCCCGAGCAGGTCAAATACGTCATCATCACACACGTGCATCTCGATCATGCCGGTGGTTCGGGCCTGCTGATGCAGCACTGCAAGAATGCCACGCTGATCGCGCATCCGAAGGCCGGGCGTCATATGGTCGATCCGTCGCGCCTGATCGCCAGCTCCATACAGGTCTATGGCGAAGAGCCCTTTCGCCGTCTCTACGGCGAGATCGTGCCCGTCGCCGAAGAGCGCGTTCAGCTCATGAATGACGGCGACGAACTGAGGCTCGGCTCGCGCACGCTGCGCTTCTTTCATACAAGAGGTCACGCCAATCATCACTTCTGCATCTATGATTCGAAATCGAACGGCGTCTTTACCGGAGATACGTTCGGCATCGCCTATCCGGTCTTGCAGAAAGGCGGGCCGTATATCTATCCGACAAGCACGCCGACAGACTTTGATCCGGCCGAGGCGCGCCTCAGTCTGACGAAGATTCGCGAGACGGGCTGTTCGCGCCTGTATCTCACGCATTTCGGCGAGTTCACCGCCCTTGACGACGGCGAGGCGCAGATGCGCGAAGGTCTCGACTTTCTTGAAGGCCTGCTTGACGAATCCATTCGCGGATTAAAGGCCGGCCAGTCGTTTGAAGTCATGCAGGGCTACGTCGCCTCGTCGATACTCGAACGCATGAAAGGCGAGGTGGAGAGGCGTGAGTTCTATGTCGATGAAGAGGGCGAAGAGATGATGCGCCTGGACGCCGAACTGAACGCCCAGGGCATCGTCTTTGCCGCCTCGCGCAAGGCAAAGGCCGAGAAGCCGGTTTGAGAGGTCTTAGAGCACGCTCTGAATGCGCCGTTCAATCTCGCGATAAAGCCCGATCGTTTTCTCGATGACGTCAGCCGGAAGCGGAGGCGCGGGCGGCGTCTTATTCCAGCCCGTGCGTTCGAGATAATCCCTGATATATTGCTTGTCGAAACCCGGAGCGGTCTCGCCCGGCCTGTACAGGGCCTTATCCCAGAAGCGGCTCGAATCGGGGGTTAACGCCTCGTCTATCAGGACGATACGTCCATCAAGAAGGCCGAACTCGAACTTCGTATCGCAGAGCAGAATTCCGACGTTTTCCATCTGTGCTGATGCCTCGCGAAAAAGAGCGATCGAGATCTTCTCAAGGCGATCGGTCAGCTCCGCGCCGACGCGCTGTCGCATGAAATCGACCGTAACGTTTTCGTCGTGTTTACCCGTATCCTCTTTCGTCGCCGGAGTGAAGATCGGTTCGGGTAACCTTTGGCCCTGTTGCATGCCGGCGGGCAGAGCATGTCCACAGACGGCGCCCGTGCGCTGATAATCCTTCCAGCCCGAACCGGCCAGATAGCCGCGTACGACGCATTCGAAATCGACGCGCTGCGTTTTGCGGGCCAGAACGGCTCGATTGCGGAACGGCTCATGGTTGCGATAAGGCTCGGGGAACTGCTCTATCTGATCGGTGATCAGATGGTCGTCGAAGTCGAGGATCTGCTCGAGCGGCCGATGATCGTCTGCCTGCGAGATCGTGCGTCCGCCTCGAAAATGTTTGAACCACCGCGTCGATACGCCGGTAAGAATCTCGCCTTTGCCGACGACGGGCTCGTCAAAGACGACGTCGAAGGCTGAGATACGATCCGAGGCGACAAGGATCATCGCCTCGCCGGCATCATACAGGTCGCGGACCTTGCCGCGATAAAAGGGCTGGGGAATCAGTTCGCTCATATACGCTCCTGCCAGCGAATCTGGCCGGAATCAGAGGTAAAGGGTTTTCGAGCCCGGAGGCTGCAATCGCGCGAAGCCGTCTTCGGTGCGGTTCGTTTCGACGACGATTGTGCGCAGAGAAAACTCCTCTCCGTCGCCCTTCTTCACGCCCGGACAGAAATCCTTCAGCCATTCGTAGCTCTCGCGGCTTTCAAAATTCGACGTCCAGAACGGGAAGGTGCGACACTGAAGCGGGCGTACCTCGTAGACCGTGCATTTGCCGTCTTTGCCGAGCAGGGCGCAGGCCTTCGCCGTCTGATGCAAGAAGAGCCCGTTCTTGCGCCTCTGTACGAGTCGGGTGTGCAGTCGCTCCCACTTCGCATCGGAAAGCTTGAGCGCTGCGCGGATGTTCTCAAGATCTTCGGCCGTGAAATAAACGACTCCAGGCCCACGGCAGCATTTACCGCAGGCCGTGCAGCTCCAGCGAAAGGCCTCGTCTTCAAGGGCCTGCTGAACCTGCAGCATGCTGACGCTGTGCGGGATTTTCTGCCCGTCAGAGGATTTGCCCGCGACATAATGTTGCTCGGTGTCGCGCGAAAGCGGATGTGCGGTCGCAGCGGTGCGATGGATCAGAGATTTTAGCGATTCGAACATCGGGAAGGACCGGTTTGCTTCGTTTTTCCCTCATGCAAACCTCTTTTTTCCTCGAAACTGGAATCAGACATGGAACTTCAGAGCGTTGCCTTAGCTGAACGAACGGAACTGCCGAACCTGCGCCCCGCAAAGGTGCGGACAGAGTCGCCGTCGGCCTTTTTCGAAATGCTTTCTGCGCGAAACGCAGGCGAACCGATGCAGAGCATGGTCACGGCTGCCCTGCCGTTCGAAAGCGTCGAGCCTTCAATTCCGACCGGTTCGGATCGTCTGCATGAAGAGCTTTCGCCCGCTCGCATGCCGTTCGACGACCATCCCACCTTTAATGATAGAAACGATGCATCGTCGCAAGATAGCGATGCTCAGGCTGCTCGCGAAGAGGCCGACAGAGTAGCGACGGCCCGACGCGAAGAGCGAGCCGAAGAAGAGAGAGCTACAGAAGAGAAACACAGAAAAGCGAGCGAAGATGCAAGCAGAAGCCATACTACAAACGAAGAGTCGAATCAGGCGGCGGATTCAAACTCCGTAGCCGGACGCACGAAAAAAACCGCCGGGGAATCGGCCGCCGAGGAAGCGAACACCGAAGCGAACACCGAAGCTAACACCGAAGCAGCAGAGGAAGCGATCCAGAAGAAGGCCGCGAACACTGAGACCGGTGAGACTCATGTAAAACCCGCAGCACAGAGCGTAGCCGGCGGGCCTGCATCCGCACAGGCAGAGAAAGCCGCTCGCACGATCGAGGCGTTAGTCGGATCGCTTTCCGGAACGCTGCGCGGCGAAACAACAAAAGAAGCCGTTGCGAAGGCCTCGACTGGAAAGGGCAGCAATTTTCAGGTGATCGACGCCGAGGCGAGAGAGTCCATCTCTGAAGTAAGCGGTAGATCGCAGCAAGCGCGCAAACAGGGAGCGGCACCTGATGCTGCCTCTTTGCAGTCGGGTATGCGAGATCGAAAGGCCGATAAGAGCACGGATTCCGCAGATGCCTCACTGGCAACCGGAGTCGCCGGCCGAACGAAGATTGATAGCGAGATTCAACTCGGCCATATCGTAACGGCATCGGTAGATGCAAAGGCCGATCTGAAAGACCGAGTTATACTTGATTCCGATAAATGGAACGTCGTTTCGACGAAACCCTCACGCCGAGAGATGCCGAAGTCCGAGAATCAGGACTCGGGAAAAGGCGAGAGCCAGCGCGACTTCAAAGAACCCGGACTTCGCTTCGACGCTCTGAAGGCGCTGGAGCGTCCTGCAACCGCACAGGAACTTGAGAAGGGCGTGCGTAGCGGCCTGAACGAGCTTGTCAAAAAGGCTAACGTGCAGATCGGGCAGCAGGGTAACGCCTCGGCGCAGATCCGCATGAACCCCGATCATCTCGGATTCATGAGCGTCGAGATGAAGGTCGAACAGAATCGCGTCGTTCTGAAAATCCTCGTTGATCGTGAAGACGTACTCGAACAGCTCAAAAAAGATCTTGATGTGCTTCGCGCCGAATTCGGCAAAAGCGGACTGCAGATCGACTCGCTGTCTCTGAAACTGCGCGAGAGCTTCAATACGGCATTCCAGAGCGATACACAGGACGGCAAGGATTTCAGCTTCCAGGGCTCTGACGATCAGCGGCGCGACGAGAGGGCTCAGGACAGGCAAGACAGCGCAAGCGGATACTTTGAATCCGCCTTTACGACGTCTGAGATCGAAGCGATCGAGCCGTCGCGAAACGAAGCCATCAGACCGACACACAGGGAGCGCGGACAGGCGGGCTATGAAAGCCAGTTAGTCATGAACTTTCATCAATCGACCGATCACCGGTCCTTTCGGGCTTAGGTCTGTTAAAAAGCGGTAAGAGGAATTTATGGAACCAGTATCATCAGAACAACTTCGCAGTCAGTATCTGAACACGGATCGCTCCGTGAATATTCAGGATACACTGAAGCAGCAACAGCAGCTTCAGGAAGGCGGACTCGACGGCATTGAGATCCGTCAGGGAGCGAAGAATCTCGGAAAGGACGATTTTCTCAAGCTGCTGATAACGCAGCTTTCGCATCAGGATCCGACGCAGCCGGTGTCAGACCAGCAGTTCATCGCTCAGATGGCACAGTTCTCGTCGCTTGAACAGATGCAGAATATAGCAACGGGCATCTCGAAGATGGGCGAACGTCAGGCCTATGGCATGGTCGGCAAGTTCGTGGTCGGTAAGGATTTTGCCACGGGCGAGATGGTGAGCGGCATTGCAAAGGCTCTTTTCTATGATAACGCCGGTCAGGCCTTTTTAAAGGTCGGAGGCCGCGCCGTCCATCTGAATGATGTGACGCTTGTGGGCGACGCCTCAGACTTTCGCCGTGATGTGGGCGGGCTCGGTGAAGCCGAACAGGGACCTGCGCAAACCGCGCAGCCCGGTGTAGCGCCGAATGCGAATCGACCCGGCACGGAAAGTCAGAGCAGCACACCTGGCGTTGTTCCCGGTAGCGATCCGTCGACTCCCGAAACAGCGGATCCGGCCACTTCGAAAACTGAAGCTTCAGCTCAGCCCGATGTCGGCAACGATACTGCTTCGCCGCAAACGCAAGCCTCTCCGTCACAGACTGATGCCCCTCTGGTGAAAGAGGCGTCGAGCGAAAAAGCCCTGATCGAAAAAGCGACTCAGCAACCGGAGAATCATCAAGTTCCCGCTGAAAAGACCGACAGTACGAAAGAGCCGAAGATCGAGCGGATCAATTCCCGCATGCGATCGGAGCTCGAACGCAGTTATGGTTATACGGCTTCGATTTCCAGTCGAAGCTTCGCCGGATGATCCGGCTGGATGAATGGTTAACAGGAAGCCGCCACGGCTTCGAGGCATTTGAAGGAGAAACAGATATATGATGCGCTCGCTTTACTCCGGTGTTTCCGGATTGAAGAATCACCAGGTCCGGATGGATGTCATCGGGCATAACGTCTCGAACGTAAACACGCACGGCTACAAGGCCGAGCGCGTGAACTTCATGGACCTGATCAGTCAGGAAATCGCCGGTGCATCCGAACCGAAAGAGAATATCGGGGGAATCAACTCGCAGCAGGTCGGCCTCGGGGCTCTGATCGCTTCGATTGATAAAATCATGACGCAGGGCTCGCTGCAGACGACCGGCAAGAACACTGACGTCGCCGTCTCGGGCGAAGGCTTTTTCGTTATCCGTGACGGGAACAAGCAGTTTTATACACGTGCCGGATTCTTCAACATCGACCGTGACGGCTACTACGTGCATCCGGGCACGGGCCTTCGCGTGCAGGGCTGGAATTCGCGCACCGACGATAAAGGCAATTCCTACATCAACTCATCGGCCACAGTAGAAGACATTCGCATTCCTCTGTATCAGAAGAAGCCGGCAAAGGCCACGACCGAGGTCGTCTACGAATCGAACCTGAATCAGGCCGTCGAGATCGTGCCCGCCGATGCCACAGCCGAGCAGATCCGCGATTTCATCGAAGGACCGGCCGATAAGCGCCGAGGACATGCGACGACGATTAACGTCTATGATCCTGAAGGCAACAAGCGAGAGCTGCGCCTGGAATTCTGGAAGACGGGCGAGAACCGCTGGACGGGCCGCGTGAATATGGAGAACGCCACGCAGGTGAGCGTGAACGTAACGGGTCCAGGCAATGTCGATACGGCCGTTCCGGGAAACGATCGCTTTGAACTGGGCTTCTCAAGCGACGGACGTCTTGTTTCGGTAAGCGACGGATCAGATACCCTGAACGACGGCAAGCTCCAGCTCCAGCTTTCGTATCGCATTCCCGGTAACCCTGAGCCGCAGACGATCAACCTGAATATGGGCGAATCGGGCGAGGTAAAGGGCATTACGCAGTATGCCTCGTCGTTCACGACACGGGCAAAAGAGCAGGACGGCTTTCCGATGGGATACCTCGAAGCCTTCAGCATTGATAACACCGGAACGATCGTCGGCACCTATTCGAACGGCGTCAAAGAGCCGCTCGCTCGCATCGCCCTTGCCACGTTTACAAACCCGGCCGGATTGACGAAAGAAGGCGAGACGAAGTTCGCCTATTCGATGAACTCGGGCGATCCGAACATCGGCGAGGCAGGCATCGCAGGAAGAGGCAAGATCAACGCCGGATTGCTTGAAATGTCGAACGTTGATCTTTCGGATCAGTTCACCGACATGATCGTCACGCAGCGCGGCTTTCAGGCGAACTCGCGGACGATTACCACTACCGATCAGATGATTCAGGAAGTTCTCGGATTGAAACGATAATCTGAATTCTGATACTGATTCGTAATTTCGTAAATGGCCGGATCTTTCCGGCCATTTTGTTTTTCGCTTGCCTGCACGGTGGGCGAGGGTAACCTCTCTCCGTCTGACAGGAGGATTTACGATGGGACAATCTATTGATCTGGTGATTATTCTGGTCGCCTTCAGCCTTGCATTCACAGCCGGTATGGGCGTGTACGCCTATTTCCTTCTGAAAAAGAAGCTGAAGTAATGGAGCAGGGGGCTGCAAGGCCCCCTCTCACCTCCGTCTTTTCCTGCGTACAGAAAACCTGTTATTGACATTCTAAGTTCGCTTCACTATCATAAAGAACCGCCCCGAGCTATTAATTAGAGAGAACAAACGGAATTCGTATTATGAAACATAAGGCCATTGTCACGGATTACTCGAATGAATCGGGATCGAAGATAATCTTCGGGTAATCGGCCAAACCCCATCTTCTGATCGGATTCATCGAGCAGCCATCCAGCTGGCCGTCTCATACATGAATTACGAATCCGATGGCTTTCTTTCGAGAAAGCATTCGAAAAAAAAGAAACACAGCGAATCCAGCCGTAGCGGTCTGGAGCAGTCGGTCACGGCCGTGCAGGCCGTCGACGGCATTGTTCTTCGCTGTGACGGGCGCAGTGCACGCGTATCTCTGCCCGATGGATCAATCACCTCGTGTACGCTAACGGACGAACGACCCGTCGCCGGCGATCGCGTTCTTGTCTCGCCGCAGGGTCGGATTGTCCGCATCCTTGAATCTGAAGGGAATCTATACCGCGAATCTACGACCGGCAGCAGAAGAATCGCCGCCGGTGTGCAGCATCTGCTGTTGTTCCTGCCTCTGGAGGAGCGCAGGTCAACGCCAGTCTTCATTGAAGCGATGCAGAGACAGGTGCAGCAGCTTCGGGAGCAGGGGATGCAGATGGATCTCACGCTTGTCGTGGATTCAGAGGCGCATGAGATCGACCCATCCATTCCCGCAATCGTTCGTTCTTCTATTGTTCGTTCCTACGAGCAAAGGGACCGGATTCTCGATCGTCTTCGCGGACGACGCACCGCCCTGATCGGCCCGTCTGGCAGCGGCAAGACGACCTTTCTCAGGTGGCTACAGGCCGAAGACGAATCGCGGCAGAATGACTCACGGCCCTCTCTGGCAACCCATGACAGGAATCCTCACGAAAATCCTGTCGGGGGTCCAGAGAGGGCGCATGCGAAGCCTGCTATTCAACGCACCTCGGTCATCGAGCTCTTTTTGTTTCAGGGATTGCAGATCATCGATATGCCTGGCTCCGATCGTCCGCCATTGCTGCTTGAAGAGCAATCTTCAGAAGCGCGAGCAAAAGCGGCGCAAACAAAGTATGTGGCCGATGAGTCCGATTATACGTTCCGCTGCCGCCATTGTGGTCAGCTGATCGGCACGGCCGGCGCCGGCACAAAGAACCGGAATCACTGTCCGCATTGCCTTCATAGCCTGCATGTGGATAACGATCCCGGCGATCGCGCCTCGCTCTGTCGTTCGGTCATGGAGCCGATCTCCGTCTGGGTGCGCAGGGACGGAGAATGGGCTCTTCTGCATCGATGCAAATCTTGCGGAACGATTCACTCGAATCGCATCGCCGCCGACGACAACGAGACGATGTTGCTTTCGCTCGCCGTACGTCCGCTTGCGAATCCGGCGTTTTCGCTGGAGAGGTTAGGCGCAGAGGCGAAATGATGCTAATCCGAGGCTGTCCTGAAACCAGCCATGAGTTTCAGGACAGCTTCGACGCATACTCTGTTGCCAGAACCCTCCTGGGAACGGGTTCTTATCTCGCGTTCTCTAAGATATCGGCTACGGTTTTCTGGCCGAGCTGCTCGGCGAGGGCTATCATGATGCCCTCAGGTCCGCGCAGATAGCAGAGCCTGTAGATGTCTTCGTAATTTACGACTTCGCCGATCAGCTCGGCTCCGTGCCTTTTAAGGCGAACGATGACGTCGTCGATGTCGGTGACGGCGAACATAAGGCGACGCAGGCCGAGCGTATTTACGGGAGCTTTTTCATCTGACCTGATCGCCTTCGGCCTGTGAAAGCGACTCAGTTCGATGCGACTGTGCCCGTCGGGCGTACGTAGCATGGCGATGTCGCACTTAGCGTCGGTGAGACCGATGATGCGATCCACCCAGGCCCCTTCGACCGTTGTCTCCCCTTCGAGCTCGAGGCCCAGCTCAAGAAAGAAAGCGATCATTGCCTTGAGATCATCGACCATGATGCCAACGTTATCCATGCGCAGAAGCTTATTCTCAGACATATCGGGTTCTCCTGTTATGCATATGTAATGGATATTCTCGTATGCGCCCACCGATAAAGCGACGGAAGTGATGAAAGTCAATATGACATAATCTGAATGCCATTTTCTCGTAAGGCCTGCGTGACATAATCGGTTGCACGTGAAACGACGTTTCACAGCGATGCAGAAACAAAGACGGGCGAATGAAATAGCCTCTTAGGCATTAACTGCGAAGACTCATCAGGTTTTTGATCATCGTATCGATAAGGCCGCCGAGTCTTTCATTCGCATCTTTGAGCTTCGATTCAGGCACGGTGTAGACATACGCAGGAGAATGCAACAGGCCCTCAATCTGGACGAAGGTCGATCCGGGTCGTGTACAGCGATCGATTGCCGCGAGACTGCAAAACTGGCAGCGGGTGCTTCCATCGTCTATTGAGCCATAAGCTTCGCTATACCGATCAAAGCCCTGTAAGCAGAGTGCACAGCTCCTGTAACCGAGCAGCGGATACAGGTCGGCGTAGTATTTGGCCGGAACTGGCCGCTCTGATATATAACGATAAGCACGTCGGATGATGCGCCACTTAATAAGGCTGAGGTCGACGGCATTTCGTCCACGGCGCATCTGCGCGCGTATAACCCTTTCGTTCAGATAAGCGGCTTTTTTCGCCGACGGAAGCTCGCTGCGATTGATACGGTGAGCGTCCGCGGCTCGATCCTCTGAAGAATAATAATCCATGGGATGCCTCTAAAAGCTCGGTCGAGCCGACAGAACAGGCGGGCAGCGATCAGTTCGCATGAAAGGCGCGGCAGCGAGCCGTGCTGAGATCCTTCGCACAGACGAAGGGCTTCGGATCGGTGCGCGCGCTGGGGCCGTTCCATACCTCATAGTGCAGGTGGACTCCGGTTACGCGACCCGTGCTGCCCATAAAACCGACGATGGTTCCAGGCACGACGCGCTGGCCGGAACGCACGGCGATACGTTCCATATGCCCGTAGAGGGTCTGGAAGCCGAAGCCGTGCTTGATGACGACGGCATTGCCGTAGCCTGCATCCCAGTTCATGACGGTGACGACCTCGCCCTCGGCGGTCGCCTCGACGGGAGTGCCGCGGGCACCGGCCATATCAAGACCGGAATGGAATTCCATCTGAGCCCCGCTTACAGGATCGACGCGTATGCCGTAATCGGACGTATCTCGATAGCCGGCGCGGATCGGTCGGCCGAGCGGCATGCGGTTATAGACGCTGTAGCCTTTTTCAACGGTGAAGCGCAGCGATTCGAGAAGAAAGAGATCTTCGTTTGTGGCCGAATTCAGGCCGGCAACGACATAGGTGGAGTGCAGATAATCGGTGTTTGCCGCAAGCCGGCTGATCACCTCTTTCTTGAGCGACTGTTCGCCGAACTCCCGCGAGCTGACGCTGGTGGGCAACAGGTCCAGAGAGGCCGACGAGAAATTCGTCAGGCGGGCGATCTCTTCGAGATTCTCTCTGAGCTGACGCTGCTTTTTCACAAGCAGAGAGGCCTGTTTATCGATATTGTAGGCAGCCGTATAGTTAATACCGTACAGCTCCTGCTGCTTCTCGATTTCGATGGCCTTCTCGCGGTGAACGTAGTATCCGTAAAAACTGAGAAAGATGGAAAGCACGATACTGCCGGCAATGAAGCCGATCATATGCCAGTTCATATGCACGGTGAAGACGCGATCGTTCCCGTGCGGAATAAACATGATGGTCAACCGCTCCCGACCCTTACGATCGAGACGATTCGGAATGGACCCGATGCCGTCACGGACCTGACGGCCGATGCGTTTTCCCATCTCCTTCAAAGCGGTTTCAGCTTCTCTGCCTGGCGCATACGGTCAATATTTTCTTTACTCAGGCTTATCAGGCGAAAAAAAGACCCTTGCCGGCCCGTCGCCGATCCTGGAGTTTTTTCGTGTCTGAACAGCATAACGATCAATTTGAAACCCGCCTCGAGAAGTTGCAGAAGGTACAGGAAAAGGGATATCAGCCCTATCTGACCTCCTTCGATCGAAAGGACGAGGTGCAGGCCATCCTGACGCTCGATCCGGGCACGTACTCCGATACGATGAAGCTGGCCGTTGCGGGGCGCATCCGCGCGAAGCGCATGATGGGCAAGGCCGGATTCCTCCAGATCGAGGATGATACGGGCCGTATGCAGTTCTATGTGCGTCGGGACGACGAAGGCATCGATTTTGACATCGTCAAAGCCCTGGATCTCGGCGACATCGTCGGATTAACGGGCTTTCCCTTTCTCACACAGACAGGTGAAAAGACGATTCACGCCACTTCGGTCGTTCTGCTTGCGAAGTGTCTGCGTCCGCTGCCCGTCGTCAAAGAGGCCGACGGCAAGGTCTTTGATGCCTTCACCAACAAAGAGCAACGCTACCGCATGCGCTATGTTGACCTCATCGTAAACCCCGAAGTCAGGCAGACGTTTATTCTGCGATCTCGTATCATCGCCTACGTACGTAGCTTCTTACAGAACGAAGGGTATCTCGAAGTCGAGACGCCGATGATGCAGACGATTCCCGGCGGTGCGACAGCCCGTCCGTTTGTCACGCATCACAATGCGCTCGATATGCAGCTCTTTCTTCGTATCGCCCCCGAGCTCTATTTAAAGCGATTGCTTGTCGGCGGATTCCCGAAGGTGTTCGAGGTAAACCGCAACTTCCGCAACGAAGGCATCAGCTACAAGCATAACCCCGAGTTCACGATGCTCGAGGTCTATCAGGCCTACGGGTCGATGAACAGTATGATGGAACTTTGCGAGAGGTTGGTTACGGGCGCCTGTATGGAGGTGCACGGAACTCTTAAGATCCCGTACGGCGATGAGACGATTGATCTGACGGCGCCGTGGGAGCGCCTCGGTTATTTTGAGTCGATCGAGAAATTCGGCAAGGTTACCCTTGATGCAGGCATGGATCGCAAGATGGCCATCGATGCCGCCGTCGCCGCCGGCCATGCGGCGCATCTTTTTAAAGAGTGCCGCTCCGTGTGGGATGTCGCCGACGTGCTCTTTGACGAAACGGTGGAGCCCAATCTGATCCAGCCCGTGATGATCACGAAGTATCCGAAAGAGATCTCGCCGCTTGCCCGTTCCAATCCCGAAGATCCGCGCTTTGTCGATCGTTTCGAGCCCTACGTCGCCGGACGCGAGATCGGTAACGCCTTCTCTGAGCTGAACGATCCCTTTGATCAGAAGGCACGCTTTCAGGAGCAGGTCGCCCTGCGCGAGGCCGGCGATGAAGAGGGCGGCTATATGGACCTCGACTATGTGCGTGCGCTTGAATATGGCATGCCTCCGGCCGGCGGTATGGGCATCGGCATCGACCGTCTGGTTATGCTTCTCACGAACAGTCATTCGATCCGCGATACGATCCTCTTTCCACTCATGCGACCGGAAGAGGGCGAAGCCGACGACTGAGCTTTGAAAGAGAAGGGCGTTTCTGGAGCAGGGCATGCGCAGATTCTGGAGCGGGCGATTTTCTATGCTGATCTCAAGCTTACTCACAGCGGTCGTCGTCTTTGCTCTTTTCGCCTTCTTTTTCGGATGTGTGGTCGTCCGTCCGATCTTATTTCCTGCGCCTGCGACGGCGCCTGTACCCGAGGCGCCTGACGGCTCGCTCATCGAAATCAAAAGCGAAAATAGTGGTGGAAGCGCCGGCCGTACTGTGCGCGGCTATCTCATGCGTCCGCGGGGACCGAGCGATCGTCTGCTGCTGATCTTTCATGGCAACGGCGCGACGATGGACGGCGATGTCGATCTCGGCATGGCCTTCGCCGGCCGTGCATGGAACGTGCTTCTTGTCGAGTATCCCGGTTACGGCCTTTCGTCTGACAGCTCACCCTCTGAATCGAAGATCTATGCCGATGCCGAGGCGCTACTGCTTCATGTGCAGCGACAGTTGGGCATTGATGCCGGCAGAACGGCGGCGCTCGGCCATTCGCTCGGTTCAGCCGTTGCCGTCGAGATGGCTGCAAGAGGTCATGTTCAACGCATTGCCCTTGTATCGCCGTTCACATCGGCGCCCGCCGTCGGAGCCTTTCACTTCATGCCGCCCGGATTGAAATGGCTGCCTTACCTCATTACCTGCGATCGCTTTAATAATCTGAGTAAGGCGAAATCGATCGAAAGCCCGGTCTTAATCGTTCATGGACGTAATGATACGGTTGTGCCTTTTTATATGGGTGAGGAATTGCACGCCGCCTTTCCAGAGAGCGTCTTTCTTGCCGTAGAATCCGACCACAACGACGTCTTCTTTCGCATGTCAGAGAATCAGTGGCAGCGACTCTTCTCTTTCCTTTTGTTTTGAGCAAGGACACTTCACCCGAAAAAAAGATCTGTCTGGTTAACCATCAGACGGAATGTGCGCTCCCTTCTCGATGTAACGCAGATGCAGGATGAACGTCTTGAAGACGTTGAAAAGAAGCTCGGGATCGAGCTCCATCATCTTGAAAAAGATGTCGCGATCAAGAAAGAGAATCTTCGCCTGCTGTGACGTCACGCGAAGCGTATAACGCCGCGTCATCTTATGAAGCAGCGCCGTTTCACCCAGCCATTCGCCTTCGCGGAACTTCATGCATTCGACGTTCTGTCCGTTTCGCTTCGTTTCGGCGACGACCTCGCCCATAAGCAAGAGATAGGTGAAGCTGTCGTTTTCCTGTCCTTCTCTGAAAATCGTCGAATCCTTCTGCAACGTCTTGATCGTGGAACGGTACAGCAGGTCCTGGATGCGCAGGTTGCCGGCTCGCAGCGGAGACATGAGCTGCTCGTATTCGCGCAGCAGATCGCCGGCCACCGTCGGATGCCCGTCGTCCTGAAAGGCGCGCTCCTCAATGCGTTCCATCACGGTCAGGGCGGCGACGGTCAGCTTACGGGCGAACTTCGGGTTTGATCGGGCCTCACGCAGGAAGGAGGTGCCGTCGAAGCAGGCAACCTTCAGTTCTTCGGATTCGGCCATGATGGTGGCGATGCGGGCTCCGCTGGTAAGAAGGGCCACCTCGCCGAAGATGTCGTTCGGTTGCAGCGTATGGATGACCTTTTCTTTACCGCCGATGCGCTTGAGCACGGCCGCCCTTCCGGCCAGGATGAAATAGACAAGGCCATCTGAGGCGTCGTCCTCTTTAAAAACGATCTCGCCACGCCTGTAAAGCCGGGCCGTGATGTTCTTTAGAATTTCTCCACTTTCTTTTTCCATATGTTTGTCGGATGCTTTTCGGATCGCTTTTGCCAGCGACAGGTTGCGCATTCGATACGGCGATCGGTCGTACGGGCGTCAAAACAAAAACCCGGACCACAAGGGTCCGGGTCAGAAATTCGGTCGCTATTCAGAAATCTCAGGAACAGCCGGTCGTCGAGCCGCAGCTCATGCATTTGAGACAGGTGCCGTTGCGCACCATCGTGAACTGACCGCATTCAGGGCAGGCATCGCCTTCGTAGCCTTTCATGCGGGCCAGTGTGCTCAGGCTGGCCTTACTTTCTTTTTGCTGAGCTGCCGCACCGTCATCGGATTTGACGACAACCCAGGACGGAGCAGCGGGGCGCTCGGCTACTGCCAGATCGCCGGACGGCTGAGCCTGGGGCTCATTCTGCGGAGCGATCGGCGAGCTGACGTGTGACGACTGCACGGAGTCGGGCCGTGTGTCTTCGATGTCGACATGGGCCAGCTCATAGCGGCTGAGATAGGTGACGGCCAGCTCACGGAAGATGTAGTCGATGATCGACGTCGACATCTTGATATGCGGATTGCCCTGCACCATGCCGTTCGGCTCGAACTTCGTATAAACGAAGGCATCGACAAACTCCTCAAGAGGAACGCCGTATTGCAGGCCAAGAGAAACGGAAATGGCAAAGCAGTTCATCAGAGAACGGAAGGCCGCCCCTTCTTTATGCATATCAAGGAAGATCTCGCCAAGACGACCGTCTTCATATTCGCCGGTGCGCAGATAGATCTTATGGCCGCCGACGGTTGCCTTCTGGGTATAGCCGGCACGACGCAGCGGAAGTCGCTGACGACGCACGATCTTTTCGATCTGCTCGACCACCTTCTCGACTCGCGGAGCCGCCGCGGCGACGGTCGCAGGCTCTTCTTCAAGCTGCAGCTCTTCTTCGTCTTCGACCTGAATATTCAGCGGCTGCGATAGCTTTGATCCGTCGCGATAGAGAGCGATGGCCTTGTTCATCACACGGAACGAAAGATCGTAGGCCTGCTTTACCTCGTCGAGAGTGGCGTGGGCGGGCAGGTTGATCGTCTTCGAGATGGCGCCCGAGATGAACGGCTGTGCCGCCGCCATCATGAGGATGTGGCTCTTCCAGGAAAGATAACGCTGGCCGTAACGACCGCATTTGTTCGCACAGTCGAAGATCGGCAGATGCTCTTCTTTCAGGTGAGGAGCGCCTTCTACCGTCAGCGTGCCCGTTACGTAGTCGTTCGCTGCACGGATCTGTTCTTTTGTGAAACCGAGAGATTCCAGCAGGTTGAAGGTTACGGGCAGCGTCGCCGGATCCTGTCCGGAAAGCTTCTTCATCAATTCTTCGCCGAGCGTGAAGGCGTTGAAGACGAAGCTGATATCGAAGGCTGAGGCCAGCTGCGCTTCGACCTTTTCCAGAGCGGCGTCGTCGAATCCCTTCTGCTTCAGAGAGACATGGTTGATATGCGGAGCGTCCTTCAACGTGCCGCGTCCCGTCGCATACTTGATGATATCGTCGATCTGCTCGGCCGTATAACCGAGGTGATCGAGAGCGGGCGGAACGGACTGGTTGATGATCTTGAAGTAACCGCCGCCGGCCAGCTTCTTGTATTTCACAAGGGCGAAGTCGGGCTCGATACCGGTCGTATCGCAGTCCATCACCAGGCCGATCGTTCCCGTCGGAGCGATCACCGTCATCTGAGCGTTGCGGAATCCGAATTGCTCGCCCAGTTCGAGGGCGCGATCGGCTTCGGCGCGGGCAGCCTCAAGCAGATAGGACGGGCAATGCGCCTCGTCGATACCGACCGGCTTCACCGTCAGGCCTTCATATTCGCTATCGGGAGCGTTATACGCCGCACGACGGTGGTTGCGGAAGACGCGCAGCATGTGCTCGCGGTTCTTCTGGTAACCGGCGAAGGCTCCGAGCTCCTGCGCCATCTCAGCCGACGTCGCCGCCGAGTTCATGTGCATGATGGCGGTGATGGCGCCGGCGATGTTGCGGCCTTTATCGCTATCATAGCTGATGCCCATACGCATGAGCATCGAGCCGAGGTTCGCATAACCCAGGCCGAGCGTGCGGAACTCATAGGAGAGCAGGGCGATCTCACGGGACGGGAACTGGGCCATCGTCACCGAGATCTCAAGCACGATCGTCCACAGGCGTGTCGAATGACGGAAGGCCAGATCGTCGAACTCCGACGACTTCTGGTTCAGGAATTTCACCAGGTTCAGCGACGCCAGGTTACAGGCCGTATCGTCGAGGAACATGTATTCCGAGCAGGGATTCGATGCGCGGATCGGACCGTCAGTCGGGCAGGTATGCCATTCGTTAATCGTCGTATCGAATTGCAGCCCCGGATCGGCGCAGGCCCATGCAGCGTAGGCGATATCATCCCACAGCTTGCGTGCCTTCACGCTGCGCACTGCTTTTGCCGGACGGTTCTCTTCGTTCGCCTTCTCAATCTCGGTGCGCCAGTAGAGATTCCAGTCGAGATCACGCTCGACGGCGTTCATGAAGTCGTTGGTGATGCGTACGGAGTTATTGGAGTTCTGACCCGAAACCGTCTGATAGGCCTTGGACTGCCAGTCCGTCGTCATCTCTTCGAAGAGGATGGACGTAAAGCCCTGCTTCACAAGGTCGATGACACGCAGGATGTAGCTGTCGGGAATCATCGAACGCTTCGCCTCAAGCACCGCCTTTTTCAGCTCGGCGTTCTTGTGCATGTCGTATTTCGAATCGTCGGATGCCGTAGAGCCCTGCACGGCCTTCATGATGCGGTTCAGATGCTGGTTGGCCAGCTTCGAGCCCATCACAAGCTCGACGACCTTCTGCTCTTCATGCACCTTCCAGTTTACGAACTCTTCGATATCGGGATGGTCCATATCAAGGCAGACCATCTTCGCAGCGCGTCTCGTCGTGCCGCCCGACTTGATCGCACCGGCCGCACGGTCGCCGATCTTGAGGAAGCTCATCAGTCCCGAGGACTTGCCGCCGCCGGACAGAGGTTCGCCTTCTCCTCTAAGAGAAGAGAAGTTCGTGCCTGTGCCCGAGCCGTATTTGAAAAGACGAGCCTCACGGACCCACAGATCCATGATGCCGCCTTCGTTCACCAGGTCGTCGCCGACAGACTGAATGAAGCAGGCATGCGGCTGCGGACGCTCGTAGGAGCTGCGAGAAGCGATGAGTTCTTTTGTATGCGGATCGACATAGTAGTGGCCCTGGCTTTTGCCGTCGATGCCATAGGCCCAGTGCAGACCCGTATTGAACCACTGCGGAGAGTTCGGAGCGGCAATCTGGTCGGCCAGCATGAAAATCATCTCTTCGTAGAAGGCCAGAGCATCGTCTTCAGAAGAGAAGTAGCCGTTTTTGTAGCCCCAGTAGGTCCAGCAGCCCGAAAGGCGATGGAAGACCTCTTTGCCCGACGTCTCTGAGCCGTAGCGATCGTCGGCAGGCAGCTCGGCCAGACGCTCTTCGTCGGGAACGCGACGCTGCAGCCACAGCGGGATTCCCTCTTCATGAACGGGGCGGGTAAAGCGAGGAACGCCCGCTTTACGGAAGTATTTCTGTGCAATGATGTCGACGGCGACCTGAGACCATGCCTCGGGCACCTCGATGTCACGGGCCTCGAAGATCACCCGGCCATCGGGGTTCTGGATACGGGATGTGCGTCGATCCCAGGAAAAGGCATTCCATACCCGGCTTTTCCTGGCAGGATGCTCTTCTTCATTACTAAAGGGTTGGTCGTGTGCTGTCTTTGTATAGAAACGGCTGATTCTCATGGCTCTGGCTCCGGCGGCTTTTCTACTAAACGGCATTCTACTATACAAAAATAGAGACAGCCCGGACGTCGAAAAAGTCGCTCTTTCGTTAAAAAATTTGGCTCTTTACTGCTAATCCAGACAAATCGGCCCCAATCAGAACGTCTGATTATGTCGCCTGACTCGTCTGGGGTAAATAAAGTACTAATTTTCTGTTCAGCAACATGTCAAATGGTTTAAGGCCGAATTTTACACCGGTCCGACCCTTTTTTCGGGCAAAAAGCGTGCATAATATGTGAGAGGGCCCGTTTGATCTCTGCTCGTCCGGCGCGTGGCGCGATCCTGCGCCAGGCGCCGTCGCTCTCCCATCCATGGTTCGCTACGAGCAGAGATCAAACGGGCTGGAATTTGGGCCAGGGGTGAGCCGGTGGGCTGGAATTTGGGCCAGTGGGAGCGGACGGGCTGGAAGTTGAGGAAGGGGAGTTCTGGAGGTGCGACGGGAGTTGGGTGCAGGCGAGAAAGAGGCTCTCAGGGGGCGGGAGGGAGGTAACGTTTCAGTATTGACTTAGATTCCTGTCTGCATCGGATGCAATACTATGAAAGCTGTAACTGTGACCGTAGCGTTGGCGATTCTCTGCGGATGCGTAAACCGTTCGGCTGTTGGCTCAGAAGCGAATCTACCAACACTGCACCTGAATCAGGAGATTCGCATTGTCAGCGGCGAGCCAGAAAGAGGGATGCTTGTCGCCGTTGGATGGGACCGGGATCCAGGAAAGGTCTTTGTGTACCGGTTAATGGGAATGCCCGGAGACACAATCCGGCTCATAAGCGATGATATATGCAAAGGTGCGTCATCATGTTCCGGTCGCGCCGGAGTGATCGGAACTCTTTTTGAGTATCGTATAAATGGCGGTACAGAGTGGCAACGGGCAGAACAAACGGTCACAGATTCTCTGCCGGCTGCTATAGCACGAAATGTTCAAGAATCCGAAACTCTACAAAAAAGAGCAGAATTCGATGGGCAACCGATCATTCTCTCTGAGAAAATAGGTCAGCGACAGTACTATATCGTGGAGATGCAGGAAAAAACCATTGTTCCAGGCCTCTGCAACACAATCGAAACGACAGGATGTACCATTCCTCCCGATCAATACTTTGTTTTGGGCGACAATAGAGATGACGCACGCGATTCACGCTTCATGGGCTTCGTGAACCGCAAAAACTACTCGGGCATTGTTCGAGCAGATTGATCGCAGTCGTGTCGAAGGGGGAAGAGTTCACAAAAACCGCGCAACAAGACGTGCCATAATCGGATAGAGGGTGGTCGCTGCAAGAAGCCCTACCAGTATCCAGCGCGTCTGAACGGCGATCTCTCGGTGAACCCCTGATGCCCGGCCGCACCCCCTGTGTGCGCCGAAGTGACGCGTCCTGCGTCAATCGTCGCCGCTCCGCACTCCTGCTCCGCTACACAGGGGGAGCGGCCGGGCTGGAATTGGGGTGAAAGGAATATTGGTGGTGCAATGGGAGAGGCGGCCCTATAGAGAGAAGAACGAGAAAAAACGCTTGCGTACATACCAGATGGTATGTAAAGAGATCTCAGCGAGGAGATATCATGGAAGACCTGCACTATTTAAGTCTGAAAGAAGCGAGCATCGGGATGCGCGATCTGAAGATCTCACCCGTCGCCGTCGTCGAGGCCTGCTTGAAGAGAATCGAATCTCTGAACATTGATACAAACGCCTTTATTACGGTGCTCGGCGACAGCGCTCTGAAAGAAGCGGCGCAGGCCGAAAGCGAAATCAGAGCCGGTCACTGGCGCGGGCCTTTACATGGCATACCGGTCGGCCTGAAAGACATGTATGATACGGAAGGCATCAGAACTACGGCCGCATTCAAGCACTTCAAAGACCGTATACCGAAAGCCGATGCCGCCGTCGTCCGAAGCCTGAAGCAGGCCGGCGCCATCATTATCGGAAAGATGAACATGCATGAACTGGCAATGGGCACAACATCCAACGCAAGCTATTTCGGGCCGGTTCGTAACCCATGGAATCCTGAGTATATCGCCGGAGGATCATCCGGAGGCTCCGCCGCCGCTGTAGCTGCCGGCATGTGTTTTGCCACCATCGACACCGATGCCATCGGCTCCTGCCGTCTGCCCGCATCCTGTTGCGGAGTCGCCGGCTACAAATGCACCTGGGGCAGGATCGACAACAGTGGAATCCTTGCCGGCGAAAAGGCCGATGACGTCATTCTCAAACTGGCAACCGTCGGCATTATGGCACGCGAGGTCGCCGATATTGTCGCTGTCGTCGAATGTTTAACCGGATCATCGTCTGCCGGTTATCCTAATAACGAAGCGGCAAAACCGTCTATCGGAATAGTAATGAACTATGCTGCAAGCCCCGATATTCGCGCCCACTTTGAAGCAGCCGCAGCGGCCTTTAAAGAGGCCGGGCATGTGACTCAAGAGACGACTGTGCCATTCACCGAAAATCCTGACATGAAGAATATGGAGAGATACCGTCAATCTGCGAACGATGATCTTTTCGGGAATGTTGATGTGCTGATCCTTCCCACGACGGCCGGGGAGGTTCTTACAGCAAAGGCAGCGGGCAAAAATCCTCAGGCCTTATCGGCGCAGAATACGTTCTTTGTGAACTATTACGGCCTGCCCGCTATCTCCGTACCATGCGAATTCGATGCGAACGGCTTACCCGTCGGCTTGCAGATCGTTGGAAGGCAGAACCAAGATGACGTCGTTCTACAGGTAGCGCAGGCCTACCAGAGCGTTACCCGCTGGCATACGATGCATCCGGAACGGTGAGGCGCGGGAGGGGTAGGTGGTGACCGCTGCGGCTCGCGTTCATTCTTTAAGAAACTCCGCCATCCGCTCGCGCAGCTCATCAGGCCAGGGTGTTAATCCAAACGACCCCAGCCTCGAAAAGCCGTACAGGAATTTCATCGAGCAGCGTCTTTCACTCGCACAGCGAGCAGAGATATGAATCAGGGCCGTGCTGCTACGCAGCCTCTCCAGATGAAGCCGGAACGCAAGCGTATCGCCGAGTTTTGATGGGGCGTGAAACCTCGCTTCGATATGCATCGCCGGCGTTCCCGAAGAATCCTGTGATATCAGTTGAGAGAACGGATGCCTGAGTGCATCGGCGAACCAGTCCTCCAGAACCTCCACAAAGAGATTGAAATACTGCGGAGTAAACACAACGCCGCCAGGGTCGCAGTGTTGCATGCGCACCTTTTTCTCGATTTCGAATGTCTTATGAGCCACCGGAGAGTAGGGTGCGTCGGTAGGGCGAGAGAGGCAAGTGGAATATGGGGGGATTAATCACTGAAAACGGTAGTCAAGGCAGCCTGTGCAACATCGCGAAAGGACCCGCTTTGAACGGTTATATTAAAACCGTCGGCAATGCACTCAAACAGCTCATCATGAAAAAGAAACAGAAAATGCTTTCGGTCTTTCCAGTAATCCAGATTAAACTGGCTGTGAACGCTATTGATCTGCATCTCCTCTTTTGTCCAGAGTGAGTTTTCGATTCGGTGAGCAGAATAGGGCTCAAGTCCGCTATTCCAGAGCGGATGCCCATCCAGTGCTTCATCGTTCGGTCCGCCGAACTTATAAGCATAGCAATGATCAAATTCGACAACGGCAATTCTGGAAACCTCTTCGGAGCTCGTAGACCGAATCTTCACATAGCTGCCATCCCAATTCGGATTGATCTTCCCCCAATATTCCGGAGGGAATCATGCAATTTGCTGTGCATAAGCTACCGGGCTTAAGTACCCGAGAGCAGAATGCCTCCTTCTACGGTTGTAGAACACTTCGATATAGTCAAACAGAATTCTTCGTAGGTCTTCAAAATTCGGAAAAAACCCGATTCTGTATAAACATTCAGTTTTCAAGGTATGGAAGAACGATTCCTGAACAGCATTGTCCCAGCAGTTCCCTTTGCGACTCATGCTCTGGCTTATCTTCTTACCTTTCAATACATCACGATACTCTTTCGATGCATATTGTACCCCACGATCTGAATGTATAATCAGGCCTTTGGTATTCTGCCCCCTTCGATTCAAGGCCTGCCTCAAAGCGGCAACGATCGACTCCGATCGCATATTGTCAGAAAGTTTCCAGCCGACGATTTCACGATTTCCAAGGTCCATGAAGGTCGTCAGGTAAGCGAATCCTCCGGTTGTTTCGATATAGGTGATATCAGTTACCCAGATTCGATCAAGTGCACCTGGCTCAAAGTTTCGCTGAACAAGATCGGGCGAAACCGGCAATTCATGATTGGAATCCGTCGTCTTTACACGAAAAACCCTCGGATTTCTTGCAGAAATGTCGTTTTCCCTCATCAGCCTTTCCACCCGCTTTCGGTTAACTTTCATGCCTGTATTATGGAGCTCCGGAGTCACGCGAGGACTGCCATAGGTACCAAACGTTTCATCAGCGATCACTCTGATTGCTTCCACAATTCGAGCATCTTCTGTTGAGCGCTGTGAAGGAGGTCGAATCTGTGATTCATAAAAGCCGCTCTCCGATACATCAAGCACACGGCACATCTTCCTTACCGAAAACTCGGAGCGATTCTCCTGTATCCAGGCGAATTTCATTTTCGGGGTTTCAAGAAGATGGCAACGGACTTTTTTAGAATATCGCGCTCCTCCTGTAGCTCCATGACTTCCTTTTTTAAACGATTAACTTCCTCTTGCAGGTTTTGCTGCTGGGGTCCACCCGGTTCTGATAGATACAGCGCTTTCCATGCTCTCAAGGAATTGACAGAGATTCCAAGATCGTCGGCTACTTCCTTGCTGGTTTTGCCGCCGCGAATCCACCGATCCACCGCCATTCTGCGAAAGCTATCATCGTAATGCTGGCCTCTTTTGCCCATAAATTACCCCTTTTCATTTTACTGTCTCCTGTCCAGGAAAAGGGGGGAAGATCAGATTCAATGTCCTGCACGTAATAGAGCAGGATTGTTCGGTATCCAGAAGAAAGCACATGCGGCATCGGAGCACCAACATCCCATTGTGGAACTCCTTCGAGCGGATAAGCAACAGGCATCTCTTTCAGTTGAGCTAATTCGCGTTGCAGCCTGAGATTCTCCTCGTTCGCTGCTTCATATTCTGCTCTCTCATTGCCAGTGTGTTTGGGTGCGAGGGCTCGTATCGCTTCTTTTACACGATCATCGGACTGTTTCAGTCGTGTCGTCAGATCAGTGATGGCCTTTTTTTTAGATGAATCAAACATTGTGAATGGTAATGCAATGTTTCGTGAAATCCGGAACAGGGTCGTTATGCCTCATCTATCCACTCAATTTCTTCGTCAACTTCGCCAATCTCAAGCTCACCCACCTTGAACCCCAGTGTCTTCGTCGCTTCAGCCTTAAAGCGGCTGAGCCAGGAGTTCCATTCTTCCTTATTCATATGAGAAACATCGAACTGAAGCCCGCTGGGTTCCATCGAAGCCGAAATGGATGGCCCGCTTTCTTTGAAACTGAACCAGTAAGGAATACCTTCTTCGCCGTTTTCACCATTGCCGTAACCGAGCCATCCGTCCATGCATTCATACACAGCGCTGAGTCTATCGAGGATTTCTGTGGGCAAAGCATATCGGATGTTAAGAGTTCGGCTTTCGCTTGTGAGATTGTTCATGGCGTGGATGGGCTGCAAATCGCATAGGCAGCTTCTGTCTTCTTTACGAGGACAGCCTGGCCGGTACTCCAATCAAAGGCTGAGAAGCTGCCAACTGTCGGATGTTTATGCCATTGAGCGTTCGGATCACCGCCTGTTTCTTCCCAGACACCGCCGGCAGCCTCGACCTCTTCTTGAGTAACCGATGTAGCGTTGTCTGCCCAGACTATTTTCCCCTGTAATGCTGCATCCAGACCGGGGTAACTTTCTCTATGCTCATGGTATTGACGTAGCGTCTCTTGCGATGGAATTTCTGCCTTGATTGACTGGCAGTAATCGCTGGCTGCCGGTTTCACTGTCAGCGGGATGGATTGACCGCACTGACTGTCTGTCAATTCATAGCCCTGACAGATGATGATGGATAGTCGAGGCACGCAGGCACAGAGTGAATAGAGCAGCAGAATGGCGAAGATAGAATGAGGTTTCATTGGCTTTGAAACGATCTTTCCCCATTATTGAATCGGCAACTGTTTTTCAGTCTCCTCAAGCGATCCGTCTTGCAACAGTAGAAATGCTTTTTCCCGAATTTCGACGTATGCCTTGCCTGATTTGAATGACTTTGCATAACTGAACTGAGGCTGAATAAGAAAGGTGCCTTTCCTGTCAATAAAGCCCCACTTTCCCCCGGGCAGGCCGTCGACATTATTGCCGACTCTGTCAGGAGTCCATTTAACGCCAATTCTTACCGCTGCAACTCCTTCAGAGAAAGGGAGAACTACGTCAAAGCCTGGCCGGATGACCAATGCGCCTGCTTTATTGATAAAGCCCCATTTGCCGCCAAACAGAAAAAAGCACCCCGACTCCGGATGGGGCCGCCAGGTGGCACCTACGCGAACGGCAGCGAGGCCTTCTGAAAAACTCTCCGCCTGATCGAACGATGGACGAATGGCCCATTGGCCGTTGTGCATAATGAATCCCCATTTGGACCCGATATACTGTGGGTTAGTCGTCCCCACAGGATGGTAGCATGGTTTAGCAATCGGTCTTTTCCCGGCGGCAACGGGGGCCAGTCCTTCAGAGAAAGGAAGGGCTTGATCGAACGAAGGAGGAATAACGAAGCTGCCCGATCTATCGATGAATCCCCATTGGTCGCCCCAGTTGTCGCCGAAGTCAGGAGAAACCGGCGCCATACCCTCTGAAAAATCACGGGCATACCAGAATCTTCGTGAAGGCCGAGGGGGCGAAATCGGTTTCAGGATCACGGTTCGATCGGAGACGTTGAAGTATCCATTGATCCACCAGGGGCCCGCATATCCGCATTCGAAGCGCATCATACCGTCGTGAACGGCGAACGCTTGGTATTGTCCGCATCTGGGCACGCCAGGCTCGCTTTCATGGGCGCAGATTGCCTGCAATACTTCCGGCGGCGCTTCCTTAACTCCCGCGATTCGCTCCGGACACCGGTCTTCGGGCCGTGTGCGTGCTGACGGACGACGTGATGCTGCTGGATCAACACAAGCGCAAACCATGACTATCAGGAGTATGATTTTTTTGCGAGGCCACTTTCATATCATCGAATACTTGATCCAGTCTGTCAATGCTCAGTAAAGCCTGAAATTGCCGCTTTCGCAGCCTCTCTTCCACCGGGAAAGTGCAAGTAGAGCAGGCAGACGCATTTCTTACGACCATCAGAATCGAAGTCCACTGTGCATCTATGGACATCGAACCGGGAGGACGCGGTAACGATTAACTCCGCTCCGTGCAATCCAATCTCAGAAGGGCAGACACCGCCCGAGCTACAGGGCATTTCGTAAAGCACCTGCAACACCGCCCTCGGAAAGTCAGATGCCGCCACTGAGTTCTCCGTACAGCCTGCACTGACAACGGATGGATTTGACGTATCGCGATGGTACAGCAGATATAGATATTCCGGCTTACCTGCACAATTCTGATCTTTCGGCCGATGGTTGTTAAACAGGGTATCTGGCTCGCACGCCCAACCCTCAAAAAACCACTCCGGGGTCGGTGATGGAAAACGATCCTGGCCACAACGGGCGGCAGTCGTCGCAAGAATCAGTACGGCAAGAATCCACCATGCTTTTTTCTCGGTTGGTTTACCATGGCTCATCAATTGGGGCCTCAGAACAGTATGGAAACGAAGTTGGATCTGCGTCAAGCCCTCGACTTCATGTCTTCAACAAAACGTATTCCTTCTTCTTTGCAGCACCGGCCTTACGCGGCCTTGCTTTAATTTCAAGCTGCATGCCGATAGAATCCAGGTATTCTCGAAGCGTCGATATCTTAATGTCTGCACGCGATTCGATCTTGGAAAGACTCGACTGGCTGAAAGTCTCCACATCTTCCTGACGCAGACCCATAGCCTTGCGCAGCTCCGCCAGCTTTATCTGGAAGAGCATCGCCTCTGCCTGCTTTCCGGCGTTTTCACGACCTTTTTCTGAAAGCGAAGCACTCAAACGATTCAGGAAGTCGGGCTTTTTCTCGGGCTTCATGGTTTCCGTCCTTGTTCACAGATCGGCCTGATCTGCGAGGTAGTTTTGATACTCGATTTCGGCTTAACAGTAGCCGTTTCTTTTTTTCCGCCCGATAGTTTCTGAGCAGAATAAAATCATCTGGCAGGATTGCTATGACCTTCAGACGATGTGGGATACGATGAGGTACCGTATCTGTCAACAGAGGAAAGAGGCGGGCGCTATCAAGCCAGATCGATTTCATATTCCTTTATTTTGCGGCCATTCGAATTTACGGTGCAGCGAAAAGTCCCGGTTGTTTGCTCGGGGTGATCTTTCAAGTAGACTTGCCTGAGAAGGAACTTTGCAAATCCATCAACGTCGAATACATGCACTGGTAGCTCCAGCCAATTCTTTATGAAATTTGCCTTTTGTAGCAGTCGCTTATCTGCTGTTACAAATATGTGGCATTGTAATCCAAGTGCAAGATGAAGTTGGTCATTCGTGAGACTTTCAAATGCAGTTGGCGAATTCACTTTTTCGGATACGAGAGCAATAAAATCTGCCAGTGAAGTTAATTGGAGTATCTTGCGGTGAAAAGGGGAAAGATTCGTCAAATAGTTAAAGTTTATTACCCGAAAGAAATCTTCGTGTGACTTCCAAATAGAAAACATCGACTGCGAAATGCAGGCATCAACAACAGCCTTGATGTTTTGAGGGGTTTTCCGCTTTTGTTTATGAATGTTTGGATATTCTATTCGTCTGCCATAGACTTCAGCAAATCCACTGCGCATATCTTTATTTAGGCGAAGTGCCTCCAGGCCGCTGTCTTCGACGTTCTGGAGACAGTCGGCGAGCCGCCTGAAAAGATCTCGTTGTCTGGTAGGGAAAAAGAGGCCGGCAAGCCGAAAGAAAATATTAACAGAAAAAATGAGGAACCTTGTTAAGAAAGGAAATCGACTATGTCCCAGTGATAGTTAGACTTTGAGGCGGGACCCACTGAATGCATCCTATGCCGAGATCCGCTCGTCAATCTTTTTATCCAGGAAGCTGTTTAAGAACTCATGGATATGAGTGTATGACCGCACCTTACGGAATTGTTCCTCCTGTGATAGCAGGATACTGCCAACCCATCGCAACACCTGATCTGTCTGAGGCCTTGACCCTTTAACCCGTTTAAGCTGACATCTGGGATTCGAGAATATCCCAATCAATCAGATTGGTTGTGTAAAAGGATGTTCTCAATTTATGCGGCATATTGATACGATTCATCATTAACAATGCCTCTAAACCCTCCTGAAGACTCTCAGAGACACTTTATCTCATGGATTCGAGCCATGATAGAACGGACCGCATCTCGCTTGCATACATCTTCATAACTGTTAGCGCTTAATGCCTGCTTGTATCTCTTGCAGAATTCTGCATGATACTTCCGTGGGAGCTTGGCAAGAACATTTCTCTGTTTATGAAGGTAGCAGAGTTGGATCTCTGCCTTCTTTCCGAAGAACTCTCTGGTCCGCTTTTTCAAGAGCCTTTGATCCATCCATGACGACAAGCACACGATCTGTGAAGCGGATATCACGGCTCTCGATTGATTGAAGGACACTGAGTGCGCTATCAGCATTCTCTGTAGACCCCTCAGAAATGCCCAGAAAATGCTTGTTTCCGGCCGTATCGACCCCGAGAGCAACGATTACGACAGAGCCGCCGAATACGATGCCATCAAGAACAATACACCAGAATGTCTGATCAGGAAACCTGCGTGAATTCAAATGATTGAGCGACTCACGGCTGCTTCCTTTCCCAACCCCCAATAGAACCCTGACGAAACCCCAAGTGTAAGAGAAAGTTTCTTTACCTTCCCCCCTTGGTTTCTTTTAAACCATGCCCGCCAGCATCAGGCGCTCAACATGCTCGCGAAGATCAGAGCGATCCTGAAGGATCTCATATCGCTCCAGCTTCACCTCCTTGCCGTTACGTCGAGCTCTGGGCCTCTGGATGGCCACCCTTTCTCCATCGAGCACAATGGAACCACGCTGGCTGCCGCCTCGATGGGCAAGACCACGGCCTCTCTTATGCTCCCCTGTCTTGCCGCATAACGTTTCGATTTCTTCGAGAATCAAAGCT